>CAJKQK010000018.1 GCA_905202055.1 uncultured Oxalobacter sp.
ACGAGTTTATGTATTACAAGGTACTAACCTTAAAAGATAAGCTGTTGCAATTTTCTATTGGTTCCACCTTTCTTGAGTTTTCAAAAAAAGATATTGAAAAACTTCAGATTGACATACCTCAACCAGAAGAACAAACCGCCATTGCCACTGTCCTGTCCGATATGGATGCCCTGCTGGATTCTCTGGATCGTCTCATTGCCAAAAAGCGTGACATCAAACAGGCTGCCATGCAGGAACTTCTGACTGGAAAAAAACGCTTGCCCGGGTTCGACGGTGAGTGGGAGGTGAAGCGGTTGGGAGATGTTTTAACTATTTGTCATGGTAAAAACCAGCGTAATGTTGAGGTTGTCGGCGGAGCTTATCCAATACTAGCCACAGGTGGTCAGATCGGAACCACGAATTATTTTCTGTACGACAAACCATCCGTTCTTATCGGACGTAAAGGAACAATTGATCGTCCTCAATATATAGCTACGCCGTTTTGGACAGTGGATACCCTTTTTTATTCAGTAATAAAAGACAAAAACAGCGCAAAATTTCTTTATTATCGTTTTAATTTGGTTCATTGGATGCTTTACAATGAAGCTTCTGGCGTCCCTAGTCTGAATGCCCGGACAATTGAAAATATTGAGTTTGCTATCCCAAAATCTATTGAACAAACCGCCATTGCCAAAGTCCTGTCCGATATGGATGCGGAGATAGAAGCTCTTGAAGAACGCCGTACAAAAACGCAAAATATCAAGCAGGGGATGATGCAGGAACTGCTGACGGGTAAAACAAGATTGATTGCACAGGAAGGCTAGCCATGATTAAACCGATAAGCCCGGAACGAAAGACTCAAAACCGTGTGATTGACCTGTTCCGTGATGATCTGGGTTACCAGTATCTTGGAGATTGGACTGATCGTGACAATAGTAATATTGAAGACGGTTTGCTTTCTGCCTATCTCATCTCTGCCGGTTATACCACTGTTCATGTCAGCCGCGCCCTTCATCAGCTTCGAACGGAAGCCAATAATCCCAATCGCAGCCTTTACGACAATAATAAATCGGTTTACAGCCTGCTGCGTTATGGCGTGCCTGTCAAAACGGAAGCGGGGGTTTTGACAGACACCATCTGGCTGGTTGACTGGAAAAATCCTGAAAAAAACCACTTTGCCATCGCGGAAGAGGTGACTCTGCTGGGTAATCAGGAACGAAGGCCGGATCTGGTTTTGTATCTGAACGGGATTGCGGTGGGGATGATTGAACTGAAAAACAGTTATACCTCCATCGGTAATGGTATACGCCAGTTATTGTCCAATCAGCAAAAGGAGTTTAACGAGTGGTTTTTTTCGACCGTGCAAATTGTATTTGCCGGTAATGATTCCGAGGGCTTGCGATACGGGACGATCAAGACGGAAGAAAAGTATTTTTTGCAATGGAAAGAAGACGAGGCCGATGACAGTCAGTTCAAGCTGGATAAATATCTGTTGAAAATGTGCCGCAGGGAGCGCTTGCTGGAGTTGTTTCACGATTTCACCCTGTTTGATGCCGGTGTCAGAAAACTGCCTCGTGTTCATCAGTATTTTGGGATCAGGGCTGCGCAGGATTATGTCAACGCTTACAGGAGCGGCATTATCTGGCATACGCAGGGCAGCGGAAAAAGTATTGTGATGGTGCTGTTGGCCAAGTGGATTCTGGAAAACAAACCCCATGCCCGTGTGCTGATATTGACCGACCGTACTGAACTGGACAAGCAGATCAAAAATGTGTTCATGGATAGCGGAGAGGCGATTTACCGCACCAGCAGTGGACGCGATTTGATGACGCAACTGGGTCAGAGCAAATCACGCCTGTTATGTTCGTTGATCCACAAGTTCGGCAAACGTGATGTTGAAAATTTTGATGCATTTATTGAGGAACTGAAAAAACAGCCGAGCCCTGCGACAGGGGAGTTGTTTGTTTTTGTGGATGAATGTCACCGTACCCAGAGTGGCAAGCTGCACAAAACCATGAAAGCCTTGTTGCCGGGGGCGGTGTTCATCGGTTTCACCGGAACGCCGTTGCTGAAAGCGGATAAAGCGACCACGCTGGAAGTCTTTGGCGATTATATCCATACCTATAAGTTCAATGAAGGGGTGGAAGACGGCGTAGTGCTTGATCTTGTGTATGAAGCGAGGGATATCGAGCAGGCGCTGGGTTCACAGGACAAGATTGATGCCTGGTTTGAAGCGAAAACAAAAGGCTTGAATGACTGGCAAAAGGCAGCATTGCGTGAACAATGGGGAACGATGCAAAAGGTGTTGAGCTCGCGTTCCCGTATGGGACGGGTGATTAACGATATCGTGTTTGATTTCACTGTCAAGCCGCGCCTGTCCAGCCAGAGAGGGAATGCCATTCTTGTGGCTTCCAGTATTTTCGAGGCATGCAAATATTTTGAGCTGCTTCAGGAGACCAGTCTCAAGGGCAAGTGTGCCCTGGTGACGTCCTATAATCCGAATTCACAGGATGTGACACTGGAAGAAACCGGAGCCAATACCGAAACCGAAAAGCAGTTTATTTATAATACGTACACCGCGCTGCTTCAGGATATTGCGCCTGACTCCGGCAAGAGCAAAGCGGAAACGTACGAGGATCAGGTAAAAGCCTTGTTCACAAAACAGCCAGCCAATATGAAATTGCTCGTTGTCGTGAACAAGTTGCTGACCGGGTTTGATGCACCAACCTGTACTTATCTCTATATTGACCATACGATGCAGGATCATGGTTTGTTTCAGGCAATTTGCCGTACCAACCGGCTGGACGGTGATGACAAATCGTTTGGTTATATTGTGGATTACAAGGATTTGTTTAAAAAACTGCAAGGGGCTATTGCGGTATATACCTCGGAAATCGACGACGATTCGACAGAGGGCAATTCCGAAATTCTGATGCAAAGCCGGCTTGAAAAAGGGCGTGAACGGCTGGATGGGGCGCTGGAAGCGCTGGCCATGTTGTGTGATCCGGTTCAACCGCCCAAAAACGAGCTGGATTATATTCATTATTTTTGTGGCAATACGGAAATTCCTGAAGAGCTGAAAACAAGCGAAGTGCAACGGGTGACTTTGTATAAATCCGTGGCTGCTCTGGTCAGGGCATATGCCGGTATTTCAGACGATTTGCCACAGGCCGGTTATTCGCAAGCTGACATTGACGATATTAAATGCGACGTCAACAATTACGTCAAATTACGCGATCTGATCAGGCACGCCAGCGGGGAAACGATTGATCTTAAAGCTTATGAAGCGGATATGCGTCATCTGATTGATACGTATATCGAAGCTTCTGAATCGCGCATCATATCGGAGTTTGGCGAAACCGGTTTGCTCGATCTGATCGTGAAAAGCGGTATTGCCGAAGCGATCAACAGTTTGCCGCAAGGTATCAAAAACAGTCATGAGGCGATTGCCGAAACGATTGCGAATAATGTACGTCGCAAAATAATGAAAGATCATCTGAGCGATCCGGCATTTTACGACACGATGTCTGTCCTGTTAACGGAGATCCTGCATGATTTACGGGAAAAACGAATTGAGTATGAAAAGTTTCTGGCAGAAATCGCTGATCTGGCAAAACGTGTACAGACAGGAACGGCGGCAGATATGCCGTCTGATCTGAATACGGCGGGAAAACGGGCATTGTTTAACAATTTGGGGAACAACAAGACGCTGGCCCTGAAACTTGATGAAACTGTTCGAGTGGTCAAGCCTCATGGCTGGCGCGGTAATGTGATCAAGGAAAGGGCAATCAAGTCGGCTTTGTTGCCTTTGCTTGACAATAATGCCGAAGAGGTTGAACGTATTTTTTCGATCATCTCGTTGCAGGAAGAATATTGGTGAAATCCCGGGTACAAATCGCTGACATTGCTGTGGACGTTGTCCGAAAGGATATTAAAAACGTCCATCTCAGCGTACATCCGCCCTCTGGCAGGGTGACGCTTGCGGCACCCGCCCATATGAAGCTGGATACGCTTCGTCTCTTTTTGATTGCGAAAATGGGTTGGATTCGGACGCAGCAGAAAATATTGATCGGACAGGACAGGGAAACCCCACGGGAGTATTTGAACAGGGAAAGTCACTATGTATGGGGTGAGCGTTATCTGATGCAGATTGTTGAGGCTGATACCTCTCCACGGATTGAGTTGAAACACCGCCGTCTGATTTTCCAGGTACGCAATAGCAGTGACAGAAGAAAAAATCAGGAAATAATGGATGGTTGGTATCGCGGGCTGATTAAGGAGGCAGTACCTTCCCTGTTGTCCAAATGGGAAAAAAGAATCGGTGTCAGGGTTAACCGGTTTTTTGTGCGTCGCATGAAAACAAAATGGGGCAGTTGTAACCCACGAGCCAAAACGATCCGCCTGAATACCGAACTGGCCAAGAAGCCCCGTGAATGTCTGGAATATATCGTGGTGCATGAGTTGGTACATATGTTGGAACCGGCTCATAATGAACGGTTTACCGGACTGATGGATCAGCATCTGCCTAAATGGCAGTCATACAGGCAATTATTGAACAGTCTGCCCCTGCAATATGAAAGCTGGGATTATCAGGCAAACCCGCAAAGGGTATGCCAAAACTAAATTTCCGTGATGCTTTACAGGTAAAACTTGCTTCTTTTTTTATCCGGCAAGCCAGGAGCGTGTCGCTCTAACTTTTCATTTCCGTTTTTGGGTCCGGTTTTTCCGGTGTTGCCGTGCCGGTCAATTTTGCTTTCGGTTTTGCCGTGTCCCACTGCCCGCCAATGGCGGCGATTAAGGCGACACTGCTGGTGAACTGGCGTTTTTTGACGTTGTACAGGGTGTTTTCGGCAGCGATGCGGGTGTTCTGGGCGATCAGGACGTTGAGGTAACTGACGACGCCGGCCCTGTACTGGTTCATGGTGATGGTCTCGGCCCGTTTCGCCGCATTCAACGCCGCGGTTTGCATGTCGGAGGCGTCACCGAGCATGGCCTGTGCCGCAAGGTTGTCCTCGACTTCCTGGAAGGCGGTCAGCACTTTCTGGCGGTAGGTGGCGACGGTTTCGTCATAGACGGCGATGGCCTGATCGGTTTGGGCGCTGCGCAAGCCTGCGTCGAAGATGGACAGGGCGATTTGCGGGCCGATCGACCAGATGCGGTTGGGCACCGTGAACAGGTCGGCGAATGAGGAATTGCGGAACCCGCCGGAGGCCGAGATGGACAGGGCCGGGAAGAAGGCGGATTTCGCCACGCCGATCAGGGCGTTGGCCTGCGCGACCTTGCGTTCGGCAGAGGCGACGTCAGGACGGCGCTGGAGCAGGGTCGAAGGCAGCCCGGCAGGAATCTGCGGCAGGTATGGATCGGCTTTCGCCATGTCGATGGTCAGGGTGGACGGGGGCTGTCCGATGGAGACGGCAATGGCGTGTTCGAGCTGGCTGCGCGCCAGTTTCATGTCGACGGTGGCGGCCTGTGCCGTTTTCAGCTGGCTTTCGGCCTGCGCCACGTCGGCGTCCGAGACGATGCCGACCGCAAACTGGTTTTGGGTCAGCCTGAGCGATTCGGCAAGCAGGGTTTCGCTTTCTTCCAGCTGTTTGACCTGCCGGTCGGTGATGACGAGTTGCAGGTAAGCGGTCGCCATCTGTGCCTGCGAGGACAGTCTGATGGCTTCGAGCTGGGCGGCGCTGGCCTGTGCTCCGGCTTCGCCCGCTTCGACGTTGCGGCGGATGCCTCCCCAGACGTCGATTTCCCATGACAGGTTGCCGACGAAGGCGTTTTGCGTACTGGCCGAGGTGCTGGTGTTCGACTGGAATCCGCGTGTCCTGGAGGCGTCAAGCGACAGGCTCGGGAAGAGGCTGGACTGTGCCTGCCGCAGCAAGGCCTGTGCCTGCCGGTACTGGGCTTCGGCCTGCGCGATGGTCAGGTTCTGTTTGTTCAGGAGAATCATCAACCGGTCGAGTTCCGGGTCTTTGAAAACGCTCCACCACGCCCCGCGCGGGTATTCGTCTGCCGGTTTGGCCGTTTTCCAGAGGCTGTCTTCCTTGTAGGTGGCCGGTACGTCCATTGGCGGTGTGACGTAGTCGGGGCCGACGGCGCAACCGGCAAGGGTGGCGGCGCACAGGGCCATAGTCAGTGCAGGCCTGATGCGGGGAATCCGGGTGTATGCGAACAGCCTGTTGATGGTCATTCTGTTCTTCGGTATGGCGTTTTTGCTTGGCAAATCGGTTTTCATAGGCGGAGTCCGGTCATACGGTTTTCGATGCATTCGGTTTTTTCAGCGCGCGGCGTCTGGCGGCGTGCTGGCGTATCTTGTCCAGATACAGATAGACGATAGGTGTCGTGTACAGGGTCAGCAATTGCGACAGGATCAGGCCGCCGACGATGGATATTCCCAGCGGGATGCGCATTTCAGCCCCGTCACCGCGACCCAGCGCCAGCGGCAATGCACCGAAGAGGGCGGCCGTTGTGGTCATCATAATCGGACGGAAACGCAAAAGGCAAGCCTGAAAGATCGCGTTTTCGGGCGACAGGCCTTCCTCACGTTCGGCGACAAGGGCGAAGTCGATCATCATGATGGCGTTTTTCTTGACGATACCGATCAACAGCAGCACGCCGATCAGGGCGATGACGGAAAACTCGCTTCCCGCAAGGATCAGGGCAAGCAATGCCCCGACACCTGCGGACGGCAGGGTGGATAAAATGGTGATCGGATGGATGAAGCTTTCATAGAGCATGCCGAGTACGATATAGACGGCGACGAGTGCGAAGAGGATCAGCCAGGGCTGGCTGCTCATGGAATCCTGAAAGGTTTTCGCGGTTCCCTGGAAGCTGCCGACGATGGAAGAGGGCAGTCCGATGTCGGAAAGGGTCTGTTCGATGGCCATCGTCGCGTCGGAGAGGGAATTTCCCGGTGGCAGGTTGAACGAGAGGGTCGTTGAGGCGAACTGTCCCTGATGGTTGACGGAGAGCGATTCATTGACCGGTTCCCAGCGGGCGATGGCCGACAGCGGGGTCGGGCCACTCGCCGGTGTCTGGATATAGATGTTTTTCAGTGCTTCGGCGCTTTGCCAGTATTGCGGGGCGACTTCCATGACGACCTTGTACTGGTTCAGCTCGTTATAGATGGTCGAAACCTGCCGCTGTCCGAATGCGTCGTAGAGGATTTCATCGACGGCTTTTTGCGTGAGGCCAAGCCGCGCCATCGCGTCGCGGTCGAAGACGAGCATGGTTTGCAGGCCTTTGATTTCCTGATCGGTGTTCAGGTCGGCAAGCATCGGCAGTTTCGATAGCGCGCTGAAAACTTTAGGCGTCCATTCGCGCAGTTCGGCAAGATTGTCGCCCTGAAGCGTGTACTGGTACTGGGCATTCGCCATGCGGCCGCCCATGCGGATATCCTGAATGGATTGCAAAAAGAGGGTGGCACCGGGTTCGGAAGCAAGGTTTTTGCGCAGGCGTGCGATGACCTGATCGGCGGTATCGTCCCGCTGCGAGAGGGGTTTCAGGGCGATGAACATGCGGGCATTGTTGCGCTGGCCTCCACCGGTATAGCCTGTGACCTGATCGACACCGGGGTCTTCGCTGATTTTCCTGATGAAGGTCTGCATCTTTTTCTGCATGGCGGCAAAAGAGATGCTCTGGTCGGCGCGGATCATGCCCATGAGGCGGCCGGTATCCTGTTGCGGGAAGAAGCCTTTCGGCACGACGATGTACAGGAAAACGTTGAAGGCGACGGTGGCGATCAGGATCAGCATCATGGTGCGCCGGTGGTCGATGGCCCATTTGAGGGTGCGGCCGTAAGCCATTTGCAGGCTGGTGAACAGGTGTTCGCTGGCATGGTAGAGCCTGCCTGGCTTGTGCTTGTCTTTCGATTTCAGCCAGAGTGCGCACAGCATCGGCGTGGTCGTCAGCGAAATGGCAAGCGAGACCAGAATCGTCGCCGACAGGGTGATGGCGAATTCACGGAAGAGCCGCCCGATGATGCCGCCCATCAACAGGATGGGGATGAAGACGGCGATCAGCGAAATACTGATCGACATGACGGTAAAACCCACTTCCCTTGCGCCCCGCAGGGCCGCGTCAAGGGGCTTCATGCCCCCTTCTATATGGCGCATGATGTTTTCCAGCACGACGATGGTGTCGTCGACGACGAAGCCGGTGGCAATCGTCAGGGCCATCAGGGAGAGATTGTTCAGTGAAAAGTCCGCCAGATACATGACCGTAAACGTCCCGACGAGCGAGACAGGCACGGAAATCGCCGAAATCGCCGTCGCCCGGCCGTTCCGCAGGAACAGGAATACGACCAGAATGACGAGGGCAATCGAAATGACCAGTGTCGTTTCGACTTCGGAGAGCGAACTGCGGATGGTCGGCGTCCTGTCCATGACGAGGTTCAGGTTGATCGCTTCGGGAATCGAGGCGCGCAACTGGGGCATGATGTCGTTGATGCGTTCGACGGTTTCGATGATGTTGGCACCCGGCTCGCGGAAGATGATCAGCATGACGCAGGGCTGGTCACCGACCATCCCGGCATTGCGCAGGTCGCGCACGGAATCGTTGACGTCGGCGATGTCGGAGAGGCGCACGGCCCTGCCGTTTTTGTAACTGACGATCAGTGGCTGGTAATCGGCGGCTTTTCTGGCCTGGTCGTTTGCTTCGACTTTCCAGGAGTGTTCGTCATTTTGCAGGAAGCCCTTGGGCCGGTTGACGTTGGTGTTCGTGATGACGTTTCTGACGTCCTCGAGGCTGATACCGTAGTTCGACAGTTGTTGCGGATGCAGCTCGACACGCACGGCAGGCTGCGAACCGCCCCCGACGATGACATTGCCGACGCCTTCAAGCTGCATCAGTTTCTGGCCGATGATGGTGTCAGCCGCGTCGTACATCTGCCCGCGGGTCAGGGAGTCGGAGGTCATCGACAGGATCATGATCGGCGCGTCGGCCGGGTTGACCTTGCGGTAGGTCGGGTTCGACGGCATGCCGGTCGGCAACAGCGCCCGGGCGGCGTTGATCGCGGACTGGACGTCCCGTGCGGCCCCGTCAATGTCGCGGTCGAGCTCGAACTGGAGGGCGATGCTGGTCGAGCCCAGCGTACTGGTCGAGGTGATTTCCGTGATGCCAGCAATTCGTCCGAGAGAGCGCTCGAGCGGGGTCGCGACGGTGGCCGCCATCGTTTCAGGGCTGGCACCCGGCAGGCTGGCATTGACCTGAATAGTCGGGAAATCGACTTGTGGCAGCGGGGAAACGGGCAGGTATTTGAATGCCACCGCTCCGGCCAGCAGGATCGCAATGGTCAACAGGACCGTTGCAACGGGTCGCCGGATGAAGATTTCGGAGAATGTCATCGGACTCTCCCGTCAGTCTTCGGCAGAGCCGGTGATTTTGTCACGATGGTGCCCGACACGCCGCGCCAGCCGGTCGAAATACAGATAGATGACGGGGGTAGTGAAGAGCGTCAGCACCTGCGAAACCAGAAGGCCACCGACCATCGTGATGCCGAGCGGGTTGCGGATTTCGGAACCGATACCCATCGCGAACATGAGGGGCAGGGCACCCAGCAGGGCGGCCATCGTCGTCATCATGATCGGGCGGAAACGCAAGAGACAGGCCTGATAAATGGCTTCACGCGGTGACATGCCTTCCTCACGTTCGGCAACCAGTGCGAAGTCGATCATCATGATGGCGTTTTTCTTGACGATGCCGATCAAAAGGATGATGCCGATGATGGCGATGACGGACAAATCCTTGCCGAACAGCATCAGGGCCAGCAGGGCACCGATACCGGCGGACGGCAGGGTGGACAGAATGGTGATCGGGTGGATGTAGCTTTCATACAGGATGCCGAGCACGATATACATCGTGACGATGGCGGCGAGGATCAGCCAGAGTGTGGAAGACAGGGAAGACTGGAAAGCCATCGCCGCGCCCTGGAAACGGGTCTGGATGCTGGCGGGCAGGCCCATTTCCATTTCCGTTTCCGTGATGGCGTCCACTGCCCCGGAAAGCGACGCTCCTTTGGCGAGGTTGAAGGAAACCGTCGCCGTCGGAAACTGGCCCAAATGGTTGATGGCGAGAATGGCCGGGCGCTGTTCGATGGTGACCATCGTATCGAGCGGAACAGTCGCGCCACTGGCAGTCCTGACGTAAATGCCCCTGATGGCGGACGGGTCGAGCATCTCGTCCGGCTGGACTTCGAGCACGACGCGGTACTGGTTCGTCTGGGTGTAAATAGTCGAAATCAGCCGCTGGCCGAAAGCGTTGTACAGGGCATTGGTGATGTCGGCTGTCGTGACGCCGAGACGGGAAGCCGTGTCACGGTTGATGTTGACGTAAGCCTGAAGCCCGTTTTCCTGCAAGTCGCTGGCGACGTCGGTCAGTTCGGGGATTTGCCTCAACTGTTCGACGAGTTTCGGTGTCCACTCCGACAGTTCTTTCTGGCTGTTCGCCTGCAAGGTGAACTGGTACTGGGTACGTGAAGAGCGGCTGTCGATACTGATGTCCTGCACCGGTTGCAGGTATAGCGTCATGCCCGGAATGTCGGCGACGGTTTCGGCAAGGCGGCTCATGACGGTGTTGATGTCTTCCCGTTCGCTCTTCGGTTTCAGGTTGATGAGCATTTTGCCGTTGTTCGGAGCGGCATTGGTGCCGTCGACTCCGATGAAGGACGACAGGGAAAGCACGGCAGGATCTTGCAGGATGCGGTCGGCAACCTGTTCCTGACGGCGGGTCATCGCGTCGAAGGAAATGGACTGTGTGGCTTCGGAAACGCCCTGTATGACGCTGGTGTCCTGAAGCGGGAAGAAACCTTTCGGGATGACGATATAGAGGAGAGCGGTGACGACGATGGTGCCGACGGCGACCATGAGCGTCAGTTTCTGGTGGTCGAGTACCCGGTTCAGCCATTTGGCGTATTCGGCGATCACCCGGTCGAAGAAGTGGCCGCTGGCTTTGAAGAATTTGTTCTGGTTTTCCTCAGGGACGTGTTTCAGCAGCCGTGCGCTCATCATCGGCGTCAGGGTCAGCGAGATGACGGCGGAAATCAGGATGGAGACGGCAAGCGTGACGGCGAATTCACGGAAAAGCCGACCGATGACGTCGCCCATGAAGAGCAGCGGGATCAGCACGGCGATCAACGATACCGTCAGGGAAATGATCGTGAAACCGATCTGTTTCGAGCCTTTCAGGGCGGCTTCCATCGGGTCGTCGCCTTCCTCGATATAGCGGGCGATGTTTTCGATCATGACGATGGCGTCGTCCACGACAAAGCCGGTCGCGATCGTCAGGGCCATCAGGGTCAGGTTGTTGATCGAAAATCCGAGCATGTACATGACGCCAAAGGTGCCGACGAGCGAGAGCGGCACGGCGACTGCCGGGATGACCGTCGCCGTCATGTTCCGGAGGAAAACGAACACGACCATGACCACGAGCGCAATGGCCAGTACGAGTTCGAATTCCACGTCTTCGACCGAGGCACGGATGGTCGTTGTCCGGTCGGACAGGACGTTGACATCGACCGAAGCGGGAAGGCTGTTTTGCAGGGCAGGGAGGATATTCTTGATCCGGTCGGCAACGCCGATGACGTTGGCTCCGGGCTGCCGCTGGACGGTCAGGATGACGGAAGGGGTATTGCCCGCCCATGCGGCGAGGCGTGCGTTTTCCGCGCCATCGAAAACGGTCGCCACATCGGACAGGCGCACGGGCGAACCGTCGCGGTAAGCGATGATGATACTGGCGAATTCGGAAGCGGTTTTCAACTGGTCGTTGCCGTCGATGGTCGAGGCCTGCAGGGGGCCGTCGAAGCTGCCTTTCGCCTGATTGACGTTCGCGCCGACGACGGCAGTGCGGACGTTTTCAAGCGTCAGGCCTTTGGCGGCGAGCGCTTTCGAGTTGGCGGCAATCCGCACGGCGGGGCGCTGGCCGCCGCTGATGGAGACAAGGCCGACACCGGGAACCTGTGACAGTTTTTGCGCAAGCCGCGTATCGGCAAGGTCTTCGAGTTTCGTCATCGGCAATGTCGGTGACGTGACGGCAATCGTCAGGATCGGCGTATCCGCCGGGTTGACCTTGTTATAGATCGGCGGGTTGGGCAAATCGGACGGGAGCAGGTTGGTCGCTCCGTTGATCGCCGCCTGCACTTCCTGTTCCGCCACGTCGAGCGTCAGGGAGAGGGCGAATTGCAGCGTGACGACCGAGACGCCGTTGGAACTGGAAGACGACATCTGTTCCAGACCCGGCATCTGGCCGAACTGGCGTTCCAGCGGGGCGGTGATCGTCGAGGTGACGACTTCGGGGCTGGCTCCCGGATAATAGGTGACGACCTGAATGGTCGGGTAATCGACTTCGGGAAGTGCGGCGACCGGCAGCAAACGCCATGCGACAAGACCGGAAAGCAGGATCGCGACCATGAAAAGGATGGTGGCGACCGGTCGGAGAATAAACGGGCGGGAAGGATTCATGCCGGCCTCTGGCTTTCAGCTTATTGGCGGGATGCGCCGGTTCCGTTTCCGGCCTCGCCTGTGCTGGCGGCAGGGGCTGCTGTTTTTCCGGCTTCGCCGTTTTCACCGGTTTTTGCAGGCGTTTCCTGTTTCTGTCCGGCCGCTTTTTTGTCTGTTTCGATTGCGGCGGCTTCGGCACTCCGGTCGACGATGCGGATTTTCGATTTGTCGCGCAGCTTGTCCAGTCCGTCGATCACGACGACTTGTCCCGGTTCGAGGCCATCCTCGACAATGGTGTTTTCACCTGAGGTCGCGCCGATTTTCACTTTCGTCAGCGAGACGGTTTCATCCTGATTGACGCGATAGACGTAATGGCCGGGCTTGCCCAGCTGGACGGCGACAGTCGGGATCGTGATGGCATTGGCTTGCGAACCGAGATGCAGGCGCACGTTGACGAACTGGTTCGGGAAAAGCTCATGGTTTTTGTTGTCGAATTTCGATTTCAGGCTGATGGTGCCCGTCTCGGTGCTCAGCTGGTTGTCGATGGCCAGAATCGTTCCCTCGGACAGTTTGTTTTTATTGTCCCGGTCCCATGCCTCGACCGTGAGGTTCGGGTTGGTCGCACGGGCTTTCAATACCTGCGTGAGATCGATTTCAGGGACGGCGAAAACGACGTTGATCGGCTCATCCTGTGTGATGGTGACGATACCATTGGTGTCCGTTGCATGGACGATGTTGCCGGGATCGACCTGTCTCAAACCGACACGACCGGAAATTGGAGCCGTGATGCGGCTGTAGGCAAGTTGCAGTTTCGCGTTGTCGACCGCGCCCTGATCGAGCCGGACGGTGCCTTCATACTGTTTGACGAGGGCGGCCTGCGTATCGACCTGTTGTCTGGCAATGGAATTCTGTTCGAGAAGCTGTTTGTAGCGCTGCAAGTCGATTTTCGCGTTTTGCAGGAGGGCGGAATCACGCATCAGCTGGCCTTCCGCCTGCAGCAGGGCGGCCTTGTAGGGGCGGGCGTCGAGTTCGGCGAGCAGCTGACCTTCTCTCACCAGCTGGCCCTCCCTGAAGTGTATTTTCATCAGCTGGCCGTCCACGCGGCTGCGGACGACGGCGGTATAAGTGGAATTGACGGTGCCAAGTGCATTGAGCTGAAGGGGCGCGTCACCTTGCCGGACAGTCGAAACCCCGACGGCGACCGCCGGGCCGCGTGGCGGTGTGCCCCGGTTCTTGGCGACGACCCAGACTATTCCACAGATGACGAGCAGGGTAGCGAGAACGGCGATGGCGATGAAGAGAAGGCGGCGGGATTTCTGTGTAAAACGAAGCATGTTTGCACCAGACGTGACTTTTAAGGGAAGTTGTAATGGTAAAACGGAAAGCTTTAGCGCAGTCGATGTATCTCCACTGTAAAAGGATGGCCTGTCTGCAAACACCTGACAGGTGTTTTCCAATCCGTCCATTGAACCCGATGTTTGGGAAACGTTTGTTCCAGAGCATTGTATGTCCAGTTATTTCCGGTATTCAAGCCGGATTTTTCAAACTGTTACATAGTTTTACAAATTAGCCTACCGGGAGGGGAAATGCGTTAAAAAAAGCAGACACTTATCCCGTTTTTCAAACGGAAAGAGATTCGGGTCTTCGGATATGGAAAAGCCCCGGCACAAATTGTTCCGGGGCTTTTGGCTGGCAAGGTGACGAATCAGGAAAACGGCTGTCCCATCAAATCGTTCAGGGCTTCACTCATGGACGGATGCGTGAAGATGAAGTCGCGCAGGAAAGTGTAAGGCTGCCCTGTTTTCATCGCCAGGGCCACGAGATTGATGACTTCGGACGAATCCACGCAGAAGAGGGTGGCACCAAGTATTTGTCCCGTTTTTTTGTCGATGACGGCTTTCAGCATGCCATCGGTCTGTTCCAGGGTATGGGCACGGGGGACGGATGCGGCTGGCAGACGGACAATGCCGACGTCGATACCCTGTTTCTTCGCATCGTCTTCGCCGAGTCCGATGCGGGACAGGGGCGGGTCGATGAACACGGAATAGGCGAAAGTCGAACGGTCTTCCGTGTTGCGGTGATGGTTGCCGAACAGGTCGTCCCGGATGATGCGATAGTCGTCCAGTGAAATGTAGGTGAATTGCGGGCCACCCTTGACGTCTCCGACAGCCCAGACATGCGGGTTGGTCGTTTTCAGGTGCGAATCGACGACGATGGCGCCGCGGGAGTCGGTTTCGATCCCGGCAGCACCGAGGTTCAGCGCCGCTGTTTCAGGGCGTCGGCCGGTCGCCAGCAGGACGGCGTCGGCCTCGATTTCGTAGCTGTATCCGCCTTCGGTGTCGTGGCAGGAGAGTTTGACGGCACCGTCGACGTCCCTGATGGATTCGGTTTTGGCATTCATGCGGAATTCAACGCCTTTCTTTTCCAGAACGGCCTTGACGGCGGCGGCGACGTCGCGGTCTTCTTTAGGGATGAAATCGGCATGGTTGTCCAGCATGGTGACCTCTGAGCCGAATCCGGCATACATGGAAGCGAATTCGAGTCCGATGTAGCCCCCGCCAATGACAGCGAGCCGTTTCGGCAGCTCTTCCAGCTGCATGATGGTCGTGCTGGTATAGACGCGTTTGCTGTTTTTGACGCCGTCGATGGCCGGGATGATGGAACGTGCGCCGGTATTGATGAAGATATGGTCAGACGTGAGTTCCAGTGAATCGTTGTCCGCCAGTTTGACGGTTACGGCGTTGCCTGAAATGAAACTGGCTTCGCCGTTATAGACGGTGATGGCAGGGTTGTCCGCCAGATTGTGGTAATTCTTCTTGCGCAGCATACCGGTCAGCACGTTTTTCTTGTCGATGGCCCGGGCGTAATGCTGCCTTTCGGCTTCCTTGTCGCCATGCGTGAGGCATCGGGTTTCATTGGCCTGATGGACGAGGGTCTTGGTCGGAATGCAGCCGATAGTGATACAGGTACCACCGTACATTTTGTCGGAACGTTCGATCATGGCGACTTTCCAGTTCCGTTTGGCGAGATCGGCGGCCAGCGTTTTGCCACCTTTCCCGAATCCGATAATAATGGCATCGACTTTTTCCATTTTGCTTTCCTCTTCTTTTTATTGTCCAACGCCTTGGCGCGTCATGTGACAGGAATGCCATGCTGGCATGCTTTGGCAAAGGCGGTTTTAACCTGAGTCAGCATCCAGTTTAACCCGGTATGGAATTTCCTGCAGGAAAGGTCCCGTTTCCGCAAAGAGGGTCGGGCTTCCCGCTGTCCTGCCAGGGCCGCCTGAAAATGGACAAGTCCCGCAGCATGTGTTCAATGCGCTGCGGGTTTCTTTTATTTGCGGTTTTCCAGTACGGAAGGGTCGGGTGCAACCGGCAGGTCTTCCTTGTCGAAATCATAGGTATTTTCGATGGGAGGGGTTTCGGACAGGTCGTAATACACCATTCGCCCGGCGACAAAGCGCAGGTACGCCAGTTCCTTGTAGCTGGTGTAGAGGCGTTGCAGCAGCTTGCTCTCGTTGTAGATGTCCCGGCAGGTTTCGTCGGGCACGTCGAAGTGCACTTTCCCTTCAAGGCGCACGGAAATGCCGCCTTTCCATGCGAGCGCTTCCGCGCGGTCGTTGTCCTGCAACTGGGCGTAGGTCTCCGACAGGGGGGAAACGGCGAAATACAGTGTATGGCCTTCGGTCTTCATCAGTTCGAGGACGCGGACTTTCGGGTTGTGATGTCTGTCGCAGGTGGCGAATGCCATGTCTTCCTGTTTTTCCAGAAAATGGAATGCTTTTTTCATGTGTATGCCTTTCAGTATCCGATGGTGAAACGTTCCTGATGGTGTACCGGCGCGTCGATTTCATCCATGAGGGCGCTGGCGTAATCCCCGGTGGAAATCAGGGAGAGGCCGTCGGGATTGGCGATCAGGTCGTTTTCGCCAAGCCGGTAAGTGCCTGTTGCCGGTGCGGGGACGATGCTTGCAGCCGGTGAGAAATAAACCCAGTCGATATCGTGTTCGTGTTTCAGGACGTCCAGATAAAAACCGCCGAGCATGCGGATGCCGGAGGCTTCGTCATCCGGCAGGGCGCCGGTATCCATGAGCATGACGCCCGGTTTGACGTAAAGTGTGCCGGCTTCCCCGACGAAGAGGATTCTTGCGATCCCCGCTTCCTTGACGCCTTCCAGTATGAACGGGTAGAGCTGGAGGACGGAATCGAAAAGGTTCGGCTGTTCGAATGCGGGATTGTGCGAAACGATGACGGCGTCGGCTTTTCTGGCCAGATCGCAAACGCGGTCGACGGAATAGACGTCGGTCCGGATGATCGTCAGGTTCGGGTTTTTGACGGGAATCCGGTCGGGAAAAGGATCCACGGCAATCACTTCGTGATTGCGTCTTAAAGCCTCTTCGATGATAGGGCGGCCGATCATTCCGCCGCCACCGAAAATGACCAGTCTCATATTGGGTTTGTCCAGTCGCATGTTTGTGCTCGCTTGCAGGTGAAAATTCCGGTTTCTTTTTGAGTCCCGTGACAGGAAATGGTTCCTGCATCATAGGTGGTTTGCCGATCTGGTCAGTTGCGATGGATTAAAGGTATGTATTGTGCAAAAAGTCTGTTCCGGATTAAAGCAGCCACGGCCATGATGGGGTAAAAACTGAATCCGGAAAGTGCATTCGGCACACAGGGTTTCAGAGCAAAAACAGTGGGTGGAAGAGGCAAATATGGATATCGTATTTTTGAAAGAAGGTCTGATTCAGGTCGTGCGCATTTTGCAATTTGTGCTGGAAACCGCTTCGGTCGTTTGTGTGCTGGCTGGCTTTGTCAAAACCGTCTATATCGGGATCCGCTCCCGCCAGGGGTTTGTCATCAATTCCGAAGTCAAGCTCACTTTCGGACGCTGGCTCGCGATGGCGCTGGAGTTCCAGCTGGCCGCCGATATCCTGAATACGACGGTCGATCCGGATATCGAAGGCCTGATCAAGCTGTTCGGCATCGCCCTGATCCGGACGTTTTTGAATTACTTCCTGACGAAAGAGATCGAGATGGAGGGGAAGTCTTCGGGTTTGCCTTCTGTTTCGACGGAAAAAATAAATGAGTGAAATCAAGGCGCTCTTTTTAAGGTTCTTTTCGTTGGACTTATTCCTTACACCATTTTTTGATAATCCCGATCGGGATTTTTTGTGCGGTGAATAATTGTTTTGTGAATAAATAAACCCGATCGGTTCTTTTCTGGATAATTTATTTGTTTATAGGATAATATCATCCCGAAAGGGACGAAAATGACTTCGGTACAAAATCATATTGCACTTGGCAATCTTGTTCGCATCGAACGGAAGCGTCAGAAGTTGACACAGGAGCAACTGGCTGCGCTTGCCGGTGTCGGTGTCCGGTTTTTACGTGAGTTGGAAAAAGGAAAGGACAGTTGTCAGATCGGTCTTGCGTTTTCTGTCATGCAAACCCTTGGATTGTCTGTGGATGTCTCCGGAAGAGGAGATGAAGAATGAGTCGCATTCTTGATGTTTACCTGCATGAAAAGATGGCGGGTACGCTGGCGCAGAATGAGGATGGCCAACTTGATTTCAGATATGACCGTGATTATCTGGGTTCAAACGGGATGGCAATTTCAGTGTCGATGCCTTTACGTGATGAGCCTTACCCGGACAGGATTGCCCGTCCGTACTTTTCCGGTTTGTTGCCGGATGAACGTGCGCGACGTCGTCTTGCGGCTGTGTTGGGTGTTTCCGATAAAAATGCATTCGGTTTGCTTGAGATAATCGGTGGTGAATGTGCGGGTGCACTTTCCCTGTTGCCGGAAGGACAACCGTTGCCTGATTTTTCTGCCGAAACTTTTGAGGCACTCGACGGAAAACGTCTTGCAGAACTGCTTGACCTGTTACGGCAAAAACCATTGCTGGGCGGTGAGGAAGGTGTTCGCTTGTCTCTTGCTGGAGTACAGGACAAACTGGCTGTTTGTGTCATCGACGGGGAAATTTTTTTACCAAAAGACGGACGGCCGACAACACATATTCTCAAACCTTTTATCGAAGGATTGAGCGGAACAGTCGAAAACGAGGTTTTCTGCATGAAACTGGCGTCGCGCATGGGATTGGACGCGCCTGTCGTTTCCAGAGGTATGGCTGGAAATACCGGATTCATTCTTGTTGAACGTTATGATCGTGTGCGCGAAGGGAATGGCAGGATTTTACGCTTGCATCAGGAAGATTTCTGTCAGGCTCTGAGTGTGCCGCCGGAACTTAAATATGAAACTGAAGGTGGGCCGGGAATAGACAGTTCACAGGCGTTGATTCAGAAGGTAACGCGGAGACCGGCCGCCGATCGGCGAACGTTTCAGCAAAGAGTGATTTTTCATTATCTGGTGGGAAACGCGGATGCTCATGCCAAAAATTATTCCCTGCTTTATCGTAGAGAAATTCCGGATCTGGCTCCGCTTTACGATGTCGTTTGTACTGCCGTGTATCCGCGTCTTGCAAAGAAAATGGCGATGCAGGTTGGTGGTTGTGCTTCGCCCGATACCATACGGTTGGAAGATTGGCAAAAAATGGTGCCGGACACGCGGGTGGCGAAACGGATTTTGTCGAATGATTTATTACGAATGGCGAATGCAATAGAAATCGAGGCGGACATTCTTTTGGAAGAAATGGCCGGACAAAATCTTTATCATCCAGTGTTAAAGAAAATCAGGAGAACGATTGGTGTCCGGGCACGATTGATCAACCGGATGGTAGAAAAAAACGCCTGAACACCGCTTTATCGAAGGAGGGGATAGCAATCGGTCAGAAAGCCGAGCTTGTCGAAGAGAAAGCGGGCTTTTCGGGTTTTGACGGACGTATCGGGGTTTTCTTTCAGGTAGCCTTCCCCGACAGTCTGGTTAAAATGCAGGGTCAGACGCGAGATATGGACGCCATTTTGCCTGCCTCTCTGGTAGCGCGCGTATGCGGTTTGGCGCATATAGTCGGGATCGGCGGAATCTGTCCAGCGTGCGGCGTCTGCGGGTATTGATTTTGTACCGTCCGGAAGGTCTCCGTTTCGGGCCCGGTTTTTCAGGGATTGAAGAGGGATGTTTGCGTGGTGGCGATTCAGGCGATCCGGCAGGATAAGTCCCTTGCGTTCGGGATAAGGATGTTTTGCCTGCGCCGGTGAACGTACTTCCATCGTTTTTTCCAGCGAATTGATGAAGGAAAGACGCCCGCATTCTTCATATATATCCAGATCGATATGAACGGGTACGGGTTCCTCATACAGCGCTTCCCATACAAGGGTGTAGAACTGATAGGCGGACGGGACGTCGAGCGGGATGTTGAACGACGGGAAAACCCATTCCAGTTTCCGGGATCGGGTGGCCAGATAGAAGGCGAGGGTATTTTTGATTTTTTCCAGGCTGGCAGGAGTGTACCGGACGAAATCGGGGAGTATCCAGATGCGGATCAGCTCGCGGATATCGTCAGGATTCGAAAAATCGCGCCGGGTGAATTCGTCGGTTTCCCGGTCGGTGAGCATCGTCAGGTCGTCAAGGATGTCGCCGAGAAATTCCCACCAGACGTATTTGATGCCGGGTCGGGGTTTCGGTGGCGGCCAGTCGATCCAGAGGACCAGCTTCTTCCACAGGTCTTTGACAATGCTTGACATGGTGTCGGGCATGAAATCGTCCGGCTGTTCAGGGGACAGCCGGACGGGAATGGCGGTTTATTTCAGGATCGGATAGTTGGCGAGCAGGTTGCCGAGCTTGTCGAACAGAAAGCGCGCCCGTCTTGTCTTGACCGGCGTGGTCGTTCCGGCAAAAACCGATGCCGATATCCTTGTCGAAAGTCAGGGTCAGCCGGTCGACGAACAGGCCGTTTGCCTGCAATTCCCCGAACTGTTTCAATGCCCGCTCGTTTCCACGGTTCATGTCGTACCAGTCGAGCCATTTTGTCGCATCGGACTTCAGGCCGCGGATGTTGTTCGGACGCACGCCGGTCAGCGCCCACCGTTCGATTTCATCCAGTGACCTGTCCGGCGTGTACCACTCGAGAAGGTCGGTCTTGACCGTGCCGATCCGTTCCGGGCTGGCGTAGTAGGATGTATCCGACCAGTCGGGACGTTCCGCCATCTTGTAAAGCGAATTGATGAATTCCGGGCTGGTGTCTTCCTCGTAATCCTTCGGATCGATCGGGTCGGGAAAATCGGAGAGGAAAAATTCCTGCCAGATGACGGTGTAAAGCTGCTTTGAGGAAGCGACATTGATCGGAATCTGGAAGGCATTGACGATGCTGTCCAGTTCCTTGTCGGGCTGGTGCAGGTACCATGCAAGCGTATCGCGGATACGTTGCTTGCTTTCTTCCGTAAACAGGAAAAAGTCCGGCATGATCCAGGGCTGGAGGAAATAGCGCAGGGCAACGGTACTGGTGAGATCGCGCTGGGCGAAGTCGATGATTTCCTCATCGGTGGGCAGAATGAGCTCGCCCAGGATGTCGCCCATGAAACCCCAATAGTATTTTTTCTTCGTTTCTTTCTTCAGGAGGTTGCTGCGATATGCCTTGAAGAAGCTGGAAATCGTCATTTTTCCCATAGTGGATTATCCTGTTTTTATTTTGTCGGTATTATTTTATCCATTTTAACCGTAATGCCGTTTGACCGTAACCGGATGGGGTTCGCGCCCCGCCTTGAATGCGGTTTTTTCGGGAAGGATGCAGTTGTCGACCGGGCAGACGTTCAGGCATAAATGGCAACCGATACAGCGGTCGTTGACCGTCGGTGTGCGCGTGTATCCGTCCCAGTCAATGGCCTGGTGGCCCCCGTCGAAGCATGAGACCACACAGCGGCCGCAACCGATGCATCTGGTCTTGTCGATGCCGGGAATGACCATGAAGTCGCGGTCGAGGTCATCGGCCGGGACGATATTGGGCAAGGCCTTGCCGACGAGGCCGGAGAGTCTTTCGATGCCTTTTTCTTCCATGAAGTGCGACAGGCCGCTTGCCATGTCTTCGACGATCCGGTAGCCGTATTCCATGACGGCGGTCGTGACCTGAATGGTGGATGAGCCGACGAGCAAAAATTCCAGCACGTCCTGCCAGGTGACGATGCCACCGATCCCGGAGATGGGGATGTCTTTCAGTTCGGGATGCTGTTTCATCTGGGTGATGAAGCGCAGGGCAATGGGCTTGATGGCCGGCCCGGAATAGCCCGATATCGATGACTTTCCGTTGACGACCGGCATGGGACTCAGGCAGTCGAGGTCAAGGTTCGTGATGGCCTTGACCGTGTTGATGGCGGCGATTCCTTTCGCGCCTGCATGGATGGCGGCAATCGCCGGGATTTCCATGTGGCCGATGTTGGGGGTCATTTTGGCGAGCACGGGCAGGTGTGTCGCACGGCAGACGGCTTCGGTATATTGCGCGACCCGTTCGGGGCTCTGCCCGACGTCGGAACCCATCGTGGAGGAGGTCATCTGGGGACACGAAAAATTGCATTCGATGATGTCGGCTCCGATGTCGGTCACTTTTTGCGCAAGAGTCCGCCATTCGTCGTCGTTGCTGCCCATGATGGACGCGATCATGACCTTGTGCGGGTATTCGCGTTTCAGGCGTTCCATGTTTTTCAGGTTCACGTCAAGCGGCTTGTCGGAAATCATTTCCATGTTCTTGAAGCCCCCCCATGCCCCGCCGGGATTGCCGGTGATGTCGAAACGGGGAGAACATTCGTCCGGCAGGAAGATGCCGACCGTTTTGTACGCCACGCCGCCCCATCCTGTATCGAAGGCTTTGGCTACCATTTCATAATCGGAACCGACGGGGGAAGACGACAGGAAAAACGGGTTTTCGCAGTGAACGCCCAGAAAGTCGATGGAGAGGTCTTTTTTCAGTGCCATGTGTTTCTCCTGTTGAATTACGCTGGCAGATCCAGATAGTCGATGATGGATGCGGCCGCTTTCCTGCCTTCGGCAATGGCCGCCACGACCGTTTTGCCGCCGTTGGCCCAGTCGCCCCCGGAAAAAATTCCTTTTTGTTTTGTTACGCCAGCGAGTTCTTCACTTCTTTCCTGACCGACGGCAAGGATGACCTTGTCGGTTTGCAGGTTCATGACGGATTGTCTGTCGGCTCCGGTAAAATGGATGTCGGTGACACGGCCGTTTTTGCCGTTGATTTTCTGCGGGAAGAATTCCGTCACGACAGGAATGCCCATACTGACGGCAAGAAGGGTTTCGGCGATGTTGGCCGATGCGTCGGCGATAGGGCGGCAAAAGACGAGTTTGACGGATTCGGCACCCAGCGCCTGTGCTGTCGTGGCACAATCCATCGCGACGTCACCGTCGCCGATGACGACGACCCGGTTTCCTTTCTCGGATGGCTCATACCGGCGTGCGTTTTGCAGGTAATCGAGTGCATGGATGACGCCGTCAAGGTTTTTTCCCGGACAATCCAGTGTTTTCGGTTTCCAGAGCCCCGCACCGATGAAGACGGCATCGAACTGTTTCACCAGCAAATCGAGATCGCTTGTGGAAACGGTTGTGTTGTACCGGAATTCAACGCCGAGCTTTTCGATTTGGGCCAGGTCGAAATCGATGGTTTCCTGTGGCAGCCGAAAGCGCGGGATGCCAAGGGCGAGCATGCCACCGGGTCGGGACGATTGTTCAAGGATCGTGACCCGGCAGCCTTCGCGCGCGAGAACGCTGGCACAGGCCAGCGAGGCGGGACCCGCTCCGATGCAGGCGACTTTTTTGCCGTTGGATGGGCCGGTTTTCAGGATATGCATGCCCATTTTGCGTTCCTGCTCCGTCACGAAACGCTGGAGTTTCGCTATCCGGACCGGTTGGTCGAGTCCGGCACGGACGCAAGCGCTTTCACACAGTTCATTGGCGGGACAGATGAGTGCGCAGCTTCCGCCAAGAGGATTGTTTTCGCGGATGGTTTCAGCCGCCCCCCAGATGTTTTTGAAACGCAATGACCGGATGAATCTGGCGGGATCGGTTCCGGCGGGGCAGGCCTCGCTGCATGGGGCATCGTGACACAGGAGGCAGCGCGACGCTTCAGCCAGTGCGGTGCGGGAATCGAAGTCTTTTTCCAGTGGAGTATCGTCAGTGACGCAGATAGTGCGGCTCATACGGTTTCCTCGTGTTTACTTGTTTTCTGCAAGGCAATCTTTGCCAGTATAAAGGAAAGCGAAGGGAACAGGCCAATGCTCCCGGCGACCGGTAGAAAAAAGGGCAGAAATGGGTGTTTTTCCGCGCAGGGCGGTTTTTGCCACAAGCGCAGGCTGTCTGTCGGGGAATGAGGTTCTCAGGCGGTCACGGCTTTTTTGCCGTTTCGTTTCGTGGGGCGACAGGAATTCAGCCCTGTTTTTTGCGGAAGTCGTCGGCATTGATGCCGAATCGCCTGATTCTGGCGAGAAGGGTTGTCCGTTTCAGTCCCAGTCTGGCAGCGGCCCCGTTTTTGCCTCCGATTTTGCCTTCTGTTTCCTCCAGTGCGCGGATAATGGTGTTTTCGTCTGTTTGCGGGATGGGGGGGGAATCCGGAATATCCACCCTGGCGGGAGACTGGACGGAGAGGGGAGTGTTCTGGGTGGTGTAGCTCAGCAGCGCCTCGGGCGTCAGATTGAGCGTGTTGCCACTCGTCAGAATGACGGCCCGTTCCATGACGTTTTCCAGTTCGCGTATGTTGCCCGGCCAGGGCAAACGGGTCATCAGCGCCAGTGTGTCGGACGGAATGCCGGTAATGTGGCGGTTCATCTCTTTTGCGAATTTTCGGATGAAGTATTTGGACAGCAGCGGAATGTCTTCAGTCCGTTCACGCAGGGGAGGCACTGTAATGGGAAAAACGTTCAGGCGGTAAAACAGGTCGCTTCTGAATGTCTTGTCTTCGATTTTGGCAACAAGGTCGCAGTTTGTGGCGGCAATGACCCGTACATTGACGGGAACGGTAACGGCACTGCCCAGGCGCCTGATCTGGTGTTCCTGCAATACGCTCAGGAGCTTCGGTTGCAGATCCAGCGGCATATCGCCGATTTCATCCATGAAAAGCGTGCTTTTGTCCGCCTGTTCGAAATGGCCGATGCGCCTGTTCAGGGCACCGGTGAAAGCGCCTTTCTCATGACCGAACAGCTCGCTTTCCATCAGCTCGGAAGGGATCGCCGTACAGTTCATTTTGACCATGTCACGGTTTTTGCGATCGGAAAGATTGTGTATCGTTTGTGCGATCAATCCCTTGCCGGTACCGGTTTCCCCCTGAAGCAGGATAGTGGCGTTGCTGGAGGCGACGATTTCGATCTGCTGTAAAATGGACTGGATGGCAGTGCTGTGGCCGATGACGGAGTGTTTGTGGGTGTCGTGGTGGATATCCTGTCCGTTTATGATGCTTTCATTGGGGGATGCGGGTATCTGTTCGTCCGCTTTTTCATGAGCGAGCAGGACATCAAGGCCGACGGCAAGTCTGGCGCTGACGCGATTGAGCAGCCCCATGATTTCGGAAGTGAAATGACGGGGAGTGAAGGTACCGATGGCAAGCGTTCCCACCAGCTCTCCTGCCGATATCAGAGGCAGATAAAGCAGTACCTGCAACCCGTGCCGGGCAAGGTCTGCGATGTGTGGGCATCTGGCGGAGTGATTGACGATAGCGTCCCGGTTGAACAGGATTTTCTCATGTTTGCGCAAGACGCTGCCCAGCAGGGTGGCATGCAGGGATTTGCTTCTGGTAACGTATGAATAGCCTTTGTTCCCGTCGAAAGTGAAGGAATGCGCATCCAGCCTGAAAGAGGACGGTTCGACTATTTCAAGGCTGATATAGTCCAGCCCGAAAAAGGCATGGAGGCTGCTGGCCGTTTCCTCGGCCAGATGCGGGATAGTTCCGGCCGCTATGACAGAGTCAGTCAATTTGACCAGAAAATGAAAAAAATCATTCTCATGACTGTCTTCCACATTGTAAAGGCCGTCATGATTGCAATGGATTGCCGTCATGTCTCAAACGTTTGCAGTGACCAACAAGGATATATTCCGGGCGGGGCGTGAAGCGTCGCAGTCCATAACACGGTGCGTTCGGCCGGGTTTGGCTAAACCGCTTTCCCGGAGGAAGTATCAAACCGCTTTCTTGCACAAGCTGTCAATCTTATCATATCTGTGTCAGTCGGGGGAGGGGGGTGACGGGATGCCGGAAGGGAAAGCGGGGCGGCCGGCCATGAAAAAAGCGGCAATACCCGGGTATTGCCGCCTTGTGGGAATGCCGGTCAGGACAGAAAAGCGGTGACGCTTTTCCATCCCACAGGCAAAATTTACCTGGAAGAAGCGGCTTCGGCAGCTTCCTGTGCTTCGACTTCCCTGTTGTTGGCTTCGATGAAGCGTCTGCGCCACGGTTTCAGGACGAAGAACGACAGGATGGAACAGATTGCCGCAATGCAGGCCGACAGGATGAAGGTGCGGTTCCAGTTGCCGCCCTTGGCCAGACCGGCAGCCAGAGGAACGAGCAGGGAAGAGGTTCCTTTTGCCGTGTAGAGCGTACCGGCATTACCTGCTGCGAACTTGGAGCCGAATGTGTCGGCACACATGGACGGGAACAGCGAGAAGATTTCACCCCAGCATGCAAACGTCATGGCGGCGAAGAACATGAAGCCCAAAGGTTCACGGCCCCAGAACACCAGTCCCAGCAATGCGGCTGCTTCACCTCCGAAGACGATGAGCATCAGGTTTTCACGGCCGAAACGGTCGGACAGGTAACCCATGATAGGACGGGTTGCGCCGTTACAGATGTTGTCGATGGACATGGCCATTGTCAGCAGCGGCATGGTGACGCCGAGGAGGGTGACCGGGATCTTGTCAAGGCCATAGTCACGGGAGACAGGGCCGAAAGAAGCGGTTGCCATGATACCACCGGAAGCGACACCGACGAAGCAGATATAGATCAGCCAGAAAATCGGCTGTCTGAGCATCTGGGTCTGGGTGAAATTCTTTTTGGAAGAAATGACTTTAGGAATGGCCTTCGTTCCAGGTGGCAGTTTGGCACGTGGCATGAACAGTGCGCAAAATGCGATGATGACGCCCTGGATGATACCGAATACGATGAAAGCCTGTTCATAGCCGGAGCTGTTGATCATGTTGGCGACCGGAATGACGGTAACGGCTGCACCGGCACCGAAACCTGCCGCGGTTGCACCTGCGGCCAGACCGCGTTTGTCCGGGAACCATTTCAGCGAATTGCCCGAACAGGTACCGTAAACGGCACCGGCACCGGCACCGGTCAGAATCTGTGCGAAATACAGCATGCCCAGACTTTCTGCCTTTCCGCAGAGAATCCAGCCGATTGTGCTCAGGATGGCACCGAAAATGATGACAGGACGTGGTCCGAATTTGTCAACGCCCCATCCTTCGAGTGGCACGAGCCATGTTTCGAAGAACAGGAAGATCGTGAACGACAGCTGAATGGCTGTACGTGCCCAGTGGAATTTATCTTCGATCGGAGCAACGAACAAAGTCCATCCATACTGGCAGTTGGCGATGGTTGCCATACAAATAATACCTAGTACAAGTTGTACCCACCGATTGGGATACTTTTCTTGCGTAGCCATAAATCTACTCTCCTAAAATTTCCAAAAAGAAAATTCTCTGGCCTGGCGTCATCCTTCATGAAATGAGTGGCTGCCGGGCCAGTACCGCTCAATGCAAAAAGCAAAGATCAGGCTATTACTCTGCATTTTTTGTGCCAACTCAAAAAAAGGGCAGATTTTTCTCCCTTTTTTATGACGGTTTTCAGGATTGGCACGGATTATGCATTCAAAAGGGGCGGACTGAGTCATCAGATCTATTCTTCTTTTTTGACAGGAAAACTCTCCAAAGGGGGAGTTTTCCTTTTTTTCATCTGTCATCGGCGCGTGTTTTTCTTTTTTCTGAATGTCTTGATTTTTCTTTAAAAAACAACCATTTCGGTTTTTACCGATTCATCCGGTATTTTTCGGTGAAAATGAATGTCCTGCGATGAGAGCCGTCATGGCAGAGCCATTCCGGCAGCCGGGAATGTCTGTTCAGAAAGAGGGACTGGAAGAGCTTGTTATATACCGCCTGATTTTACTGCCGGGAAACAATCTGCCAGTTTGCATTTCCAGACTTTGGGGTGTCAATGACACTTTTTTTGGTGTCATTGACATGTTAATTGACAATTCGATAATGAAAGATTTGACGGGAAAAACGCTTTTTTCAGAACAAAACGCTTCAGGCGCACGGAAGGACAATCCTTTGCCTGATCGCCATCGGCTCCGGTGCAGCCGCCGTCTCGGGCATCTATGCGGTCTACAGAATCGGTTTCGCCCTCGGGCACGGTGACATGATGATGGCGCACGACTTCGCCATGAACCTGTATTTCGAATCGGCCGCCGTCATCCTGACCCTGATCACCCTCGGCCGTTACTTCGAGGCACGCGCCAAAGGAAAAACGTCCGAAGCCATCTCGCGACTGATGGAACTGGCGCCCAAAACCGCCACGCTGCTTAAAGACGGCATTGAAGAAACCGTCCCGGCCGATACGGTTGCCGTTGGCGACATCCTTGTCGTCAAGGCGGGAGAAAGCGTTCCCGTCGATGGCGTCATCACGGAAGGCCACGGTGTAATCGACGAATCGGCCCTTACCGGCGAAAGCGTTCCCGTCGAAAAACTGGTCGGCGACACCGTTTCCGGCGCAACGATCAACCAGTCCGGCCATTTCCTGATGCGCGCCACACAGGTCGGCGACGACACGACACTCGCCCAAATCGTCAAACTGGTCGATGAAGCCACGTCTTCCAAAGCACCGATTGCCCGGCTTGCCGACAAAATCAGCGGCATCTTCGTCCCGGTCGTCATCGCCATTGCCATTACCGCGGCCCTCATCTGGCTCCTGCTTGGCTATGGTACCGAATTCGCTTTGTCGATAGCCATCTCGGTGCTCGTCATTTCCTGCCCTTGCGCGCTGGGTCTGGCAACGCCCACCGCCATCATGGTCGGCACCGGGCGGGGCGCGGCCAACGGCATCCTGTTCAAATCCGCAGAAGCCATCGAAAAACTGCAAGGCATCGATACCGTCGTGCTCGACAAGACCGGCACCGTAACCGTTGGCAAACCGGTCGTGACCGACATTGTCCTTGCGTCCGACATCGTGGAAAAAGAATTCCTGAGCATAGCCGCATCGCTTGAAAAACTCTCCGAACACGCACTCGGCATTGCCATCGTCAGGGAAGCCGAACGCCAGAATCTGATGACTGGCAAAGTCACCAGTTTCACCCAGACGCCCGGACAGGGCATTTCCGGAAACATCGACGGCATCCCTTATTCTGCGGGTAATGCCCGGCTGCTGGCCGCGCTGGAAATTCCCCTTGACGGGCAATGGCAGCAAAGGGCCGAAGCGCTTGCCGAAGACGGCAAGACCGTGCTTTACTTCGTCCGCGAAAAAACCCTTTTGGGCATGATCGCCGTTGCCGATACCGTCAAGCCTTTTTCCCGTGCCGCCATCGAAAAACTGCAGGCGATGGGACTGGACGTTATCATGCTCACAGGCGATAACGCCAGAACTGCCGCCGCCATCCAGCGGCAGACCGGCATTGCCCATGTGCTCGCCGAAGTCCTGCCGCAAGACAAGGAAAGGGAAATCAGGCAGCTTCAGGAAAAAGGCAAAAAAGTCGCGATGGTCGGCGACGGCATCAACGACGCGCCTGCCCTTGCCCGTGCGGACGTCGGGATTGCCATCGGAGCGGGAACGGACATCGCCATCGAATCGGCCGACGTCGTCCTCATGAAAAGCGACCTGATGGACGTGGTTACCGCCATCGACCTGTCCAAAGCCGTCATGAAGAACATTCGGCAAAACCTTTTCTGGGCATTTATCTATAACATTATCGGCATCCCGGTTGCGGCAGGTGTGTTTTACGGCATTGCAGGCCTGACCCTGAACCCCATGAT
>CAJKQK010000019.1 GCA_905202055.1 uncultured Oxalobacter sp.
GGCCAATACCGTCCCGTTCCGCAGGATGCCGGCAAACGGGCATTGAAAAATCTGGCATTGTCCTACCTGCTGCTTCTTGACAACACCGACACTTGCAAGCTGGCAATCGACCAGTACCATCAGGCCGACAACATGACAGACCGCCTGGCCGCGCTGACGTCGCTTGTTCATTCAGGGTGCATGCAGAAACTGCCGGAAGTGAAAGAGCTGCTGGAACATTTCTACAAGGAATACGAAAACGAGCCGCTCGTCATCGACAAATGGTTCTCGCTGCAATCCACTTCGCCCACCACATCCATCGAATCCATTCGTGAACTCATGGAACATCCGGCGTTCACCTTCAGAAATCCGAATCGTGCCAGAAGCCTCATCTTTGGCTTTTGTCATAACAATATGGCACAATTTCATGCTGAAGACGGGAGCGGTTACGAATTCTGGGCGAAATACCTGCTGGAACTGGACAGAATCAATCCACAGGTTGCCGCAAGGCTTGCACGATGCATGGATCAGTACAAACGTTACGTCCCCTCTTTGCGCCAACCGGCAGAACAGGCCCTGCAACAGGTTTCGAAACAGGAATTGTCCCGCGACACGCGCGAAATCATCAATAAAACATTGTCAGCTTAAGAAAACGAAAAAACGGAACAGAAATGAGACAGAAACGAGTCAGCCTGACACAACATCTGATCGAGGAAAACCGGCGTTACGGCACTGTGCCGGAAGAATTACGCCTGCTTCTGGAAGTCGTCGCACGAGCCTGCAAAACCATCGGACATTCCGTCGGCAAAGGTGCACTGGGCAACATTCTGGGCAGTAACGAAACGGAAAACGTTCAGGGCGAAGTCCAGAAAAAACTGGACATTCTCAGTAATGAAATCCTGCTCGAATCCAATGAATGGGGCGGCCATCTCTCTGCAATGGCTTCCGAGGAAATGGAAACCATTCATCCTATATCAAAAACCTATCCGCATGGCAGTTACCTGCTTCTGTTCGATCCGCTGGACGGATCGAGCAATATCGACGTCAACGTGTCCATCGGCACCATCTTTTCCGTGCTGAAAATGCCGGAAGACAAGACCGATGCAGACGAAAAAGATTTCCTGCAACCCGGACGCCAGCAAATCGCTGCCGGTTACGCGCTTTACGGTCCGCAAACCCTGCTGGTACTGACGACAGGCCGTGGCGTTCACTGCTTCACGCTTGACCGTGAAATGGGTTCATGGGTACTGACGCAGCCAAACATGCGCATTCCTGAAGACACCAGCGAATATGCCATCAACGCATCGAATGCCCGTCGATGGTTTCCTCCGGTCAAACGCTACTTTGAAGAGATGCAGGCCGGCAAGGGAGGCCCCCTGAAAAAAGATTTCAACATGCGCTGGGTCGCCTCGATGGTCACCGACATGCACCGGATTTTGAACCGCGGCGGCATCTTCATGTACCCTGCCGATGAACGCAATATCGAACAGGGCGGCCGCATCAGGCTGCTTTACGAAGCCAATCCAATGGCATTCATCGTCGAGCAGGCTGGCGGTGCAGCGACCAACGGGCTGATCCCGATGCTGGACGTCGTTCCTGAAAAACTGCACCAGCGTGTTCCGGTATTTTTAGGCTCAAAAAACGAAGTCGACCGCATTACCCGATATCACAAGGAAACGCGATAAAAGTTTTTACCTGACAGGCACCGCAACTTCTGCCATTTACGGTGCCCGTTTCATTTTTGTCACGCGTTGTTTTCCAAATTCCTTTTGTCACCTTTCAGGCCTTGCCATACATTTGTGCTGAAAATTTCAGACAATCCCGACATGAAATCAGGCTAATAGCCTCCTTTCATTTCCCCTTCGCCCATAAAACGGCTAGAATTTCTCCTTATGCAAAAATTCCCCCAATGGGTCAAGGTTTTTGGGGACAGGAAAACAGACATGATCACTTTTCAACAAATCATCTTTACGCTTCAACAATACTGGAGCAAGCAAGGCTGCGCCCTGCTTCAACCATACGATATGGAAGTCGGTGCAGGCACCTCGCACACTGCAACCTTTTTGCGTGCGATCGGCCCGGAACCCTGGAGAGCGGCTTATGTCCAGCCATCCCGCCGCCCAAAGGACGGTCGCTATGGTGAAAACCCGAACCGCATGCAGCACTATTACCAGTTTCAGGTCGTTTTGAAACCCGCTCCGGAAGATATCCTTGACCTGTATCTCGGTTCTCTGGCAGCGTTAGGCCTTGACCTGAAACAGAACGATGTCCGTTTCGTTGAAGATGATTGGGAAAATCCGACTCTCGGTGCATGGGGACTTGGCTGGGAAGTCTGGCTAAACGGCATGGAAGTGACCCAGTTCACCTATTTCCAGCAAGTCGGCGGTATTGACTGCAAGCCGATCCTCGGTGAAATCACTTACGGCCTGGAACGCCTCGCCATGTACCTGCAGGGCGTTGAAAATGTTTACGATCTTGTCTGGACAGAATGGACTGACCGTGGCGTGAAAAAATATCTGACCTATGGCGACGTTTACCATCAAAACGAAGTGGAACAGTCCGCTTTCAATTTCGAACAGGCCAACGTTCCTTTCCTGTTCACCCTGTTCGGCAATTATGAAACCGAAGCAAAACGGCTGATTGAAGAAAAGCTGACATTGCCCGCCTACGAAAACATACTGAAAGCAGCACACACATTCAACCTGCTTGACGCCCGCGGCGCCTTGTCCGTCACGGAACGGGCCGCCTATATCGGTCGTATTCGCACCTTGTCACGCATGGTCGCGCAAGCCTATTACGAATCCCGTGAAGCGCTGGGTTTCCCGATGTGTGGCGATCAGCGGAAAATTGCCTAGATGGAGAAACAGGCCGGACACTGAACTGTACTGTATGAATCATTGAGCGGAAAAATCCGCCGGAAAAAAGCAAAAGGCTTTAACATGAACCAGACCCTGCTCGTTGAAATCCTCACTGAAGAACTGCCTCCTAAGGCGTTAATAAAACTGGCCGACTCATTTGCCACCACTATCGAAAGCAGCCTCGGACAGGAAAATTTTTTAAACGACACATCCAAAACAAGCATCTACGCAACGCCCAGACGTCTGGCCGTTACGATCACCGACGTTCGCGACGTATCGCCTGACAAAACGGTTCGGCAAAAAGTATTGCCGGTCAACGTTGCACTGGATGCAGACGGCAACCCGACAGCACCTTTCAGGAAGAAGCTGGCAGCCATGAATATCCCTGACATCGACATCAGTCAGCTGGAAAAAGCGCCTGACGGCAAAAACGAAAGTTTCTTCTATACCTACACTGCCGCCGGATTGCCACTGGCGAACGCATTGCAAAAAGCGGTCGAGAAAGCAGCTCATGACCTGCCCGTACCGAAAATGATGACCTACCAGCGTCCGGATGGTGAAACCGTTGAATTCGTCCGTCCTGTTCATGAATTCATCGCCATGCACGGTGAAAATGTCTTGCCGATCACCCTGCTGGGTCTTTCTGCCGGTCGCACCACACACGGACACCGTTTCCTTTCTGAAGGAGAAATCGGCATTCTTGCAGCAGACTATTATGCGGTCACACTCGAAACACGCGGCAAGGTCATTCCCGGCTTTCAATCCCGAAAAGAACGCATTCGCGCAATGCTGAACGAAAAAGCAAAAGGCGACAAAGTCCTGATGCCTGAATCGCTGCTGGATGAAGTCACCGCGCTGGTTGAATGGCCTGTCGTTTACGAATGCAACTTTGAGGACACATTCCTTGAAGTCCCCCAGGAATGCCTGATCCTGACCATGCAGACCAACCAGAAATATTTTGCCCTGACAGACGCTTCCGGTCGTTTGCGCTCGCGTTTTCTGATCGTATCCAATATGGAAACCAATACGCCACAACGGATCATCAGCGGAAACGAACGTGTCGTTCGCCCACGCCTCTCGGACGCCCGTTTCTTCTTTGAACAGGATAAAAAGAAAACACTTGAAGACCGTCTGCCCGGATTGGCAAATGTCGTTTACCACAACAAGCTCGGTACACTGGCACAACGCATGGCTCGCGTCAGACTGCTCTCCGTTTTCATTGCCGAAAAGCTCGGATACGACAAACAGCTTGCTGACCGGGGAGCGCAGCTGGCCAAAGCCGACCTGTTGACCGAAATGGTGGGTGAATTCCCTGAACTGCAGGGCATCATGGGAACTTACTACGCCCGTCACGACGGTGAACCCGAAGAAGTGGCTTTGGCAGCACAGGAACATTATATGCCGCGTTTTGCAGGAGACGTCCTGCCAACAACGGCAACGGGAACGGTCATCGCGTTAGCCGATAAAATGGAAACACTGGTCGGTATCTGGGGAATCGGCCTGCAACCGACCGGCGACCGCGACCCGTTTGCCCTGCGACGTCACGCTCTTGGTTTCCTGCGTATCCTTATCGAGAAAAAACTGCCCCTTTCCTTGCGTGAAGTCCTTGCAGAAACAGTTGGCATCCTCTCAACCAACGCAACCATGAAAGATCCGACTGAAGGTGTGATCGCTTTCTTCATGGATCGTCTGCGCGGCCTTTTGCGGGACCGCGGTTACACACCGGATGAAATCGAAGCCGTCCTGTCGCAAAATCCGGATCGTTTCGACAATCTGGTCGAACGTCTGGACGCCGTCCGCGCTTTCGCTGAAATGCCCGAAGCGGCATCGCTGGCTGCTGCCAACAAGCGCATTACGAATATTCTCAAGAAATCGGACATCAACACCGGACAGGTTCAACAGGACGTTCTCGTCGAAGACAGCGAAAAGAAACTGTTTGCCGACATGACGGCAGTCAAACCACAGGCCGATCAGAAATTTGCAGCCGGCGATTATACTGGTACACTGAAAACGATGGCTCAACTGCACGATGACGTCGATGCCTTTTTCACCAATGTCATGGTCATGGCAGACGATCAGAAACTGCGAAACAACCGCATCGCACTACTGAAACAATTGCACACCATGATGAATCAGGTAGCCGACATTTCCAAACTGGCGTCTTAATTCAGGGATTAGTTTATGAAACTCATTATTCTGGACCGCGATGGCGTGATTAATGAAGATTCCGATTCGTTCATCAAAACACCGGATGAATGGATTGCCCTGCCCGGTTCCCTCGAAGCGATTGCCCGCCTGACCAAGGCCGGTTATAAAATCGTTGTTGCGACAAACCAGTCCGGCCTTGGCCGCGGTTATTTCGACATCATGACCTTGAACGCCATCCACCAGAAGATGCAGGCTGCCGTAAAGGCGGCCGGTGGAATGATCGAAGCTATCTTCTTCTGTCCTCATACCACCAGCGACAACTGTGATTGCCGAAAACCGCGACAGGGCATGTTCAGCTCCATTTCCGAACGCTACGAAACCAAACTGGACGAGGTCCCTTCCGTCGGCGATTCCCTCCGCGATCTCCAGGCCGCGTTTCTGGCTGGCTGCACTCCCATTCTGGTCCTTTCCGGCAAAGGGAAACAAACGCTTGAAAATGGCGGTCTTCCTCCCAAAACAGTCATATTCGACAACCTTGCCGCCGTGGTGGATCATTTGCTGAGCCGGGATGTGAAAACGGTTGAGGCAAAAGATAAAATTTCCCAGGAAGCATCGTGACATACCGGAGCCATACTGAAAGCGAATTCCTGAATCGTTGGAGTGAATTCATTGAGTAAAACAAGTCTCTTTTTCCGATCCCTCTGTTTCGGGATCGTTCAGGTGATATTCACCCCGATCTGGGCCTGTGTCTGTTTCGTGACCATCTGGCTTCCCTTTCCCTTGCGCTATTACATCGCCACCCGCTGGAATGTCATCACAATCTGGTTTGCCAAAATCATCTGTGGGATCGACTATCAGGTTATCGGAAAGGAAAACCTGCCCGGGGTTCCCAGCATCCTGCTATCAAAACACCAGTCCGCATGGGAAACCATTTTCCTGATATCCGTCGCACCCAAACCGCTTTCCTTCGTTCTGAAAAAAGAACTGCTTTATATTCCATTCTTCGGCTGGGCACTCGCTCTCATGCGTAATATCCCGATCGACAGAAGCCAGGGTGTTTCCGCCATCAGACAACTGGTCAGAAAAGGAAGCCAGCGTCTGAAAGACGGGCAATGGGTTGTCATCTTTCCCGAAGGAACCCGTACTGCAGTCGGCAAAAAAGGCAAATATCTTAACGGAGGTTCGCGTCTGGCCATGGAATCCGGCGCACCCGTCGTTCCGATTGCACTGAATGCCGGAGAATGCTGGCCAAGAAATTCATTCATCAAGAAACCCGGCCTGATTACCGTTTCCATCGGCAAAGCCATATCCCCCGTCGGGCGGACAGCGGATGAACTGATGAAAGAAGTCGAAAACTGGATTGAAAATGAAATGCATCGGATATCACCCGATATCTATCCACCAGGCAAGTTATAATCTCGCAAATACCGGATCTGTCGTATGCAAAAGGACTTGTTCGACCGTTTCCTGACTAAAATATTCGGCGAAAAATCACCCGGGGAGGCAGACCCGTCACCACCGCCGTCCGGAAAAGCACGAACTGATAAAAACAGCGGAGACCTTGCAAAAACCATATCACTGAATGACAGACCGATCACTTATACACTGCGTCGGTCGGCTCGCCGTTCCATCGGTTTTCTCGTCAATGAAACAGGATTGCGTGTCACTGCTCCAAAAAGAAGCAGCTTGTATTCCATTGAAAACGCCATCAGGGACAAACAGAAATGGATTCTTTCAAAGCTGGATTTCTATCGCTTCAACCGCCCTGTCACAACAAGTCCGATTGATTGGACAAATGGTGCACTCCTTCCGTTTCTCGGTGACAAACTGATACTTCACACGATTGAGGGAACGATAAAAAAAACCGTTTTCATAATCGAAAACGGCAAACTTCTCGTCCACCGTCCCGACGATGGCAAACCCGTCGGCCCGACATTGAAAAACTGGCTCGTAAAACAGGCCGGAACCGTTCTTGCAAAACGACTTGAACTTCAGGCCGAACGCATGAATATCCCATTTACGTCATTTTCCCTTTCCAATGCCCGGACAAGATGGGGTTCCTGTACCGCCAAACGTCACATCAGACTGAACTGGAGACTTGTGCATTGTGATATCACTCTCATTGATTATGTCGCCATCCATGAACTGGCACATTGCCTGGAAATGAACCACAGCCGGCGATTCTGGGAGATAGTGGCAAGGTATTACCCTGACTATAAATACGCACGGAAACAATTGCATCTTCAGTCACCCACCCTGTTTTCACTTTTTGACAAACCCGAAAATCAGACTGACTGAAAATAAAAGTGTGATGCTAAAACATTTACAGAAACCACTTATCTTTTACAATAAAAACCACACGAAATTCATTATCCGACCATACAGGAGATATCATGCGCTTTCTTCATACCATGTTGCGAGTGGGCGACCTCAACCGCTCCATCGACTTCTATACCAATACATTGGGCATGAAACTGCTCAGGACAAAAGACAACCCGGAATATAAATATACTCTTGCCTACCTCGGGTATGAAAGCAATCCGGAACAAGCCGAACTGGAATTGACCTATAACTACGGTGTATCCGGATACGAAATGGGTACGGCATACGGACACATCGCTCTTTCTGCAGACGATATCGTCGCGACCTGCAATCGTATTCGTGAAAAGGGAGGAAAAATTACCCGTGAACCGGGCCCGGTCAAAGGAGGCACCACCGTAATCGCTTTTGTGGAAGATCCCGATGGTTACAAAATTGAACTGATTCAGGAAAACAGTTAAAGAAATCCAACTGGAACTCAATCAGTCATAAACAATACAACCCTTTCCCGAAATAGCCGCTTATAACGATTCCGAACAGAGAGGAAAACAGGAAAGCCTGAATGAACAACCTATTCAGGAAAAGACTGCGGTGCCCTACTTGTCTTTCAAAGAACCGGACAGTTCTTTCAGCAAGTGGGACAAATCAGCCGTTTCACAGCCATTCATCAGAATTTTATAAAAGATGGCAATAATCGTGCTCTTCTTATCCGCACTCATTCCTATTTTCTCTTCGGAATCCCATTTTTCCACAACCTGAGCCGCAGCTGTCAGTTTGGCTGTATTAACGGAGCCGGAAATGTCGTTTTCAGTTCCTGTTCTTTTAACCTGATAACGTTCAGCATTCTGATAAGCGGCAATACCGGCCGTTTCTCCATGAGCCAAAACCAGATAATGTTCAGGTATTTCGAAAACTTTACGTATTCCACCGATTCCATATTGTTCTTCGTAACGCCAGCCTTCTTTAGCCGCTCTGGACAAAATACTCGATTTGGTCGTAGGCAAGCCAGGCAGACGCATTCGTGCAATTTCAGCAGCTGTGAATAAAATCTTCATAGAAATAGTTGTCTCTAATGAACAAAACGATCAATACACTTATAAAACACTTCACAACAGTTAAAAAATCATATAGACTCAAAACATATTGATTCTACTGAGAAATAAAAATTGGGAAATCGCCCTTTACAATACACTTCGATACACTTAAAATATGTTTGGTTCCATTTCAGTGAAACATATTTGATTTTTTAGCATTCGACTTTAAGGGGACAAACAAGTCGAACGTAACTTGGCCTGATAACTTCAGGTCAAGTTACATTTTTAAATGATAAATAATCTTATGCCATAGTTGAATGTCGACTGGCAAAATTATTTCCTTCAATTCCCCTTTCAAACTATTTTATCTATCGAGATACTGGACAATAACATTCTTCAAGGCTAACACAGCTTAAAAACTTGGGATAGCTTTAAGCAAAAAAAGTCACTGGATTATAAAGTAACTTCCTGATATTCCGATACAAAAAAGAATGGATTTAGTCATTAAAGGTCCAAATACATCATTAAAGACCGATACATTCCACTTTATTGCTAATCCCGGCGATAGAATTCCGGATTTTACGAATAATCAGTCGCTAATGACTGAAAATTATTTATAAATGTATCCCAATAAGATAAACATTACAAATTCCATTCCGGACGAGTCTTGGCAAAACGTTTTTAATTTTCAATATGCCAGGCTCATTATGTACAAAAAAAACTTTTGTTCATAATCAAAACCACACTTGAAGATTCTTTCCAACCCCGACGGGTACACATCATTACTTTATCTGATCATTATCAAAATGACATCTTTTAAATTTGTCGAAAATTAACTTATTTTCAGACAAGCAAGGAGATGATCGATGAAAAGCGGGCATGAAAGTTACAAACAACGCTATGAAAAACATACCAGCAAACCGGATAAGTACGATCCGAACAATCTGCTGACTGGTATGATAAAAAAGCTCAATCTGAAAAATGATGCCGCCCTCTCACGCGCACTGGAAGTGGCCCCACCTGTCATCAGCAAGATCCGCCACGGCCGTTTGCCCGTAGGAGCGTCTTTACTCATTCGCATGCAGGAAATCAGTGATCTCTCCATCAAGGAATTGCGTGACATGATGGGAGATCGCAGAACCAAGTTTCGCATCAGCGATAAACAGTTCAAGCCAAAAACTGAAAAAAGGATGAAAATAACCGAACCGACTGAAGCATGACAGCCTTTCTGTTGACAGAAAAAGCAATCCGGCCACAAATTCAATACAAAAGAGGAATGAACCCTTTAAAATTGCCAGCGCTCCATTGACCGAAGGCGAATGAAAAGATATCATCATGCACTCTGCTGTGATTTGGGTAACTAACAGACAGCATGGAGATGTGGCCGAGAGGTCGAAGGCACTCCCCTGCTAAGGGAGCATACGGGCCAAAACTCGTATCAAGGGTTCGAATCCCTTCATCTCCGCCAGAATTCATTTTTGTAGTAAGAGAAGCAACGAACCCGTCATCTCTCCTGGATGTGACGGGTTTTTTGTTTGCTTTGCGTTTCCTGTCAGGACAGATCAATAGCCGCCTGAGGCGCCTTATGTCTTCAGCAAATGAAAAGGCTACCTGACTTCACTTCGTTTTCAGTGCACATCCCGCCATCTTGCGTGAATATCTTTTCCTCTTCACGTTACGAACCACCTGGCTTGCCAGTATTCCCTACAGATATCAGCTTCCCGGCTACACAATAAAAAATACGAACGGAACCAACAAAAGCGTCAGCCAGTCAATTAATAGTTGCTTTCATACGGGAAAGGATATTTTTGACAAATCCATCATCTGACAAGGCAGGCAATGCGCAGGAAGGAAACCGTTCTGTACCGGCTAACGCCGGCAGACAACTGGGGGTACGGGTAATGACGCTTCTCGTGGTAAGTGCCATGTTCGGAGGCGAGGTCTACAATATACCCCAGAACATGGTGCAATCTGCGGCTCTTGGCTCCATTCTTGTTGCCTGGGTCATAACTTTCCCGGGGATTTTCTTTCTTGCGAGAACGTTTCAGATACTTGCCGAGGTACGTCCTGACATGACATCGGGCATCTACATATATTCCCGTGCCGGTTTTGGAAAAATGGCCGGTTTTCTGATGGCATGGGGTTACTGGATGTCAGTTGCATTCGGAAACGTCAGTTACGCTGTTTTGTTGATGGATGCTGTCAACTATTTTTTCCCCCCTTATTTTGCCGGAGGAAATACTTGGCAGTCTATCGTCGTGGCCTCTGTCATCTCTGGACACTCCGGATTTTCGTATTGAGGGGTGTGAAGACCGCTTCAATAATAAATAATATCGGAACCATTGCCAAATTCGTTCCGATCATTCTGTTCATTTTCATAACGGCATACTTCAGTTTCCGGGGGCATCTTTTCGGGTCGGACTTCTGGGGACATTTCAGCAATCGAACTCTGCACGACAGGCCTCTGGACGATATTTTCACACAGATCAAAAGTACGCTGCTGGTCACGTTGTGGATGTATATCGGCATCGAAGGAGCAGTCGTCATGTCCGACAAAGCCACACCCCGGACGGTGAGCCGCGCTACCATTCTGGGCTTTATGATCGTTTCAGTACTCTATGTTTTCGTTTCCATTTTACCTTTCGGATTCATGTCACAAGGTGAACTTGAGACACTTGCACCACCTTCCACGGCAGCGGTCCTGAAACGAATCGTCGGGACGTGGGGCGAAGTCGTCATCAATCTGGGTATTGTGATTGCACTGTTGACCTCATGGCTTGTCTGGACATTACTGGTTGCCCAATTGCCCTGGGCATGCGCAAAAGATGGCACTTTCCCTAAAGTATTTGCCAGGACGAATGCCAATGGCGTCCCTTATGTTTCACTTTGGGTTTCAGCCATCATCATGCAACTTGCCATGCTTCTCGTCTATTTCGCAAATGATGCCTGGAGTGCCATGCTCTCCATTACCGGAGTAGCGATTTTACCTTCCTGCATCGGCTCTGCAGCTTATTTATGGAAACTGATCTGGATAAAGCAGTATCCTGAAAAAGCCATCTATAGTGCAGGAATGTCTCTTGTTGTCAGTGTGACAGCAACCCTCTATGGGGATATGGCTCGTTTATTCAGCAGGATTGCAGTATTTGCTGGCAGGTACGGTCATTTATGCAATCGGGCTTGCTATCTTTATGTGGGCACGCAAGGAAAAGGCGCCAAATGAACCCATTTTCACGAAAATCGAACTCATTATCGCAGTCGCACTAGCTGTCATGGCACTTCTTGCTGTCTGGATGTTGTTTACCGGAAAGCTGCCTCTGGTTTATACCGGCTGATTTGAGAATACACAAATAAAAAGCGGCAAAAACCGTCATATATGACACTCATTTATCAAATAACCACTTATTACTGATATCCGCCTTTTCCTCTCGAAAAAATGGAACTTATGCAACGGTTCGCTTGTCTTTTTCTTCATGCTTGAAAATATGTCACTTAAGGAGAAATTATGGCGGATTCATCTTCCGGCAACACGGGGAATAATGCTCCAAACAGTAATGTGAGTACGGCAGGGAATGCCAAAAAACAGTTGGGCGTTCTTGCCATGACGCTTCTGGTTGTCAGCGCCATGTTCGGTGGCGGAGTATTCAATATTCCGCAAAACATGGCCCAGTCAGCCGCTTTGGGCGCTATTCTCATTGCATGGGGTGTGACCATTTCGGGAATTTTCTTTCTTGCAAGAACATTTCAGGTACTAGCAGACGTCCGGCCTGACATGACCTCGGGAATCTACATGTATTCCCGCGCAGGATTCGGCAAACTCGTCGGTTTTCTTATCGCATGGGGTTACTGGATGTCCACCGCATTCGGTAACGTCGGCTATGCCGTTCTGCTGATGGACGCCCTGAATTATTTCTTTCCACCTTATTTCAAAGGTGGCAATACCTGGGAAGCGGTGCTTGTCGCTTCGGTCATTATATGGACCTTGAGTCTCTTCGTCATGCGTGGCATTACAGGTGCGACGATATTGAACAATATCGGCACTTTTGCCAAATTCGTTCCGATCATCCTGTTTATTCTCATTACCGGATACTTCTGTTTCAGAGGCAATCTCTTCGGGACAGACTTCTGGGGCAATGTATCCAGCCATGCCCTCGCCGACAAACCTCTTGGCGACGTTTTCGGACAGATCAAAAGCACCATGCTGGTGACCTTGTGGATGTACATCGGTATTGAAGGCGCCGTCGTCATGTCCGACAAAGCCTCCCCCCGAACCGTCAGCCGGGCGACCATTCTGGGCTTTCTGACCGTATCGATCATGTATGTTATCGTTTCAGTATTGCCATTCGGTTTCCTGTCGCAAGGCGAGCTCGCCGTCATGGCGCCTCCATCGACCGCAGCCATCCTCAAACAACTGGTGGGAACATGGGGTGAAGTCGTCATCAACCTCGGCGTCATTATCGCTCTCCTGTCCTCATGGCTTGTCTGGACGCTACTGGTTGCCCAATTGCCCTGGGCCTGCGCCAGGGATGGCACCTTCCCGAAAATCTTCGGCAAAACCAATAAAAACGGGATTGCGTCCATCTCTCTCTGGGTTTCCACCGTCATTATGCAGCTCGCCATGATGCTGGTGTATTTTTCGAACAATGCCTAGAACGTCATGCTTTCCATAACCGGCGTCGTTCTGTTGCCAGCCTATATCGGTTCCGCCGGATATTTATGGAAGCTCATCGGCACGAAACAATACCCTGCAAAGGCGAAGTACAGCGCAAAAATGGCTCTTCTCGTAAGTGTGATTGCCACATTGTATGGTTTGTGGCTCGTGTATTCGGCCGGCCTGCAATATCTGCTCGTCGGCATGTTCGTCTACGCCGTCGGACTGATCGTCTTCATCTGGGCCCGCAAGGAACAGGCTCCTGACGAACCGATCTTCACAAAAATCGAACTCATCATTGCCGTCGCACTCGTCGTGATTTCAGTTATTGCACTCTGGATGCTCTTTGCCGGGGCGCTTCCGACCGTTTACAAGCCATAGCAAAACCGAAGAACCATTTTTTCGTTTGAATGATATTCAGATTATTGAACCAATTTACAGGGAGCAACAATGAATACACCACAAAAACCGATCAATAAAACTTACCTTGCCGGAAAATGGATGCCTTCCGATCAGCAAACCCTGAATGCATGGATGAAAAAAATCATGGATAAGGGTGAAAAAGACACAGGCCCCCTCCTGCCCGTCATCCAGAACCTGAAAAATTTCATCGAAACCGATTCCAAAGCGTATATGTTTTTCACTCAGATGTTCGATCAGGTTTCGGCAAAGGAAAAAACATCCCCATCAGGCATGCCGCAGGTACGTGATTACAATCATATGTTACGGCTGTTCAATGTCATCATGACCCATGCGCCTGAATTCGATGAATCCGGTCTGGTCGGCTTTCCGTTCAACGCGATTCTCGACTGGTCCATGGCAACGACTGGAGGCTGGGCTGCCTTTCTGGACGACGAGGTCAACGCCTATTTGAAAGTCATGCTGAACGAATGGGCCATTTTCCTGCAATCTCCCGAAAGCACCTCGGTTTTGAGCGATGACCCGAAAAACGGATGGTTTGGAGACGATGCAAAAAAAGCGATGCCGACTTTTGTCGACGATTTTATCTGCGATCCGAAACAACCTCATTATGGATTCACTTCGTGGGATGATTTTTTCACGCGGCGTTTTCGCCCGGATGCCCGTCCGATAGCAGAGCCTGACAATGATGCCGTCATCGTCAATGCCTGCGAATCTGCCCCGTATCGCATTGCCCAGAACGTCCAGATGAAAGACAAATTCTGGATCAAGGCACAGCCTTACGCACTGCAGTTCATGATGGATAATGACCCATGGGCTACCCAATTCGAAGGCGGTACGGTATACCAGGCATTCCTCTCTGCATTGAGCTATCACCGCTGGCACGCTCCTGTATCCGGTACCGTCGTCAAAACCTATCTGGTTGAAGGAAGCTATTATTCCGAGGCCCTGAGTGAAGGAAATGATCCTTCCGCACCGAATGACTCGCAAGGCTATATTGCTGAAGTCGCTACCCGGGCCCTGATATTCATTGAAGCGGACAATCCGGATATCGGACTCATGTGTTTCATGGCCGTCGGTATGGCTGAAGTATCCACCTGTGATGTAAAGGTTTACGAAGGCCAGCATCTCACGAAAGGGCAGGAAACCGGTATGTTCCATTTCGGCGGCTCGACTCACTGCCTGTTCTTCCGGCCGGGCGTCAATCTCGAGTTCGATTTGCATGGACAGACACCGGGACTGGACAGTACGAACATCCCGGTCAATGCGCGTATAGCCACTGTGAAATCCGGGAAAGACTGATCCCAAAATCCGGGCAGCCCTGTCCCGATCAGGGACGGGCTGTTTTTTTTATTCGTCTTTCCGACCGGGTGAACCGGGACGTCCGGTCGACATCATCTTCATCCCACCTGCCAGACTTTTCACGTCGAAACCGTTCTGTTTCAAAACACGTGAAGCAAAATAACTGTTCTTGCCCAGTGCACAGACCGTCACAACAGGCTTGCCCCGATCCAGGCGATCAAGATTATTGCGCAACGTCGGCATCGGAATATTGATGGCCCCCGCAACCGGATCGGCATCGGCCATCGCCTTGCCGCGTACATCGACAATCTGGACATCCGGATCGCCGGGCAAGCCGGAAACGGTATCGACCAGCCCGTCACGCCAGTTCGTGGCTGCAAACCCCGCAATATTGACAATATCCTTGGCAGAACCGAAAGGCGGGGCATAGGCCAGTTCGAGATGAACCAGATCGTCAATCGTCAATTTCGCTGCGATGGCTGTCGCCAACACATCCAGCCGCTTGTCCACACCCTCCTGACCAGCTGCCTGGGCTCCGAGCAACACATCCGTGTCCCTGTCCCAGAAAACAGTCAGTGCCAGTGGTTTCGCATCGGGATAATAACTGGCATGATGAAAGTCGTTTACCGTCACCATTCCATAGTGACATCCCTTCTTCTCAAGCGCGGCTTGTGTCCAGCCGACAGTTCCGGCAGCCGTTCCGAAAACCCGTACGATCGCGGTACCAAGCGAACCGGGATAAGGACGCGCTTTTTTACCCAGAAAAATATGGTCAGCGGCGACACGTCCCTGACGGTTGGCAGGCCCACCCAGCGGCACCGCTATGCGCTCGTCCGAGAGACGGTGGCTCGTTTCAACCACGTCACCAGCTGCATAAATATCCGGGTCGGAGGTCTGCATGAAACCATTCACGACAATATGACCGTTCTTGCCCAAAGCCAGATGCGCCTCACGCGCCAGTCGGCTTTCAGGTTCAACACCAACCGACAAAACAACAAAATCCGCTTCAAGAATGCTTCCTGATTCGAGATGACACTCCAGCACTGAATCCCTGTTGTCATAACGGATGACCCGGTCATTCAAATGCAACGAGATCCCATGCTGTATCAGTTCAATCTCCAGCAACTTCGCCATTTGTTCGCCCAGTTGCGGCAAAACCTGAGGGCCATACTGGACCACTTCAACAGACAAGCCCTTGCGAAAAAGTTGCTCGGCCATTTCCAGACCGATAAATCCGGCCCCGACGACCACGGCTCTCTTGCCCGCTTTTGCAACCGCGATAATCCTGTCCATATCGTCCAGATTGCGAAGCGTCAAAACGCTTTCATCATCGATACCGGGCACATCGGGAATACGTGGAAAAGCGCCCGGGGCAAGCATGAGTTTGTCGTAAGCGATCCATTCACCTTGTCCGGTCACGATATCCTTCACATATACCTGTTTTTTTTCACGATCGATCTTGATCGCTTCCGTATGCGTTTTGACATCCAGATTCAGTAAGGCCTTCAATGTCGCAGGCGTTTGCACAGACAATACATCGCGCGTTTGAATCTCACCGCCAATGTGATAAGGCAACCCGCAATTGGCAAAAGACACATCCTTGCCCCGTTCGACAAGGATAATTCGTGCATTCTCATTCAACCGGCGGGCACGGGCGGCAAAAGACGCCCCGGCTGCCACTCCACCAATAACCACTATCTGTTTCGGTTCCATAAATTGGGCTTTCGTTAAGAAGACTGATCGGACGAAATTATTATATCAAAATATATTATATAAAAATATAGAATATATTCAAAAAACAAACCCGCCCGTTCTTTCGAAACCGGCGGGTTTTACGATTGCTTCAGGCCGTACAATTGCCGGCTTTCGCCATCAGAGATCAAATAGCTTGAAAAGGGCATAGACAAAACCGGCACCGACAAGCATCGTAACGACGACCATAATCATGTAAATCTTGCGCGCACCCGGTGGAACGACCGCAGCACAACCAGCCGACATATATTCCTGATCAGGTGAAAATTCCTCATCAGAAGGTCCGCTGATAATGGGGTTGCCACCCATTATCGGATTCGGCGTTCCGGCAGAATCGAGATTGACAACAGGACTGGCATTGATGATCGGGTTGTCAATCAATCCTGAAACCTTGGTGTCAACCGGCACATTGACTTCCGGGGATTTATCTGTGGTTGGCATCGACATTGGCATACTCTTTAAAAAGTAGGGAAAAGCTCGAAACAGGATATTTTAAAAAATAACCCACTGTTTTTATTATACTAAAACATAATCGATTCGCCTGAATATGACGATGGGCATTTTAAAGATGAATTTGTCATTTCCTGACATATTCTGTTACTGAAATTTTCTTCCGTCCTTCATACCGGCCACTGCTTTTTAAAGTATCATTACATGTGTAAAAAACAGTCTTGCCAGATAAATCCGTTTCGTTTTCCGGCAAGGACAGCCATTTGAAATCTTGAAACCTGTTTCATTCCCAGAGGATGATAATGAAAAAATTACAATTTGGACTTTTACTGTGTATGGGTCTGTTAGCTTCAGCCTGTACCACCAACATCAATCCTGATACCTATTCTGTCGGCTCCACCCAGAGAGCCCAGAGAAGTGTTCCGGGTGTGATTGTCGGAGCCCGTCCTGTTAATGTACAGGGTACCAGTCAAACCGGTACGCTTATCGGAGCTGCAGCAGGCGGTGTCGCCGGTTCTGCCATCGGTGGCAGTTCGAGAGCCAATATCCTTGGCGCAATCGGGGGTGCCGTTCTCGGAGGAATCGCCGGTAATATGGTTGAAAAAGGCGTTACCAACCAGACCGGTGTCGAATATACCGTCAGAACCAATAACGGTGAAACCATCACTCTGGTTCAGGGAACATCCCCGACTTTCGCTGTCGGGCAAAAAATCCTGATCGTTTACGGCAAGGAAGCCAGAATCATTGCCGATACGGCTCAATAAAAAAAAGGTCCGAAAGGGCCTTTTTTTATTGACGGGAATCCTGTCTTCAGAAATCCCGAAACTTTTTAAAACACGATAACGGACGTGTTTTTACTGTCCTGCACTGATTCCAGGCTGTTTTGCCGTTGTCGCTACTGCCGAATCGCCATATGCAAACATATTTTACGGCGACAAACCTGCCTTCACATATGATTCCGGTATCACGTTCGACCGGATTTTTCCTTTTTGCATCACTTTTTCTGCATGAAAAATGTTTCATTCCCCTAAGTCATGAGATCCTGTGAAACAAAGAAGAAAATCTCACCAGTTGTCCAGGAAACCGAAGCTGTGTTACTGTTAGAACCTTTAAGCAAATAGAACACTTATCTATAAATAAACGGGGCAAGTGTTGTACTGCAGAATTCAATAAAATAGACACATGTAAATGCCATTTTATTGAAATCCGGCAAAGTTTGACTCAACAGCAAGCCGATAATAAAAAACATATCGTCATCGTCCTACAGGCACGATGACTTTTTATCCGACTCCTAGCGACCAGAACTGGACTATGCACGACAGCGTTATCACCTTTATTTCCGACCTTGCCGTCATCATGATCGTGGCAGGTATCGTCACGATTATCTTTCACCGTTTGAAACAACCTGTCGTTTTGGGCTATATCGTCGCCGGTATCCTGATCGGCCCGCACACACCTCCTTTTGAATTGATCAAGGATGAACATACCATCAAGGTTCTTGCCGAACTGGGTGTGATTTTCCTGATGTTTTCCCTTGGTCTGGAATTTTCCATCCGAAAACTGTTGAAAGTCGGCCCAACCGCCCTGATCGCAGCAGTACTTGAAATCGTCGTCATGATCTGGCTCGGGTACCAGATCGGTCTCTGGCTTGGCTGGAACAATAATCTTGACGCCCTCTTCCTCGGAGCCATCCTTGCGATCTCTTCAACAACCATTATCGTCAAGGCCTTAAATGACCTGAAAATGAAACACGAGCGTTTCGCCCAGCTGATATTCGGTGTCCTGATCGTCGAGGACATTCTGGGTATCGGCCTGATCGCCCTGCTCTCCGGCGTAGCCATCTCCGGCAGCGTCAGTGGAAGCGATGTATTTTTCACCATTTCAAAACTGTCGCTTTTCATGATAGTCGCGCTTCTGGTCGGCATCCTGCTGGTACCCCGGCTGCTTGCTTACGTCGCGAAATTCCGCAGCAATGAAATGATGCTGGTCACTGTATTGGGGCTATGCTTCGGGTTCTGCCTTCTGGTCGTCAAACTGGAATACAGCATGGTCCTGGGAGCATTCATTATCGGTGCGATCATAGCCGAGGCCAAGGAACTCCACTGGATTGAAAAATCGATCGAGCCTATCCGCGACATGTTTTCGGCCATCTTTTTCGTCGCCGTCGGCTTGCTTCTGGATCCGAAAATCATGATCGAATATGCTGTTCCGATCCTGATCATCGCCGGCGCCGTCATTCTTGGAAAAGTCGCAAGCTGTACCATTGGCGCCTTGATTGCCGGAAATGACGGCCGCACGTCGCTTAAAGTAGGCATGGGGCTTTCCCAGATCGGTGAATTCTCGTTCATCATCGCCTCACTGGGCATGTCTTATAAAGTGACGAGCGACTTTTTGTATCCTATCGCGGTAGCCGTTTCTGCCATTACCACCCTGACCACCCCCTACCTGATCAGGGCTGCGGACCCGGTTGCACGACAGGTCGGCAAAATGATTCCCCAACCAGTTGCCCGTATTGCCAGTTTATATGGCGAATGGCTCAACCATCTTCATCCCCAGGGCACGAATGCCGTCATCTGGAACATGATCAAGCGAATTCTGACCCAGATCGGAATCAATATGGCCATTGTCATTGCCATATTTTTATGCAGCACTTATCTGGCAGTCAATCTTCAAAGCCATTTCCTCTCTCACTGGATCGGCGACATCGATTGGCGCAAATCACTTATCTGGGGAACGACCCTGGTCATTTCCCTGCCGTTTTTGATTGCCGCTTTCAGGAAATTCAAGGCGCTTTCCATGATGCTGGCTGAAATGAGTGTCCGCGAAAGCATCACAGGACGACATACGCAACAGGTTCGAAGGATCATCAGTGAAACGCTCCCGCTGCTTTTTCTGACCATCACCATGCTGCTCCTGTCTGCCCTCTCGGCGGGTATTCTGCCAAAACGGGAAGCCTTGATACTGGTTATCATCTCCATCATTGCCATCGTATTTCTGCTCAGAAGCTGGTTCGTCCGTATTCATTCCCGCCTGCAAATCGCACTTTACGAAACGCTCGATCACGAAGGCCGCGACTTGCATGAAGAGGATGAAACAACGGAATAAGCGGGAACACCGCTCTTCGCCATACACTTTTACCGCGGTTTCGCAGCGAATAGAACCTTGAGCAGCCGCAAAAAGAGGCCTCGTCAGGGAAAAGAAAAATTGACTCAACGGCCTCTTACGGGCTAAACTGACCCGATCTTTCGTTAAAAACGGATAAAATGCTGTTTTTTGTTCCGGCATCTCATTTTAAACAGTTCATTTACCGATAAATCATGTCACAAGACGATCTGAAGCTTTCTGTCGCACGCGCGGCCATACAATACGTTCCGGAAGGAAAGATTATCGGCGTTGGAACAGGTTCCACCGCCAATTTTTTTATCGATGAACTGGCCAGAATCAACAATCGCATTGCCGGCGCAGTTGCCTCATCCAAAGCAACGGCTGACCGCCTCGCTTCACACGGAATTAAAGTATTCGATTTGAACGACATCACGGAAACACTCCCTGTCTATATCGATGGCGCAGATGAAATCACCGCCACAGGCGCCATGATCAAAGGAGGCGGTGGCGCACTGACCCGCGAAAAAATCATCGCGTCGGCATCCGGAAAATTCATTTGCATTGCCGATGAGTCGAAACTGGTCGATGTGCTGGGCAAATTTCCCCTGCCGGTCGAAGTCATTCCAATGGCATCGCGACTGATCGCCAGAAAACTTGCCGTGTTCGGTGGAAAACCGGTATTGCGTATGAAAGACGGCAAACCCTTTGTAACCGATAACGGAAATGTCATTCTGGACGTATCGGGTCTGCAGATAAACGACCCGGCAAACCTTGAAGAAGAAATCAACAACATCGTTGGAGTCGTCACAGTCGGGCTATTCGCCCGTCAAGGCGCAAACCTGTGTCTGATGGGGTGTTCCGACGGAGTGAAAACGCTCTCGTTTCAATAATAAAAACAGCTTGAATATCAACCAGTTAACACGATCATTCAAGTAAAGGTTTTTTGTAAATTTTCTTGACGGAAGCGGACATCCTGCTTACACTGCCGATGCCGTTTTCGACACTAACTGACTGAAAAACATGACGCCTAAAAAACGACTTAAATTTCTGGTACTGGCTCTGGCCGGATGCTTTGCTGTTGTCGCGCCTGCGCTTGTTGAAGCTCGTGACATCAGTCTCCCGAAATACAGTAAAGATGCCCAGCTTGCGGCATTCCAGACCGCTGCAGAAATCGATCCTCTCAGTCAGTTCAATGACGATGACCCTCTTACCGAAATCCTGTCGATCAACGAAGTCGATGTATGGGGACGCATCCGTCACGGCTTCGCCATTCCGGACCTCTCCAACCCATTGGTTCAGAACCATGAAAACTACTATCTGAAAAAACCGGAATATTTCGCGAGAACGACAAAACGCGGTTCCAAATACCTTTTCCACATCGTACAGGAGCTGGAAAAACGCGGCATGCCGACAGAACTGGCCTTGTTGCCATTCATTGAATCCGCGTACAATCCGCATGCCCGCTCCATTGCCAAGGCTGAAGGTCTCTGGCAGTTCATTCCGAGCACAGGCCGTCATTACGATCTGGCACAAAATGCATTTCGTGACGAAAGACGCGACATCCTTCAGTCCACCGATGCCGCACTGACCTATCTCCAGAGACTCTACACCATGTTCGGTGACTGGCAGCTGGCACTTGCCTCATACAACTGGGGAGAAGGTTCTGTCATGCGCGCTGTCAAAAAGGCTGAAAAGGCAGGCAAGCCGATCACCTTCAACAGCATTTCGGCCTACATGCCCGCAGAAACACGCAACTACGTTCCCAAACTGCAGGCCGTCAAAAACATCATCGCACGCGCCGACCAGTATGGCGTCAAGCTTCCGGCAGTGGAAAACCAGCCATATTTCGTCACCATCGGCAAAACCCGTGACATCGATGTGAAAGTTGCCGCCAAACTGGCTGAAATGACACTGGACGATTTCAGGGCATTGAATCCGCAGTTCGGCCCATACGTCATTGCCGGTGGCAATGAAGTCAAGATTCTGCTGCCGAAAGAAAACGCGGAAAAATTCCGTAAAAACCTGGAAAAATGGCCTCACCCGCTTTCCTCCTGGACGGCGTATCAGGTTACCGGTACACGTGAAAAAGTGGAAGACATCGCAGCGAAATTCAATACATCACCGGATGTCATCCGCCACGCAAACAATATCCCGGCCCGTACCAACCTGAAATTCGGATCAGCCATTCTGGTTCCGAAAACAGCGGGATACGACAAGGACATCGCACCGGAACTGGTCAACAGCGCCCGTATCGCCTGGGAACAGGACATTCCCGCCACACGACTGGTCAGCGTTCCAGTCAAAAAGAAAGCCAACGTCGCTTCCATTGCAAAACGCTATCGTGTCAGTGTCGCCCAGCTGAAATCCTGGAATTCCATCAAAGGCGACAGCATTCCCAAGGGAACCATTCTGAAAGTCCACGTTCCCAACCGTGCCGCCTCGGGCAAAGCCGTCAGGGCAGGAACAGTCAGTGCCGTTCGTGGTTCTTCACGCGTTTCCCGTGTCAAAGTCGTCATGGACAAACAGGAAAGAACATCTTCGAAAAAAGGTCTGGTCAAATCAAGGAATGCACGCAATGCCAAATCGGCCGCCTCCCAAAAACAGGCCAAACCGGTAAAAGCACAGGCGTCTGCGAAAAAAACAACAACCAAAAAACGGCATTCCTCCAAAAAGAAAGCCTAAACACCACATTTGGTCTTTTAAAACAAGCTGAATCGAATGGAAAAGTTGCCGCATTCTTTCTGACGAACTACAATCTTGCCAGAAGAGAAGGACAATGATGAATACGATTCGTCAATCCGTCTGATTTTTTAAATAAAAAAGTCGTAATACCTTACGGCGAACATATAAAGTTTTGGAGTCATACATGGCTTTTTTGCAAGGTAAAAAAATTCTTATCACCGGTCTGTTATCGAACCGTTCCATAGCATTGGGTATAGCCGAAGCGTGCAAGCGCGAAGGAGCAGAGCTGGCCTTTACCTACGTGGGTGAACGCTTTAAAGACCGCATCACCTCGTTTGCAAAAGAGATGGGCAGTGAAATGATTTATGAATGCGACGTCGGCAGCGACGAGCAGATCGAATATGTTTTTGCTGAAATCGAAAAAGAATGGGGCCGTCTGGATGGACTGGTTCATTCCATCGGTTTCGCTCCCCGTGAAGCCATTGCAGGCGATTTCTTCGATGGGCTGTCCCGCGAAAATTTCAAAATCGCCCATGACATTTCCGCTTACAGCTATCCGGCCATGGTCAAGGCTGCCCGCCATCTGATGGGTCCGGGTTCCTCCGCACTGGCACTGACCTATCTGGGCGCCAATCGTGCCATCCCTTATTACAACACGATGGGTCTTGCGAAGGCATCACTGGAAGCCAGTGTCCGTTACATGTCCGAATCGCTGGGCAAACATGGCGTTCGCGTAAATGCCATTTCAGCCGGCCCGGTCAAGACCATTGCATCCAGCGGTATCCGCGACTTCAACATCCTGCTGAATTTCGTCGCACAAAACGCACCTCTTCGCCGTAATGTCACTATCGAGGAAATCGGCAACGCAGCCGCCTTCCTTCTGTCCGATCTCGCTTCCGGCATCACGGGTGAAATCACCTATGTAGACGGTGGCTTCTCCCATGTCATGGGACTCAACACTGACGGTGTTGTCGCCCAAAAAGAATAAATCTGGCCTGATTCTGATAATACATGCTATAATAGCTGATTGCGCGAAAATAGATTTTCCGCGCAATCAGACGATGGCATTGCCAGCCTGTGCATGATACCAATTCATGCTTTTTAAAGCCCTTCCGCCTTACCGTGTTTCTTGACACATTTCTGGCGCAAAGCTTTTGTGCCGAAATCTCTCCATTCAGTTATTTCGTAACCTGGTGCTAGGTACTGCCATTTTTACATTTTCCCACAAGGAAAATCATCTTTATTTGAGTAAAAAAAATGACATTTGAAGCACTCGGATTACATCCATTAATCCAGAAAGCGCTTGCCGATATCCATTACGACAAGCCAACTCCGGTTCAGGAAAAAGCCATTCCCGCAGGTATCGAAGGCAAAGATCTGCTGGTCTCATCGCAAACCGGTTCCGGAAAAACGGCAGCGTTCATGTTGCCTGCATTGCATCGTTTTGCCAGTGCCCCATTCGAGATAACCGATAAAAAAACATTCAATCAAAAGCGTCAGGCTGCCCGTGCCAAAGGCGAAAAGGTCCGTTACGAACCTGCTCATCCGAAAATGCTCGTCCTGACACCAACGCGCGAACTGGCTATGCAAATTGTAAAATCTTCTGAAGATTACAGTGCGTACCTCAAGCATTTTCGTACCGTTGCCATTCTGGGAGGCATGCCTTACCCGAAACAGATGCAACTGCTGGCAAAAAACCCGGAAATTCTGGTTGCCACACCTGGCAGACTGATCGATCACATGCATTCCGGCAAAATCCGTTTCGACCAGCTTGAAATTCTGGTACTGGACGAAGCCGACCGCATGCTGGACATGGGATTCATCGACGATATCGAGACCATCATTGCATCCACTCCCGAAACGCGCCAGACCATGCTTTTTTCGGCAACGCTGGACGGAATCGTCGGCAATATGGCCCGCAAAATCACACGTGACCCTGAATTGATTCATATCCATTCAGTTGCCTCTCGTCATGAAAACATTGACCAGATGATTCATTTCGTCGACGATTTGCCTCACAAAAACCGCCTGCTCGACCATTTGCTGCACGATCGTTCACTTGACCAGGCACTAGTCTTTACAGCAACCAAACGGGATGCCGACATCGTGGCCGACCGTCTGGCAATTGCCGGTTTTTCCGCGGCAGCACTCCATGGCGACATGCCTCAGGGAGCGCGCAACCGAACCCTGACAAAATTACGCAGGGGCCAGGTCAAGATCCTCGTCGCAACCGACGTCGCGGCACGTGGCATCGATATTCCGAACATCACGCATGTGGTCAACTTCGATTTGCCGAAATTTCCTGAAGATTATGTCCATCGTATCGGCCGGACAGGTCGTGCAGGCCGTCATGGTGTTGCCATTTCACTCGTCAATCATAACGATAACATCAACGTCCGGAAGATTGAACGTTTCACCAAACAATCCATTCCTGTAAACGTTATCGAAGGATTCGAGCCCAAACTGTCGTTCAAGGCCGCGCCTTCCAAACGTAAACCAGCCAACTGGAAACCGGGCAGCAAACGCAATTCATCGCCTAAATTCAGCCAGCGCGGTTTTGGCAAGCCGGATGCTGCCAGAAAAGACGGGGCAGGAGGACGCAATCGCGGGCAAGGCAGAAGTGGCGAAGGCCGCAGAGCGGCAGAAAGCCATCGCTAGAAAGCGATAAGCATTGGAAAGAGAATTCTTTCCAATGCAAAAAAAGCCCGTCAAAACAGATTGACGGGCTTTTTTATTGACTGGCGGGAAATCCTCATCACGATTTTTCTTTCAGACTCTCGCGGATAATTTTTTTCCATTCCCGCTCACGGGCATCGATCATCGACTGATCATAAAAGCTCACATCCGGCGACTGTCTGGCCATCTTGAGCTGCTCAAGCGCTGCCTGATAGGCTCCGACCAGACCGTATGATTCGGCAAGCGCCATATGCATCAGTGCTTTCTTGCCCTGAGCGTCGTAGACTTTGGCCAGCTGTCTTTGCAAATCGGGATCCTCGCGATAAGACTGCGCCTGTTTTCTCAGGTATTTTGCCGCTTCGTCGTAGCGTTTGGATGCATAAAGGGAACTCGCATAAAGATGTGCAATCGCCCTTGAAGACGGAAAAAGGTTCATCGCAGCACGTGCTTCACGAGCCGCTTCGGCAGCCTGTCCCGACTCAAGGAGAATTTCAATCGACAAACTGTTCAACGCCAGGCTTTTTGCCGCAGCATTGCCCGCCGATTTCTTCGCCAGTTGCAAATAAGCTTTTGCCTCGGCCGGATTTTTACGATGCAATGCAATCAACGCCAATCCATAATTCCCTGCCGTCATCTGTATGCGGCTGCCACTTTTGACCTGTTCCTCAAAAACAGTCGCGGCATTGTGCAAGGCAGGCTCACTGTCATCCTGATCGATTCTTGCATTGGCCCGAACCAGATAAAAATCGATATCATCCGCATGCTGGCGGTAAGGTTCATGCCGCACCCTTGCCTCAATATCGGCAATACGATCGGCCGTTAACGGGTGGGTCCTCAAATAAGGCGATGGCGCATCGCTATAGGTACGCGTTGCTGTCTGCATTCTCTGGAAAAAAGTCGTCATGCCCGTCGTATCGAACCCGGCACCCTTCAAAATCTGGAAACCGACCCGATCCGCTTCTTTTTCGGCATCGCGTGTAAAATTGATCTGTTTTTGAAGAGCGTAGCCCTGCCCACCCATCAAGACGGCACCTGCTGCATCTGCACTGGCCTGTGCCGCCAGAATCGCCAGAACGACCGATGCAATCGGAATCAGCATATCCTGCTTTGCCTGCCCCATCATGCGTGCTATGTGCCGTTGCGAAACGTGCCCGATTTCATGCGATAAAACAGATGCCAGTTCGGATTCGCTCTGGGTAGCCAGCAGCAAGCCGGTATGAACACCGATAAAGCCGCCTGGCAACGCAAACGCATTCAGGGTTCCGTCACGAATGGCGAAAAAAGTGAAATCATTGGTGAGTTCCCCTCGTGTTTCCGCATTGGCGGACACAAGACGGTTACCCAGATTGGAAAGATATTCACTTAAAACAAGATCATTGACATACGCCGGATCGCCCTTGATCTGCTGCATGATTTCCTTGCCCAGCTTGTACTCTGCGACCGGAGTCAACTCGCCACGAGCCGTATCGCCCATGCTGGGAATGCCCGACTGTGCACCGGCAGTTGAAATCTGCAGGCAAAACACAGTCAGTACAGGCAACACAAAGCGTCGAAGATATAAAATCATAAGGTTGTCAGGTGATAAATTAAAACCGGTTTACAGTGCTATCATACCGGTACTTTATAATCATTTCACGTCAAACGCACAATCAATCGCTCATTCGCTTTATGCCACAAAATCCTTCTTCAAAAGACGATAAAAATCAGCTGACGCATTTTGATGCTTCTGGAAAAGCCCATATGGTCGATGTCGGTGAAAAAAAGGAAACACATCGTATCGCCATTGCCAGCGGCTCGATTTACATGAAACCGGAAACAATGGCTCTTGTTCTCACTGGACAGGTCGGCAAGGGTGACGTGCTGGGCATTGCGCGGATTGCCGCCATTATGGGTGCCAAAAGAACGAGTGAGCTGATCCCCCTTTGTCATCCGGTCGGATTGACGAAAGTGACCATTGATTTCACGACAAAAGATACCTGCGTTACCTGTCAGGCTCAGGCGGAAACGATTGGAAAAACAGGAGTGGAAATGGAAGCGTTGACCGCTGTTCAGGTCGGCCTGCTGACCATTTACGATATGTTAAAAGCCATCGACCGCGGCATGGTCATGACAGACATTCACCTGCAGGAAAAAAGCGGTGGGCAATCCGGTCACTGGGTATCGGGAAAATAAAGCTTTTCCGCCATAACGCCCGGATAACCTGAGGCAAACCCTTAATGCAACTGGGCTTCTCTTTTTGCGTCTTCCGGCATTTCGGCATGAACCAGTTCACCATTGGTATCGGCAAACAAGGGAGCCCCGCAATCCTCACAAAACTCCATCGCAAATCTTTCCACGGCAGTCTTGTCATAAGAAACGCCCAATTCACGAAGCAAATCGAAAATCTGGACCAACTGCCTGTTCCCTCTTTTCATGGCAAGAGGACTTTCCAGCTGCGCTGTCCATGTCATCGAATCAAAATCTTCCGATCCGTAAATCGGCCAGACAATACCGTACACGATCTTGTCACTGTCTTTCTGATAAAAACTGATCCGGCATTCCTCTAACTGTATGCCATCGAGATTCTTGCCGAAGCCCCCGACAACCGCACACAGCTTCTCGGGCTGGGTATCCAGCGCATAGGTAAGATAATGTACTGCTGCCCGTATGCTCGAAGGCCGGATCAGCTGATCGGCAATACGGCAGGTATTGAAAAAACCGCCTGGCAACAATAATTCAACATTACACCCCGGCAGCATCTCGGAAACCAGAGGGGTTACCTGTTTTTGCCATTCTTCAAGAAAGTCATCCTTGGCACCTTCAAAATTGGCAAGATCGGGATCAGCCTGCCACTTGAACACAGGCTCACCGGCGGGAGCCATCACAGATGCAATCAGATAACGCCCATCCGCCAGAAACGGTACTGTTTCCTGTTTGGATGCCAGCTCAAACCGTGAATGCTGGATAATCGACTGAACCAGTCCATGCGTGACAGCCATTACGT
>CAJKQK010000020.1 GCA_905202055.1 uncultured Oxalobacter sp.
CGGAAGAATTTTTGTGGGCATTGCAAAACGGGTTCATTCCGGCTGGGCGCGTCAGCAGCGCGGCCGGAACAGGGTTGCAGACGACGCTGATCAACTGTTTTGTCCAGCCGGTCGGAGACTCCATCACCAATATGGTCGATGGCAAGCCCGGTATTTATACCGCTCTGGCACAGGCAGCCGAAACGATGCGCAGAGGCGGTGGCGTGGGCTATAACTTCTCGTCCATCCGCCCTCGTGGCGCGAAAGTTCGCGGTACCGGCAGCAGTGCGTCGGGCCCGATTTCCTACATGAAAGTGTTCGACCGTTCCTGTGAAACGGTGGAATCGGCCGGCGCGCGTCGTGGTGCACAGATGGCGGTATTGAATATCGACCATCCGGATATCGTCGAATTCATTACGGTCAAACAGGAACAGAACCAGCTCAGCAATTTCAACGTTTCAGTCGGCGTCACTGACAAGTTCATGCAGGCTGTCGAAAACGATGGCGATTTCGAACTGGCTCACGTCTCGGAGCCGACGGATGACCTGAAAGAAAAAGGGGCGTACAAGCGCGCTGACGGCAAATGGGTTTACAGCAAGGTCAAGGCAAGAAGCATCTGGGATCTGGTGATGAAAAGCACATACAATGCGGCGGAACCCGGTGTGCTTTACGTTGACCGCATCAACAGGGAAAACAATCTCGCTTACTGTGAAGTGATCGAAGCGACCAATCCTTGTGGTGAACAGCCTCTGCCGGATTATGGCTGCTGCTGCCTTGGCAGCCTGAACCTGGCGTCGTTTGTCACCGCTCCGTTCTCGGCACATCCGCTTTTCGATTTCAATCTGTTTGCGAGAGTGACCAAAATTGCCGTCCGTATGCTGGACAATGTGTTGACGGCAACAAAATGGCCACTGGAAGAACAGGCGAAGGAAGCCGCCGCGAAGCGTCGTATCGGCCTCGGATTTACCGGTTTGGGCGATGCATTGATCATGTTGGGAATCCGTTACGATTCCGAAGAAGCGCGCGTTTTGTCGGCTGAAATTTCCAAAGCCATGCGTGATGCCGCTTATACCGGTTCCATCGATCTGGCGAAAGAACGCGGTGCATTCCCGATGCTGGATGTCGAAAATTATCTGAAAGGCGGCTTCGTATCGCGTCTGCCGGAAGAGATGAAAGCCCGGATTCGCAAACATGGCATTCGCAATTCGCATCTGACTTCCATTGCACCGACCGGTACGATCTCACTGGCTTTTGCCGACAATGCTTCCAACGGTATCGAACCGGCGTTCTCATGGTTTTATAACCGTGTCAAACGCATGCCGGACGGTTCCAAGAAAAACTATACCGTCGAAGATCACGCTTACCGTATTTATCGTTCGATGGGGAACGATGTTTCCAAATTGCCGGACTATTTCGTTTCGGCGCTGGAAATTTCCGCTATCGATCACATGTTGATGGTCGCCGCAGTTGCCCCTTATATCGACGCTGCCATTTCCAAAACGGTGAATGTGGCTGAAGAATATCCATATGAAGATTTCAAGAATCTTTATATGGAAGCGTGGAAGAAAGGCCTGAAAGGCATCACGACCTATCGCCCGAATAATGTCAGAACCGCGATTCTGTCCGTTCCGGCTGAAAAAGAGAAAGAAGAAACCAAAAAAGAAGACAGGAACAGCCACTCGGTCACACTTTCCGAACAGGACAAACGCATTATCCTGAAAGAAGTGACGATAGCGCCGCCTCTGTCTTCCCTGCGCTGGCCATCACGTCCTGCGCTGCCAGCCGGTGCTTCGGCATGGATCAGTGAACAGATCATGTCGCCTCAGGGTGAATTCGCCGTGGCCGTTTCCGACCATGACGGTATTCCTTTCGAAGTGTGGGTGCTGGGTGGCCAGACGCCACGTGGTCTGGATGCGATTGCCAAGACGCTATCCATCGACATGCGTGCCAACGACAGGGGCTGGCTGCACAAGCGCTTTACCATGCTCTCCAATGTCGGCGGTGATTCATTTGAAATGCCGATGCCGCCAAACGGTGAATTCGTTCAGGTACCAAGCACAACAGCTGCGCTGGCCCGTCTCGTGATGTGGCGTTATAACCAGCTCGGTGCGCTGGATCACAAAGAAGATGAACCTTCTCCGGTACTGGATGCCCTGTTCACGCCGCATGAACCGAGAACCGGAACGGACGGCACGCTGGCATGGGTTGCCGACGTACAGAACCCCTCCACCGGTGACGATTTCGTCCTGATGCTGAAAGAACTGGAAATGCCGGATGGCACACGTCGTCCCTACAGCATGGGATTGACCGGCGGGCATCCCAGGGCGCTCGACGGCCTGTGCAAGCTTCTTTCCGTCGATATGCGCGTGATCGATCCGGCATGGATCGGCATGAAATTGCGCAAGCTCATGAATTACGCGGAACCACGCGGTGATTTTCTCGCACGTGTTCCGGGACAGGCGCGGCAGGCCAGCTTCCCGTCCACGGTTGCGTACATTGCCCAACTGGTTATCCACCGTTATGCCATGCTGGGTATCCTGATGCCGGACGGCCATCCGGTCAAACCGCTGGGTGTGGTTGCCGACGAACCGGTTCGCGACGTTCGTCCGACCGTCCTGAGAATGCCGGGCAAACTGTGTACCGAATGTGGCAATACGACAGTTATCCGCAAGGATGGCTGCGATTTCTGTACGGCTTGCGGGGCGATCGGTTCCTGCGGTTAAACCGTCCCCGATTGACGAAATATCCCTGTCGTCGTATCGTGAGAACGATACCGGCAGGGGTTTTTTTATGGCGGAGGAGGGGCGAAATGGATTCGAGTGCCACGAAAAATGCAGGTCGTTTCACCGGTTTTGCCGATGTGTACGATCACGCCAGACCGGCGATGCCGTTTTATCCCGTTAAAATTATCCGGACTTATCTGGGGAGAAAACCTAGGCATGTCGTGGATTTGGGCTGTGGGACAGGCCTGTCTTCACTTGTCTGGAAAGGCCACTGTGACGAATTGACCGGCATCGAGCCAAGCGAGGATATGCTCGCAGTCGCGAAATTGAAAGAAACGGAAGGCATTTCTTTCAGAAAGGGTTTTTCAGGGGCGACCGGGCTGGAAAACGCTTCTGTGGATGCCATTGTCTGTTCGCAGTCTTTTCACTGGATGGAACCGGAATCGACACTGGCGGAAGTCAATCGTATTCTGAAACCCGGCGGTGTATTTGCGACGGTCGATTGTGACTGGCCTCCGGCTTGCCACTGGCAGGCAGAAAAAGCCTATACGGAGCTGTTCGGAAAAGTGCTGGAAATAGAGGAAACAAACCCGGATGTCAGGAATTCATTTGTGCGCTGGAACAAGGAAGGGCATCTGGCCAATATCCGCCGAAGCGGGTATTTCACCTATGCAAGGGAAATCGTTTTTTCCAATACGGAAAGGTGTACTTCAGAACGGCTTGTAGAGCCTGCCAAAAGCCAGGGAAGCTTGCAGACGATTCTGAAAAAAGCCCCGGAGTTGATCGAAAAGGATGTTCAGGTTTTTGAAAAAGCCGTTTCCGGTACGTTCGGTACGGATGAATTCGACATCGATTTCGGTTATCGAATGCGGGTTGGTGTCAAATAAAAATTTATCAGGATCAACATATATATGCCTGCCGATATTTTTCCGGCAGGCATATTTTTAGCTTTATCCAATTTCATGCGGAAAAATCAAAAAGAAAATAACAGCATGTTTCTCAAAATTCATACCGGATTGAATTTGTTTTGCCTCAATCGTCACCCGTACGATTGATATTAAGATTTTCAGACGGTGGATATCCGTTTTTCTGTTTTTTATCTATTGACACGTCATTGTGTCGATTCGGTTCCTCCTGTTTTTTCCTTTTTGTATCCTGAAATTTTTGTGTGAGACAAGCATGTTATCGAATACGTATATCCGGATTGTCTGTGCCAATGAAAACAACCGGATCAGGAAATTGCTTGAACGCCTTAGTGGTGAAGCGGACAAAATGGCTGTTATGGATGGGGCTGCAGGCCTGCATGCACTGGTTGAAAAAATCGAGCTGGAGCGCAGCGCAAGACGTTTCGACAAATATATTTTGCCTTTTGTAAAAGCCGATGATTCCAGAACCGGTGTCGTGGAAAAAATGGATGCCATCAGGAAAGATATTTCAGTGTGCGTTGTTTTGCTGCTGTCAGTCCTGAAGGAAGCAGCTGATCACGGAATAATCGACGGGCAGGTCTTTGCGCCGGAAATCAAACGATATTGCGACCTGAACGGCAAATTGCTCGATTATGAAGAAAGCGGATTGGGCATGTCTGGCACAGCCGGCGTTACTGAAGAGGGCTGGTTTGCGCTGGCCGAGAGTTTTATTAAAGAAGATAAAGAACTCTTTGAAGGTAAGTATTTGAATGAAAAAGAGGTATTGAATACGGTTCCGGAAAGCTCTGTCTGGCGGGTAGCTGACGCAAAAACGGAATACAGGGTATAATACAAGGTCTGCCATTCGGATTGTTTACCCAATAATCCGAACCTGTTTCTCAGGATGGAGCAAAATGGTTGCGTGACACAATGGTTTCACGCGGCTCTGGAATGGCCACACCGGTTTACCTTAATCGGGCAATACCGGATCGGGTGGTTCCTATTATCTCAAAAAGATTTTACAGAAAGGTTTGTTATGAAGAAATCAATGTCCAGGGCACATGCCGATCATTTGAAAAGATGTTATATGAGCATGGGTCTCGATCATGAAATTATGCTTGGCTTGCAAAGTCAAAGAGCGCAGGCTTATGATCTGCTTGCCAATATCCATACGCAGGTAACGGCACAGGACACTCCTGCAAATGACTGCTGCAAACTGTCCCATTGCAGTTGTGCCAATTCCTGATCATTTCCCGATATTGTTGTCGGTTGACTGATTCGGTCAACGGCACATCTGACTACTGTCCCCGATAGATTGTTATGCCAGATTGGTTTTTATGCATTTCGGGCATGAAATCTGTCGTGGTTATCAGTAGTAACTTTCTTCCCTCGTTTTCCGTTATCTTTGTTTACAGACATTTTGTCGGCCTAAACGCGTCATAAATTCAATTTTCGTAAAAAATCTTTGTTTTTTTTAACAAGAAAAAGCTAATTTTCCTCACGGCTTGATATCATGTATTTTTTTATGAAACCGGATTCCAGGGTTTATGCTGAATTTTCTATTAAATTGCTTCCGTAAAAAGCGTCAGAAAGCCATCCCGCAGCCAGCTGTCCGGAAAGCGCCATCTGAATCGCAGCTTGCCAAACAGGAGGCTTTACAGCAGGCGGAACAATTGTCTGGTGACGATTTGCTGATTGCGGAGTTCGTTCTGCAATGCAAGTTTGCCGACGCACGTTTCATTGCCGCCCGGAAAATTCAGTCCAAAGACGCGCTGGAAAAAGTCAGGGCAGCTGTCGTCAAAACAGATCGCCGGGTTTATCGCCTCGTGCAAACCCGTCTCAATGAACTGGCTTTTTCCGACAAATTTTTTGCTGACGTCGGGGCCTGTATTGAAAAAGCGGCCCGTCTGGTGCAGGAACCCGGTTTGACCCCCAATCTTGTCGCAGAACTGGACCGCGAGTGGAAAGTGATCACGTCAGCCGACAACGGTCTCTTGTCCTCCGAGTTGCTGGCCCAATTCAATTCCCTTCATTCACAACTGACTTCCAGACTGGCTCTTCAGGTGGAGTTGCAATGGGAATTGAAAGCGGCAGATGCCAGGCTTTCGGAAATCGGAATCAACGGCAGTCTGCCTCCTGATGAGCGTTCTGCGATACTTGAAGACATCGGCGCCAGAATAAATGGATGGAAGCGGTCGCCGGAATGGCTTTCGTTGCCGCGCCAGGCTTTTTCCGCTCTGGAAACCAGGCTGGATACCCTTAAAGAGCAGTCCGATCTGTATGCACAGGAATTTCAGTCTGTGTTGGAACGTGTCGGCTGGCTGGAAAAGTGGGAACAGCTCGATTCGGCTGATTTGAAAAAAGATGAACTCGAGAAAATCTGGCAGGATTTGCCGAAGTTGCGAAATGCGGAAAAGCGCTCTGAACTGGACGAGCGTTATCAGAATGTTTTATGCCGTGCCATTGTCGAGATTGCCGATGTCGCCACATCGTTGCCCAAACTGGATTTGCCGGACAATGAAGCCCGGGAATATTTCGATGAACACTTCAAAGCGATGCAACAGGCAATTGAAGCAGGCCTTGCACAGGAGGCTTTCACGCATGATGAAGCCCTGAACCGTCTTGATCTCGACAAACTGGATTTGTCCGACCTGCAGCGGAATCAATTGACTGAATCGAAAAGCGAAATCCGTCGCCTGAAAGGCTGGGCGAAATGGGGAGGCCAACAGTCCCGTGAAAAACTCATCCGCTTTGTCGAATCGCTGCCTGAACAGGATTTGTCGATTGACGAGCTTTCATCTTCCATTGTGAATGCGCGTGAACAGTGGAAGTCGCTGGCTGCCGTATCGGGTACCGCCGCCAGGGCACAGTGGGTCGAGTTCGATACCTTGTGCAATCGTGCTTATGAACCGGTTCTTGAATATGCCAGAAAACAGGCTGAAGAACGTCATGAAAACGTTTTGAAGGCCGAAGCCATTATCGACAATGCCAGGGCGTTCGTCGACAGTCTTGACCCCATATTTTTCGATCCGGAAAATAAAGACAAGGACTGGAAAACGATCATTAATTTTTATCGCCAGATTTCACAGATGTGGCGACAAATCGGAATGGTCGGCAAGGCTGAAAAGAAAAGGCTGGACGACGCTTTTTCAAGCGTGTTGCAGCCAGTGAGAGATGCGCTTTACCAACAGTCGCAGCTCGAAGTCGAGATGCGGGAACAGATGATCGAGGAAGTGCGTGGAATCGATCCGGATAGCAGGGATTCCGGAAAACTGTTGAAGGCGGTTCAGCAAAAATGGCAGACAGCGGCCAAAAATTTCCCGCTCGACAATCGGGAAGACAAAAAACTCTGGTCCCGTTTTCGCGAAGTTTGTGAAAATCTGCACGACAGACGCATGGAAAAGAACAAGGCGGCTGATAGTGAACGACAGGAACATCTTCAGCAGAAAGAAGCTGTTTGTGCCGAACTGGAATGCATGGACATGACTGAGGCAGGCAGCATGGAACAACAGCTGGGCCGACTTTTGAAACAATGGGCGAGCATCGGCAATGTTCCAAGAGAGTCCGAAGCGGAACTTCAAAAAAGGCTGGATATGGCCGTTTCTGCAGTCAGGGATAAAATTGCCATTTTGAAAGCGGAAAAAATTCAGTCTGCTTTGAAATCGCTTCCTGAGAAACTCAGGCTCTGTTCGGAAATCGAGAACCGGATGGCGGCGATTTGCCAGAATGCGGACGATGTGTCTCTGGATATGTCTGCCGACGAAAAATATGATACGGCATGGCAGGCATTGCCTTCATTGCCGGACAAGCTCGAAAACGTTTTGTCCCATCGTTTCTACAATGGCCTGAAAGCGATGGCAAGCCTCAATATCGGCTATGGAAAGCGTCTCGCCGACAATGTATTCTCTCTGAAAGAAAATATTCTGCGTTGCGAGATCGTTTATGGGCTCGACAGTCCTGCTGATCTGATGCAGGAACGGATGCAGATGCAGGTGAAAGTATTGCAGGATTCGCTTGGAGGCGACCATCTTCAGAGTGAAGAAGTCATGAAACAGCTTCTGGAATTGCCGGCACTGATGGATGACACCGATATTCAAAGAATAAGCAATCTCATTGTCAAATTGAAAAAACCCGGTTGAACCGGGTGTTTTTTCATGCCGGCCCGAAATGGTTCAGTGAATCGTATTGCCTGTGCTGTCGTCCGGATCAGGTGTGAAGATTTGTGCGCAATCGTCCTTGTCGAAGGGGTAGGACTGTCCGCAAAAATCACAATCAATCGATAAATCTCCCTGTTCGGCAAGCGCATCGTTAACTTCTTTTTCTCCCAGCATTTTGAGCATGTGGGCGACCTTGTCACGGCTGCAGGTGCACTGGAATTCAGGAGTCAGGGGATCGAACATATAAACGTCCTCTTCCCAGAAAAGACGGTGCCTCAATGTATCGATATCGGTTTCCAGCATTTCCTTTGGCTTTAAGGTCGATGCCAGTGCGGCAAGGTGTTGCCAGGCATTTTCTTCCTCTTCATTTTTTTCACTGATGCCGTCCGGTCCGGTTTTCGACGGCATTTTTTGCAGGAGCAGGCCCCGGATGACGTCTTTGTTCGCGGCCAGCCGGATGCGGGTGTCCAGCTGTTCGGATTGCTTCATATAGTTTTCAATGACTTGTGAAATGGTATCGCCCTCCAGCGAGACGATGCCCTGATACGGTTGTTGGCCCGGAACCTTGTCGTGGGGATCGAGCGTGATGACGAAACGCCCTTTGCCATGAGCATTGATCAGGTCTGTAAACGTGGCATCGTCGCCAATGACGGCTTCTGAATCCAGCTTGGCCGTTGCGCGGATGTGCAGTGCGGAATCACACTCGACCACGAGAAGGCGAACAGGACCGTCACCCTGAATCTGAAGGATGAGGGCGCCGTTGAATTTGATGTTGCCGCACAAAAGGACGGCTGCACCGATCATTTCACCTAACAGCCTGGTGACGGATGTCGGGTAATGATGGTTCGACTGTATCTGTGACCAGGCTTTTCCGATTTCAACGAATTCACCCCGAACGGCTGCCTGCTGGAAAAGAAATTTCTGGAGTTGGTCTGTCATGCTGAACGTTCCGTTTTGAAAGTGCGGATTTTACCGCGGCTAGGATACTTATGGTAAAAAGTCTTCACTTCGCTGAAGTTTCATCAAGGTTTTGCATTGAGGTTTCTTCACCCCCGATTTTTTCAAGCTTGTCCAGAAAACGCTGTTTGTTCCAGACGTAATGATCCGCGGCCCGTGGCATTTTTGCGGCTGTTTTGTCGTCCATTGTTCTGATGGCCCGTGCAGGAGCGCCCATCAATACCTTGTTCGGCTCGAACGTCTTGTTTTCCGTCACGAGCGATCCGGCACCGACCAGACAGTTTTCAGGAATGAAGGAACCGTTCATGACCGTGGCGCGAATGCCGACCATCGTACCGTCTCCGATGGTACATCCGTGCAGCATGGCCATGTGTCCGACGGTGACGTTTTTGCCCAGTGTGAGAGGACGCCCCGGATCGGCATGCAGGACAGCCCCGTCCTGGATGTTGGAGTTTTCGCCGATGACAATCCTGTCATTGTCACTCCGGACAGTCACGTTGTACCACACCGAGGCATGAGCCCCGATGATGACGTTGCCGATGATGGTGGCATTTTCTGCAATGAAAGCGGTCGGATGAATTTGCGGCGTATGTTCGCCCAGTCGATAAATAGCCATATGAAAGTGTGTTCAGAATCGTAAATCAGTTTGAATCGCTTATTGTACCTTTCCTTGTGGCGGAGTCATCAGACTGAAATGAAAATTCAATATGGCGGGTGGATAAAAAATATTTATATAATTTCTTTTTTTTCGTATCTGATTATTTTCAATCGCGTCAGCTTGATTATAATGACCTGTTTTGTCTCCCAACGAATTGAATCTGCCAATGAAAGCGTCGCGTACCGAATTTGTGCATCTGAACAATATGCGTCTGTGCATGCGTCACTGGGGTGACCCCGATGCACCGAAACTGTTTATGGTTCACGGCTGGATGGATATTTCCGCGTCTTTCCAGTTTATCGTGGATGCCATGAAACGCGACTGGCATGTCATCGCTCCCGATTTGAGGGGCTTTGGCCATTCACAATGGGCACCGGGTGGCTACTGGTTTCCCGATTATCTGGCAGACCTGGAAGCGATACTGAATCACTATTCGCCTGATGAACCTGTACGTCTTTTGGGGCACAGTCTGGGTGGCAATATCACCAGCGTCTATTCCGGCGTCCGTCCGTCACGTGTAGCGCAACTGATCAGCCTTGAAGGGTACGGGATCGTCGAAAACCGGCCTGAAATGGCGCCTGAAAGACTGGAGAGGTGGCTTGATGCCAGAAAATATCCGGAACGACTGAGATCCTATCGCGACAGGGAGGCGGTTGCCGACCGTCTTCAACAAAACAATCCTCGTCTGACAAGGGAACGGGCGAGATTTCTCGCCGGTTACTGGTCAGAAGAAAATGATCGGGGAGAACGGATCATCATGGCCGATCCCAAACATAAATCGCTGCCAGTCCTTTCCCGTCTGGATGAGATACTTGCATGCTGGAGCCGGATCGAGGCAAGAGTGTTGTTTGTGGAGGGCAAACATTCCCTTCTTGGCATCCGGATGAAAGATCAGGAGAAAGCACAGGAAGAAATCAGGAGACGCGCTGCCTATATCAGGGATGTTCGTATCGCTCTGGTGGACGATGCGGGCCACATGCTTCAGCACGACCAGCCGGAGGTTGTGGCGGATTTGATCGACGGGTTTCTCGTCTAAGGGGCGATCCTTTCAATGCAGCCTTCGGCTAAACGTCGTAGAATATCTCTTTATAAAGTCAGGTTATATTTATTATGCTGAATTTCGATCTTCATTCTCATTCCCGTATATCGGACGGGGTTTTATCGCCGACCGAACTGGTCGAGCGCGCACACGCCAATGGGGTCAAGGTTCTGGCTCTCACCGATCATGACGAGGTGGGGGGAATCACGGAAGCGAAAAAGGCAGCCGCCATACATGGAATCCAGCTGGTTTCCGGCGTGGAGATTTCGATAACCTGGGCCGGTACCTCGATTCATATTGTCGGTCTGAATGTTGATGAAAACGACCCGGTCCTTATCGAAAATCTGCGCAGAAACCGTTCAGGCCGTATTGAACGGGCGCAACGTATGGGGGAAAGGCTGGCGGAGCTGGGCGTTCCGGGCGCGTATGAAGGTGCCCTGAAATACGTGACGAATCCGAGTCTGATCTCCAGAAAGCATTTTGCCCGTTTTCTGGTGGAAAGCGGTGTCTGTTCCAATATCTCCAATGCGTTCGACCGTTTTCTCGGAGACGGTGCTCCTGCTTACATCCGGCATCAGTGGGCGACACTGACTGAATCGATGGAATGGATTCTGAATTCAGGTGGAACGGCAATTGTGGCGCATCCGGGCCGTTATCCATTGAAGGATGTGGCGCTTTACGCATTTCTCGATGAATTCAAGCAGCTGGGCGGCACAGGCATAGAAGCGGTGACGGGAAGTCACAGCCCCGATCAGTACCTTGAATTTGCGCGTCTGGCCAAACGGTACGGGCTGCTGGTTTCCGCGGGATCGGATTTTCATGCACCGGGTGAATCACCTGTCGATGTCGGTTGCCTTCCCGATTTTCCTTGCCCGGTCGAGACCGTCTGGAAAGACTGGAAATAGTTTTTGCCGCTGCTGTTACGGATTGAAACGATAAAAAGGCTGCACGAAGCCGGTTTTGCCGTTATATTTCACCATCTTGTGAAAAATATTAATCGAACAGCCTTTTTTCGGTGTCAAGATTCACTGAAATGTCTTGAATTTTCAGTAAGCGGACTTATGTACTGTTTTTCTGTAAAAATAATAGCGGAATCAACTCATGAAAAGAATATTTCTCTTTCTGGCAACCAATCTGGCCGTCATTCTGGTCATGTCGATTGTGCTGTCGCTTTTGGGCGTCAACCGTTATCTGTACGGCACCGGGCTGAATCTGGGCAATCTGCTCGTGTTTTCGCTGGTGGTCGGTTTTACCGGATCGATCATTTCACTGTTGATCAGCAAGCCGATGGCGAAATGGTCAACTGGCGCACGTGTCATTACGACACCCACGAATTCGACGGAAAACTGGCTTCTCTCTACGGTTGGCAAATTGTCCCGGGAAGCCGGAATCAACATGCCTGAGGTGGCTGTTTACGATGGCGAACCGAATGCATTTGCAACCGGCGCTTTCAAGAATTCGGCTCTGGTGGCTGTATCGACCGGTTTGTTGCAAGGCATGAACCATGAAGAGATCGAAGCAGTGCTCGGGCACGAAATCGCTCACGTCGCCAATGGCGATATGGTGACGCTGACCCTGATTCAGGGTGTGTTGAATACGTTCGTGGTTTTCCTGGCGCGTGTTGTCGGTTTTTTTGTCGACAATCTTTTGTCACGCAATTCGGATTCAAGGGGCGGTTACGGACTCGGCTATTTTGCGACGGTTATCGTGTGTGAAATTCTGTTTGGGGTATTGGCGTCGATTATTGTCGCCTGGTTCTCGAGATACCGCGAATATCGTGCCGATGCCGGTTCAGCCAGATTGCTTCACAACAAGCAGCCGATGATTCATGCCCTGATGCGTCTGGGGCAAATGGAATCAGGCGATTTGCCTAAAAATGTCGCGATGGCCGGTATTAACGGCCGTAGCGGTCTGGCAGCGCTTTTCGCCTCCCATCCTCCTATTGAGAAAAGGATTGAAGCCCTGCGAAGTTCCCGTGTCTGATAAACGGACACCATAATGGAAAATTGAAAATGACCAGTCAATATTTGGAAATTCATCCAGTCGATCCACAAGACCGGCTGGTAAAAAAAGCGGCCGATATCATTCGTGCCGGAGGTGTCATCGTATTGCCGACGGATTCAAGTTACGCGCTGGTCTGCCGTCTTGACGACAAGGCGGCAGTTGACCGTATCAGGCAGATTCGCCAGATCGACGAACGTCATTTGCTGACATTGTTGTGCCGGGATCTGAAGGAGGTGGGATCTTACGCACAGGTCGATAACGGTTCATACCGTCTTCTGAAATCGGCGACGCCGGGAGCATTTACGTTTATTTTGAGGCCGTCAAAAGAAGTGCCACGCCGTCTTTCACATCCGTCCCGGAAAACGATTGGCTTGCGTATTCCTGATAACCGTATCGTTCAGGCCTTGCTGGATGAACTGGGAGAACCCCTTATCGGCACTACCGTAATTTTGCCCGGTGAGGAAGACCCTTATACTGAAGGGGACGTCATTCAGGAAAGACTGGAAAAACTGGTCGATGCCGTTGTGGATGGTGGCGCTTGCGGTTTGCTGCCGACGACGGTGGTCGATCTGACGGGCAGGGAAGCCGAACTGGTTCGCAGCGGCAAGGGGGATCCGGCCCTGATCGGCCTGTAATATTTTAAATGTTCATGTACGTCCGGTTCTGCCGGTTGTCGCGCTTTGGGGATGCTTGAAATGGATAATATTCTGGAAACTGCCATTGTCTGGGCGATCCCCCTGTTGTTTGCCATTACGCTGCATGAGGCGTCGCATGCCTTCGTCGCGAAATATCTGGGGGACTCGACCGCATACGTACAGGGGCGGATGACCCTGAATCCCATAAAACATATCGATCCGTTTGGAACGGTCATCATTCCGGTTGCATTATTAATGCTGGGCAGCCCGTTCATTTTCGGTTATGCCAAACCCGTTCCGGTCAATTTCGGCCAGTTAAGGCACCCGCGCCGCGATTCCGCACTGGTCGCGCTGGCCGGTCCTGTATCCAACCTGATCATGGCGCTTTTATGGGCAATCCTGAAAATCATTCTGCTTGCCGCCCATGTCCAGAGCGGGATTTTCCTCCAGATGGCAGAAGTCGGAATCATCGTGAATCTGGTTCTTTTCGCTTTCAATCTTTTCCCATTGCCTCCTTTGGACGGAGGACGCATAATGACAAGTCTGTTGCCGATGAATCTGGCATACAAGTTCGCGCAGGTTGAACGATATGGATTTTTCATCGTTCTCGGACTGGTTTATCTGGGACTGACGACTTACTGGATGCGTCCGGTGATGGCTTTGGGCCGCTGGGTCGTCAATCTGTTTTTATATCCTTTGATTTATTTACTCACTTAGTCATTCATTATGTATCCTGATCGAGTTGTTTCCGGCATGCGCCCGACCGGTGCGCTGCATCTTGGCCATTACCACGGTGCCATCAAAAACTGGGTTCGCATTCAATCTGAAGTGGAAAGTCTCTTTTTCGTTGCAGACTGGCATGCCCTGACGACCCATTACGATGAAGTGGAATCGATCGAAAAGAATGCATGGGAAATGGTGATCGACTGGCTGGCTGCCGGTATCGATCCTGAAAAAGCCACGATTTTCATTCAGTCGAAAGTGTTGGAACATGCGGAGCTGACCTTGCTGATGAGTATGTCTACGCCCTTGTCATGGCTCGAACGCGTTCCGACTTACAAGGACCAGATCCAGAAACTGGCGCACAAGGATTTGACGACTTACGGTTTTCTCGGCTATCCGTTGATGATGGCAGCTGACGTACTGGTGTATCGTGCCAACAAGGTGCCTGTCGGGGAAGACCAGTTGCCGCATATGGAAATCATGCGTGAACTGGCGCGCCGTTTCAACTATATGTACGGCCGTGAAAAAGGGTTCGACGAAAAAGCGCAGGAAAGCGCGAAGAAGCTGGGCAAGCAGCCGTCAAAGGTATTTCTGGAATTGCGTACCGAATATCAGGAAAAAGGCAATGCACAAGCGCTGGAAAAGGCTCAGGCCATGCTGGATCATGCAGGCAGTCTCTCCACGGCAGACAGGGAGTTGCTCTACGGTTACCTGCTCGGCAGCCGCAAGCAGATTCTGGCCGAACCTCAGGCATTGTTGACTGAAGCCTCGCGTTTGCCGGGGCTCGATGGCGCGAAAATGTCGAAAAGTTACGGCAATACGATTGCCCTGCGCGACGACAGGGAAACGATTGCCCGGAAAATCCGGACGATGCAGACCGATCCGGCACGAGTCAGACGGACCGATCCGGGCGATCCGGACAAATGCCCTGTCTGGCTGTTCCATGAAGTTTATTCCGATGATGAAACGAAGGAATGGGTGCAGAAGGGATGCCGCTCGGCCGGAATCGGTTGTATCCAGTGCAAACAGCCGATTATCGATGCTGTTGTCCGCGAGCTGGAACCCATGCAGGAACGGGCGCAGCAATACGTCGCCAAACCGAAACTGGTGCGTGAAATCGTCGAACACGGTTGCGAAAGAGCGCGCAAGCTGGCCGGTGAAACGATGAGGGACGTTCGCGAAGCGATGGGGTTGGGATATTCGGAAAAATAACGGGCAGGGTGTTTGCTGGCATATTTATTCTCGGATATAATTGGATAGCTAAACGAATTCAATCATTACCGTAGCGCCTGCGTCGTTTGACCCCAAATAAAATTTGAATCAAGCCCCCGAACGGGTAAAAACCCTGTTCGGTAGATTGATGCGGCCCAGTGAGGCAGTGCTGTTGCGGTAACACTAAAAGGAGTTACCTTGCAATTCCCTTTCGGTCAACAGGTTCCAGCCGTTTTGGCGCTTGCAGACGGCACTGTTTTTCACGGCTATTCCATTGGCGCCTCAAGTGAAACTGCCGGAGAAGTTGTTTTCAACACTTCCATGTCGGGTTATCAGGAGATTCTGACTGATCCGAGTTACAGCGGCCAGATCGTCACCCTGACTTATCCACATATCGGCAATACGGGTGTCAACGCCGAAGATGTCGAATCCAGAAAAATACAGGCAGCCGGTTTCATCGTCAAGGATGTCCAGCCGGTCATTTCCAATTTCCGGGCAATCAAATCCCTGCCGGATTATTTGAAAGAAGAAAATATCGTCGCGATTGCCGGTATCGATACGCGAAAACTGACCCGCATTTTGCGTGAAAAGGGTTCACAAAGCGGCGCTATCGTCGTCGGTGGCGACGAAAAGAGAGCGATCGAGCTGGCAAAAGCCTGTTCGGGCCTTTCCGGCCAGGATCTTGCCAAAAAAGTCACGACGGACAAGGCCTATGAGTGGACGGAAGCCGGTTGGGAACTGGGCACAGGTTACAGACAGCTGGGCGACCACAAATATCATGTCGTCGCTTTCGACTTCGGCGTCAAACGCAATATCCTGCGCATGCTGACGGATCGTGGCTGTAAAGTGACCGTACTGCCTGCCCAATCCACGGCAGCTGATGTCATGAAGCTGTCTCCGGATGGGGTTTTCCTGTCGAATGGCCCTGGCGATCCACAGCCTTGTACTTATGCGATTGAAGCGGCGCGTGACCTGATCGAAAAGGGGGTTCCGACTTTCGGTATTTGTCTGGGTCACCAGATCATGGCGCTGGCTGCCGGTGCGAAAACACAGAAAATGAAATTCGGCCATCATGGCGCGAACCATCCTGTGCAGGATATCGAAACGGGCAAGGTGTTGATCACCTCGCAGAATCATGGCTTCTCAGTCGATGAATCGACATTGCCGTCCAATTGCAAAGTGACGCACAAATCCCTTTTCGACGGTTCCCTCCAGGGGTTTGCACGTACGGACAAACCGGCTTTCTGTTTTCAGGGTCATCCGGAAGCATCACCGGGGCCCGGTGACGTCGATTACCTCTTCGACCGGTTTGTCGGTCTGATGGAAACAGCGAAAAAAAGCAAATAATCAAAAGCCGGATCGGCATCCTGCCGCTCCGGCAAAGCAGTAAAAAGAGCAGAGCGACTCCTTACCGTATCCGGTGGAGTGACAACAGATACAAATGCGGAAAATATGCCAAAACGTACAGACATCAAGAGCATTCTCATTATTGGCGCCGGCCCTATTATCATTGGACAGGCTTGTGAATTCGACTATTCCGGCGCCCAGGCTTGCAAGGCTTTGAGAGAGGAAGGTTACAAGGTCATTCTGGTCAACAGCAATCCTGCGACGATCATGACCGATCCTGAAACGGCGGACGTGACCTTTATCGAACCGATTACCTGGAAAGTCGTTGAACGGATTATCGAACAGGAACGGCCGGATGCCATTCTGCCCACGATGGGTGGCCAGACCGCATTGAACTGTGCGCTCGACCTTTACCGCAATGGTGTTCTGGAAAAATACAATGTCGAACTGATCGGTGCGTCGCCGGAAGCGATCGACAAGGCTGAAGACCGTGCAAAGTTCAAGGAAGCGATGACGAAGATCGGCCTTTCTTCCGCCCGTTCCGGTATCGCCCATTCCCTGGAAGAAGCATGGGATGTCCAGAAACAGCTTGGTTTCCCCGTCATTATCAGACCGTCGTTCACTCTGGGTGGAACGGGTGGCGGGATTGCCTACAACGAAGAAGAATTCGAAACGATTTGCCGTCGCGGCCTTGAAGCGTCCCCAACCAATGAACTTCTCATAGAAGAATCGCTGATCGGCTGGAAAGAGTTTGAAATGGAAGTGGTCCGCGATCGGGTGGACAACTGCATCATCGTTTGCTCGATTGAAAACCTTGACCCGATGGGCGTTCATACCGGTGACTCGATCACGGTGGCACCGTCCCAGACACTGACGGACAAGGAATACCAGATCATGCGCAATGCCTCTATTGCCATTCTGCGTGAAATCGGTGTCGATACCGGCGGTTCCAATGTCCAGTTCGCGATCAATCCGAAAGACGGTCGCATGATCGTCATCGAAATGAATCCGCGTGTTTCCCGTTCCTCTGCACTGGCTTCCAAGGCAACCGGTTTCCCGATCGCGAAAGTGGCGGCCAAGCTGGCTGTCGGTTTTACCCTGGATGAATTGCGCAACGACATTACCGGAGGCGCAACACCTGCCTCGTTCGAACCGACCATCGATTATGTCGTCACGAAAGTACCCCGTTTCACGTTCGAAAAATTCCCTTCCGCCGATTCCCATCTGACAACCCAGATGAAATCGGTCGGCGAAGTCATGGCAATTGGCCGTACTTTCCAGGAATCGTTCCAGAAAGCGCTGCGTGGCCTTGAAGTCGGCGTCGAAGGTATGAACGAGAAAACCCGTGATCATGAAGTCATCAAGGAAGAACTGGGCGAGCCGGGACCGGAAAGAATCTGGTACGTCGGCGATGCATTCGCACAGGGATTCACGATGGAAGAAGTTCACAATCTGACCCGTATTGATCCGTGGTTTCTTTCGCAGATCAAGGAAATCGTCGATATCGAATTGTGGCTCGACCAGCAAAAAGTCGACGATCTGGACAAGGACACGCTGTTCAAGCTGAAACAGAAAGGCTTTTCCGACAAGCGTCTGGCCTGGTTGTTGAAAACGACCGATAAGGTCATTCGCGACAAGCGTCATGAATTCGGTATCCGTCCGGTTTACAAACGGGTCGATACCTGTGCAGCGGAATTTGCCACAAATACGGCTTACATGTATTCCACCTATGATGAGGAATGCGAAGCCGAACCGACGAACAAGAAAAAAATCATGGTTCTGGGCGGTGGCCCGAACCGTATCGGTCAGGGTATCGAATTCGATTACTGCTGCGTTCACGCTGCCATGGCGATGCGTGAAGACGGTTACGAAACGATCATGGTCAACTGTAACCCTGAAACCGTATCGACCGACTACGATATTTCCGATCGTCTGTATTTCGAGCCGCTGACGCTGGAAGACGTGCTTGAAATCGTCGACAAGGAAAAACCTTATGGTGTGATCGTCCAGTACGGCGGGCAGACTCCCCTGAAGCTGGCGCTTGATCTGGAAGCCAACGGCGTGCCTATTGTCGGTACTTCTCCGGACATGATCGATGCTGCGGAAGACCGTGAACGTTTCCAGAAACTCCTGAAAGATCTGGATTTGCGCCAGCCGCCAAACAGAACGGCCCGCACTGAAGAAGAAGCGTTGAGACTGGCTGAAGAAATCGGTTATCCGATCGTTGTCCGCCCATCCTACGTTCTGGGTGGCCGTGCAATGGAAATCGTTCACGATCAGGCCAGCCTTGAACGCTACATGCGTGAAGCGGTCAAAGTCTCGAACGATTCCCCTGTTCTGCTCGACCGGTTCTTAAATGACGCGATCGAAGTGGACGTGGACTGTCTCTCCGACGGCAAGCGTACTTTCATCGGCGGCGTCATGGAACATATTGAACAGGCTGGTGTCCATTCTGGCGATTCGGCCTGTTCCCTGCCTCCTTACTCGCTGGCAAAAGAAACGATTGAAGAACTGAAACGCCAGACGGCACTGATGGCCAAAGGCCTGAATGTGGTCGGCCTGATGAACGTCCAGTTCGCTATCCAGCATCAGGAAGTGGATGGCAAACTGCAGGATGTCGTTTACGTGCTGGAAGTCAATCCTCGCGCTTCCAGAACCGTTCCGTTTGTCTCCAAGGCGACCGGCAAACCACTGGCCAAGATCGCGGCACGCTGCATGGTAGGGCAATCGCTGGAACAGCAGGGCATCGAAAAAGAAGTCATTCCGCCTTATTTCAGCGTCAAGGAAGCGGTCTTCCCGTTCGTGAAATTCCCGGGTGTGGATACCATTCTGGGGCCTGAAATGAAATCCACCGGTGAAGTCATGGGTGTCGGCAAGACTTTTGGTGAAGCTTTCGTCAAGTCGCAGATGGCGGCAGGCGTCAATTTGCCGCGTACCGGCAAGGTGTTCCTGTCGGTCAAGGACAGTGACAAGCCAAGAGCGGTCAAGGTTGCCAGGGCGTTGGTCCAGATGGGTTTCACCATCATGGCTACGAGAGGTACAGCCAGTGTAATGCGTGAGGCAGGCATTGATGCCGAAACCGTCAACAAGGTCGCTGAAGGACGTCCGCATATCGGTGACGTGATCAAGAATCACGAGATCGTTATGGTCATCAATACGGTAGAAGAAAAACGCAATGCCATTTTCGATTCACGGACGATCCGAACGTCGGCCCTGGCAGCCCGTATCAATACCATTACGACCATTGCCGGAGCAGAAGCTGCCGTACAGGGCATTGCATGCATGGACCAGATCAATGTCTACAGCATGCAAAGCCTGCATCAGTCTTTACAATGATCTGACAATACAATTTGATATTTTTTCGCGAGGCTTTTCGACATGTTACGTGTCTTGAAAGCCTCGCCCGTTTTTTGAGAGAAGGAAAATGAGTTCTATACCTGTTACTGTCCGTGGCGCCCAAATGTTGCGCGATGAGTTACAACGGTTGAAAACCAAGGACCGTTATGAAGTGATCGCCGCTATCGCGGAAGCCCGTTCGCATGGCGATTTGTCTGAAAATGCCGAATACGATGCCGCAAAAGAACGTCAGGCATTTATCGAGGGGCGTATTGCCGAGCTGGAAAGCAAACTTTCTTCCGCACAGATTATCGATCCGACAACCCTGAATACGAACGGCAAGATCGTTTTTGCGGCAACCGTTTCCGTCGAGGATCTGGAAACGGGTGACCGGGTGACCTATCAGATCGTCGGAAACGATGAGGCCGATTTGAAAGAATTCAAGATTTCGATCACGTCGCCTATGGCAAGAGCATTGATCGGACGGGAAGAAGGCGATGTCGTCGAGGTCAATGCTCCGGCGGGCGTTCGGGAATACGAAATCCTGGAAGTGTTGTATATCTGATTGAATTTATCTGGCGAGCGCTTTCTTTTTTGCGCTTGCCGGACGCGCTTTGCTGCGTTTGACCAGGCCACCGGCCGTTACCCGTTCGTTGCCTTTCAAAACCACTTTCTTTACCCGGTTTTTGATGCTTCCCGAACCCGGTTTGAATGTGGTTGCTGTTCTCAGTCCCTTGCCTTTTTTGTCGGTTGAGAGAGGTTTTTGACTGTCTTCTTTTTTGGGACGGTAAATGACCAGCAGTTTGCCGATGTGTTGAATGGGAGCGGCATCCATTTGCGCGCAAATGGATTCAAGCATATCGAGACGGGCGACGCGGTCGTCGCCGAAAACACGGATTTTGATAAGCTCGTGGGCATTCAGGCTGACGTCGATTTCTTTCAAAACGGCATCGGTCAGGCCGGCATCGCCGATCATGACGACCGGGTCGAGACTGTGAGCCTGCGATCTTAACTGGCTTCGTTGTTCAGAATTGAGTTTCAACATAATGTTCCTTTGAAAAACTGTATTTTACGCGAATGTCAAAGAATAAATTCAATAAAAGCTGGATGAAAAATCATTTGGACGATCCTTTTGTCAAAATGGCGCAAAAAGAAGGTTATCGTGCCCGGGCCGCTTACAAGCTGATCGAAATCGATGAGGATGCACATTTAATCAAACCGGGGCAGGTCATCGTCGATTTGGGAAGCACACCCGGAAGCTGGTCGCAGTACGTCGTTCGCAAGTTGGGGAATGCCGGAGCAAACCAGTTGAACGGGACGGTTATCGGGCTGGATCTGTTGCCCATGGAGCCGATTGAAGGTGTCCATTTCTTTCAGGGCGACTTTCGCGAGGAATCGGTTTTGCAGGAACTGGAAAATTTGTTGCAAGGCAGAAAAGCGGATCTTGTATTATCGGATATGGCCCCCAACTTGTCCGGTATAGCGTCTGCCGATGCGGCACGTGTGGAATACCTGATGGAACTGGCACTCGACTTTGCTCAGGCTCACCTGAAACCGTCGGGTGCCTTGCTGGTCAAATGTTTTAACGGAAGCAGCTATAACGATATTCTGAAGAATTTTCGTGAAACGTTTGTGACGGTGATCCCGAAAAAACCGAAAGCCAGCCGCGATTATTCGTCAGAAATATTTTTGCTGGGACGTCGATTGCGGCATCCTTCCGATTAGAATAATGCGTTTTTGAAACTCTTTGTAAAATTGGATGTAACAAATGATTATCCGGGTTATCGTCATCAATTCGAAAAGGCATGACCCTTGCTTCAACAGAGTTTTGCGGGATTGATCTCTGTGGATGGCAGATGTCTGAAAATGATTGTAAAATTATCTCTATCTGAAACTGACGCATGGGCGTCTGAGGAGTCTTTGTGAATAACATGTTTGTCAGGGTAGGCATCTGGGCTGCCATCATTATCGTACTTCTTACGACATTCAAACATTTTACAGACCGTAATGTTGGGGCCGGTGCCGTCGCTATCAACTATTCCCAGTTTCTTGACGAAGTCAAAGCCAGGAAAGTGAAGGATGTTGTCATTGAGGACCGGACGATTATCGCGACAACGGCGGATGGAAAGAAAGTCAAGACCGGGGTGACCTATCTTGACCGCGGCCTGATCGGCGACCTGGTGGACAGTGGCGTCCAGTTCGACGTCAAGCCACCGGAAGAACCTTCGTTCTGGTCGCAGATCTTCATTTCATGGTTCCCGATGCTTCTCCTGATCGGTGTATGGATTTTCTTCATGCGCCAGATGCAGGGCGGTGGAAAGGGAGGCGCATTCTCGTTCGGCAAGTCCAAGGCGCGCATGATCGATGAAAAGAGCAATACGGTCACATTTACCGACGTTGCCGGTTGCGACGAAGCCAAGGAAGAAGTGATCGAAGTCGTCGATTTCCTTCGCGATCCGAACAAATTCCAGAAACTGGGCGGCCGTATCCCCCGTGGCTTGCTGCTGGTCGGCCCTCCGGGTACCGGTAAAACCCTGTTGGCCCGTGCGATTGCCGGTGAAGCCAAAGTGCCGTTTTTCTCCATTTCGGGTTCGGATTTCGTTGAAATGTTCGTCGGTGTGGGTGCGTCCCGCGTCCGCGACATGTTCGAAACGGCGAAAAAACATTCTCCATGCATTATTTTCATCGATGAAATCGATGCTGTCGGTCGTCATCGTGGCGCCGGTATGGGCGGCGGTAACGATGAACGCGAACAGACCCTGAACCAGTTGCTGGTTGAAATGGATGGTTTCGAACCGAATTCCGGTACGATTGTCGTCGCTGCGACGAACCGTTCGGATGTTCTGGATAAAGCCTTGCTGCGTCCGGGACGTTTCGACAGACAGGTCGTTGTCGGTTTGCCGGATATCCGCGGCCGCGAACAGATCCTGAACGTTCATATGCGCAAGGTACCGATTTCGCCGGATGTCAATGCCAGCGTTCTGGCTCGCGGCACTCCGGGCTTTTCCGGTGCCGATCTGGCCAATCTGGTGAACGAATCTGCCCTGTTTGCAGCGCGCCGTAACAAACGGCTGGTTGAAATGCAGGATTTCGAGGATGCCAAGGACAAGATCCTGATGGGGCCGGAACGCAAATCCTTCGTCATGCGTGACGAGGAACGTGCCAATACGGCTTATCATGAGTCCGGCCATGCCGTTGTCGCCAAGCTTCTGCCTAAGGCCGATCCGGTTCACAAGGTAACGATTATGCCTCGTGGCCATGCATTGGGCCTGACCTGGCAGTTGCCTGAACACGACCGTATCAACATGTACAAAGACAAGATGCTGGAAGAAATTTCCATTCTCTTTGGCGGCCGTATTGCCGAAGAAATCTTCATGCATCAGATGTCTACAGGCGCTTCAAACGACTTTGAACGTGCAACCAAGCTTGCCCGTGCAATGGTCACCCGTTACGGTATGTCCGAAACGCTGGGTACCATGGTGTACGAAGATACCGAACAGGATATGTTCTATGGTGGCCGTATGGCGGCGAAAACGGTTTCTGAAGCGACACAGCAAAAAGTCGATAACGAAATCCGCGCCATTCTGGATCAGCAGTATGCGCTGGCTCGCAAATTGCTGGAAGAAAACCGTGACAAGGTCGAAAAAATGGCCCAGTTGCTGCTGGAGTGGGAAACGCTGGATGCCGATCAGGTCAACGATATCATGGATGGTATCGATCCTCGTCCACCAAAATCGACGCCACCTTCCCTGCCACCGAAGGATGAAGATCCTGAAGTGACGGAAAGTGCGACGGCTCCAGTTTGATTGACAGGTAAATTTAATCAGAAAGGGTGAGCATCGTCTCGCCCTTTTTTTAATTCCGGAAAAACAAAATGAAGGTTTTTCAATGTGGCCGCACCCGTTTTGCGCTGGAAGGAAAAGAATATCGGCCGATCGTGATGGGTATTCTGAATATCACGCCGGATTCCTTTTCAGATGGCGGGAAGTATTTTTCCCTGTCTTCGGCGTTGAAACATGCGGAAGAAATGATAGCTGAAGGTGTCGATATCATCGATATCGGCGCTGAATCGTCCCGACCCGGTTCGGAACCTGTCCCACTGCAGGAAGAGCTGGATCGGATCATGCCGGTCATTGAAGCTCTGAGGGGGTGCGGACGCCCCCTGTCGATCGATACATATAAACCCGAAGTAATGGTTGAGGCCATTGCTGCCGGTGCGGATATGATCAACGATATCTGTGGTTTCCAGTCTGAAGCATCTCTAAAGGCAGTTTCGGGCAGTTCGTGCGGCTTATGCGTCATGCATATGCAGGGGGAACCGAAAACCATGCAGGACAATCCCCGTTATGAAAATGTCACACTTGAAGTGACTGATTTTCTGAAAGAGCAGGTCGAACGCATGGAAAAGGCCGGTATTGCAAAAGAGCGAATTTGCATCGATCCGGGTTTTGGCTTTGGAAAAAGTCTGGAAGATAATATCATTCTGATAAAGCACATCGATTTTATGCAGGAAAAACTGGATTTGCCTGTACTGGCCGGTTTGTCCCGCAAATCGGTGGTGGCGAAACTGACCGGCAGGCCGGTTGAAAAAAGACTGGCAGGCAATCTGGCCATTGCCTTGTCTGCGGTAGAACATGGTGCTGCCATCGTTCGGGTTCATGAAGTCGCGGAAACAGTCGATGCGCTTAAAATCTGGATGGCGACACGGTAAACAAATACTTCAAACACTGAAAAGAAAAAATGAAACGTCAATATTTCGGAACGGATGGAGTTCGGGGGCAAGTCGGACAATCGCCGATTACCCCTGATTTTGTCATGCGGCTCGGTTACGCAGCGGGCAAGGTTTTGACACGGACCAGCCAATCTTCCTGCCGTTCTTATCGGCAAGGATACCCGTATTTCAGGCTATATGCTTGAAGCTTCCCTGCAGGCCGGGCTATCCGCTGCCGGGGTTGACGTGATGCTGTCCGGTCCGATGCCGACGCCTGCCGTCGCCTATCTGACCCGGGCTCTGAGACTTTCTGCCGGTATCGTGATATCCGCTTCGCATAATCCTTATCAGGACAACGGAATCAAATTTTTTTCGGCTACCGGCAACAAACTGCCGGATGATATGGAGTATGAAATCGAATCCATGATCGACAAGCCGATGGAATGCGCCAGCCCGGAATTTCTGGGCAAGGCGCGCAGGCTGGATGATGCGCAGGGTCGCTACATCGAATTCTGTAAAAGTACCTTTCCGTCCGATTACGATCTGCGGGGAATGAAGATCGTCGTCGATTGCGCCAATGGCGCCGCTTACAATACCGCTCCATGTGTGTTTCATGAGCTGGGTGCCGATGTCGTTTCCATCGGTGTACAGCCCAATGGCGTGAATATCAACGACCATTGTGGAGCGACGTCAATCAATGCACTGATGTCGGCTGTGCTGGAAAACAGGGCCGATCTGGGCATCGCTCTGGACGGTGACGCGGACAGGCTGATTATGGTTGACGGGGAAGGGCAGGTCTATAACGGCGACCAGCTTTTATACCTGATCGCAAAAGACCGGATGGCTTACAGCGATCTTAAAGGTGTCGTCGGGACACTCATGACCAATATGGCTGTTGAAATCGCCTTGAAGGAAAGGGAAATCGATTTCGTTCGCGCCAATGTCGGCGACCGCTACGTTCTGGAAGCCTTGCAGGAAAAGGGATGGCTCCTGGGAGGGGAAGGTTCGGGTCATCTGATTTGCCTGGACAAACATACCACCGGAGACGGTATCGTTTCCGCCCTCCAGGTTCTGGCAGCTTTGAGACGCCATAAAACGACACTCCCTGCGTTTTTGAATGAACTGGCACTCTTTCCCCAGACGCTCGTCAACGTACGCGTCAAGCCCGGTTTCAACTGGAAAGACAACGTTGCCATGCAGAATGAAAAACAAAAGGTCGAAAAGGAACTGGGCGAGAAGGGCCGTGTATTGATCCGACCATCCGGAACAGAACCGTTGATCCGGGTCATGGTCGAGACCGAAAATGAAAAAGACGCCCGTGAAATGGCGGAAAGAATCGCCAGCAAATGCCTTGCAACAGCGGCCTGATGTTTTTTCGTCGTTTGGTGCCAACGAAATAAAAAAAGACATAAAAGACGATTGACCTCCAGAGGGGAGAAAGGTATTATTACGTTCTTCGGGGCGTAGCGCAGCCTGGTAGCGCAACTGGTTTGGGACCAGTGGGTCGGATGTTCGAATCATCTCGCCCCGACCAATAAAATGAAAACAGGCTGTCTTTGGCAGCCTGTTTTTTTATTCAAGCCAAAGATTGTCTATAATGATGAAAATCGCTTTATAGACCTCTGTCGATCAAAGTCTGCCCATAGCTCAGCTGGATAGAGCAACGGCCTTCTAAGCCGTAGGTCGCACGTTCGAATCGTGCTGGGCAGGCCAATTAAATCAATTGCTTACATCATTATCTTCTTTCTCCTTATTCTCGAACGTAGCTAAAACGTAACCGAGTTTGACCTTATCCAATCTTGATGATGCGGTTGAAAGTGATTCGGGCGCTATATGCGCGTACCGTTCTACCATTGCTCTGGTTTTCCAGCCGCCAAGATGTTGCAACTCATGCGTTGGTGTTCCCGCCTTCCTTTGCCATGTCGCCCAGGTATGCCTAATGTCGTGCCACCGGAAATCGGTTATGCCAGCTCTTACCAAAGCATTTCTCCACGCAAGTGTGTTGGCATATCTGATATGCTTGCCACGATATGAGAAAACGTATTGCGGATGCTTCCCGATTTGCTTTGTTAGGATTGCTATAGCCACATCGTTAAGTGGAACCGCCAGTGCTTCACCGTTTTTTGTTCGGGGAACATATGCGTGTCTCAGTTCAAGATCGACATGTTCCCATTCCATGTCCAGCACGTTTCGCTGTCTCAAACCGGTATATAACGCAAACAGAACGATGTCCCGCTGATGTTCCGGAAGTTCCGCCAGCAATTTGTCGGCCTGTTCCGGTGTGAGAGAGCGATTGCGGTTATTGCTTTCCTTGTACATTTTGATCTTCGGGAATCCGTCGATCCATTCCCATTCGTTCTTCGCCCTGTTCAAAATCGCACGGACAAGATTGAGATAACGGTTGACTGTTGCTTTGCTGGCTTCCTTCAGCTTGCGTTCCTTGATCGTGTCGATAACAGCCAAACTGATCTGGTCAAGTGTCAGGTTCCCCAGAATCGGATGCAGCCATCGAAGTTTTGCAATATCCTCTCTGGTTGTCCGTTTGTCAGACGTTTCATTTAGCCAGCGAACGGTTGCTTCCTTCCATGTTCTTTGCGGTTTCTTGTTGAGCCTCTCCTCATCCCAAAGTGCTGCCTTGATTTTGTCGTGGTATTCCTGAGCCTTCAGTTTATCTTCAGTCCCAGTGCTTTGCTGTATTCGCTTTCCACCTGGCGATGTGATTTTGATCCACCAGTAGGACGAATCTTTACGTTTGTAGAGCGACATATTTCCTCCGTGTCGCCTTGTGCGCATTTATATTGTGACCTTATAAACGCCTCAAGGTCAACTTCTAAAAAGACCCATTTATTACCGATTTTCGCGCCGGGTATCTCTCCGGCCTTTGCTTTGACCTTTATACTCGTCTCAGTCATTTTCAATAACCCGGCGGCCTCTTTTGTTGTCAATGTCTTGAGCATTTCATGCAGCTTTTCTCAACGTGATAGTTCTTCGTTGTCCGAGCAAGTGGTTCATG
>CAJKQK010000021.1 GCA_905202055.1 uncultured Oxalobacter sp.
ACTCGCGCAATCGGAGATGCGAAAGAAAATTGGCGCGGCAGTTTTCGTTTAACAGCCGGTTCGATTTCCTGTTTTCAACAGCGTCTCCGAACCATTTCCAGATTTTCAGATAGCTCAGGAATTCGGAACGGTTGTCGACGAATTTCTTATGGGCGTTATCGGCAGCCTCCTGAGCTTCAATCGGCCTGTCGCGCGGATCCTGAATGGAGAGGGCCGCCGAAATGATCAGCGTTTCCTTCAGGCATTGATGGTCGCGTGCGGCCAGAATCATTCTGCCGATACGCGGATCGAGCGGCAATTGGGCCAGCTCGCGTCCGACCGGCGTCATCCGGTTCATCTCGTCCAGTGCACCCAGTTCCTGCAAAAGCTGGTAACCGTCTGCAATAGCGCGTTTTAATGGCGGTTCCAGAAAGGGAAAGGTTTCGATCTCTCCCAACCTGAGCGACTTCATTCTCAGGATGACGGAGGCGAGCGAGGAACGCAGGATTTCAGGTGTCGTATAAGGCTGCCGTTGCAGGAAATCCTGTTCATCGTAAAGCCGGATGCAGATGCCTGAAGCGACACGGCCGCAACGGCCTGCGCGCTGATTTGCGGCGGCCTGTGCGACAGGTTCTACATGAAGCTGCTCGACCTTGTTCCGGTAGCTGTAGCGTTTGACGCGGGCAAGCCCGGTATCGATGACGAAACGGATGCCCGGAACGGTCAGGGACGTTTCAGCCACGTTGGTTGCCAGAATGATCCGTCGGCCATTGCCCGGCTTGAAAATCCGTTCCTGTTCCTGTGCGGACAAACGTGCATAGAGTGGCATAATCTGGACATGAGGCGGATGGTGTTTTCTCAACGTTTCCGCCGCGTCGCGGATTTCTCGTTCGCCGGGCAGGAAAACAAGTGTATCGCCCGATCCGGTCCGGAAGAGCTCGTCGACGGCATCGACAATCGCATCCATCAGGTCACGGGTTTGCCCTGGATCGCTTTTGTTCTTTTCGGTCGCGTCGGAGGGTTTGTCGTCGATGATGGGACGATAGCGGATTTCGACAGGATAAAGCCGGCCGGACACTTCTATGATCGGAACGGTTTTGTCTCCAATCGTGAAATGTTTTGCAAAACGTTCGGCATCGATTGTGGCGGATGTGATGATGATTTTCAGGTCGGGTCTTTTCGGCAGGAGCTGTTTCAGATAACCCAACAGAAAATCGATATTCAGGCTGCGTTCATGCGCTTCATCGATGATGATCGTGTCGTACTGTTTCAGCAGGCGGTCGTTCTGCGTTTCCGCCAGTAAAATGCCGTCCGTCATCAGTTTGACGGACGCTCCCGGCTGCAACTTGTCGGTAAAGCGGATTTTATACCCGACAATTTCACCCGTTGGCGAATTCAGTTCGCGGGCAATCCGGCTGGCTGTCGAGCTGGCGGCAATCCGGCGTGGCTGTGTGTGGCCGATCAACCCGTTTTGGCCACGGCCCAGTTCGAGACAGATTTTGGGAAGCTGTGTCGTCTTGCCGGAACCGGTTTCGCCGCAAACGACAATGACCTGATGATTTTGTATCGCCCGGGCGATGTCATCGCGTTTTGCAGAAACGGGCAGTTCTTCCGGATAGGTGATGGGCGGAACCGGATTGCGGGTTTTTTCCGCTCTTTCGAGGTGCGGATGCGCAGTCAAACGTGGTTTTTTGGATAAAGATTCAGAAGCACTCATGTCGGTGCGCATTATAATCTCAAAGATGTTTTAATGTCTCATAATGGCAGTTTTAATGAAAACCTTCCGCCGGTGTAATTCGCCGGACGTTCAATCAATTTTTGGGTGATTCCGATATGGAAGTACAATTCGTCGAGTGGCTTCGTTCCGTTGCCCCGTATATCCATTCGTTTCGAGGCCAGACGTTTGTCGTCGCTTTTCCAGGCGAGCTGGTCAAGTCAGGAGCACTTCCTGTGCTGGCGCACGATCTGTCCCTGTTGCATGCGCTGGGCATCAAGGTCGTTCTGGTTCACGGTTCGCGCCCGCAGGTGGAGGAACAGCTGGAATTGCGCCATGTGAAAAGCCATTATTACAACGGTAACCGCATAACCGACCCTGAAGCGCTGGAATGCGCCAAGGAAGCGGCGGGTGAGCTCAGAATGGATATCGAGGCAGCCTTCAGTCAGGGACTGCCCAACACGCCGATGGCCCATGCGGAAATACGTATCGTATCAGGTAATTTCGTGACGGCGACGCCATTGGGCATTCTGGACGGGATTGACCTGAAGTGGACCGGGAAAGTGCGCAAGATCGCATATGACAGTATCCATCCGATTCTGGCACAGGGCGATCTGATCCTGCTGTCCCCTTTGGGATATTCGCCGACTGGCGAGGCGTTCAATGTGCGCATGGAAGACGTTGCGGTATCGGCGGCGCTTGCCTTGCACGCCCACAAGCTGATATTCATGACGGAAACACCGATAATAAAAGATGTGGATGGAAATGAAGTGCGTGAAGTGACGTCCCATCAGGTCGAGGCGATTCTCAAAACCGGCCATCTTTCCGAAGAAGCGGCAGATTACCTGCGATATTCCGCGAAAGCGTGCATTGGTGGAACGCCGCGTGCCCATATCGTTCCATTTGAAATGAACGGAGCTGTTTTGCAGGAATTGTTCACGCATGACGGTATCGGAACGATGGTAACGTATGAAAATGTCGAAAGTTTGCGCGAAGCGACCATCAAGGACGTTGGTTCCATTTTAAAATTGATCGAACCCTACGAAGAGAACGGGACACTTGTCAAACGCGGACGGGAATTGCTCGAGCGTGAGATCGAAAATTTCTCGGTGATCGAACATGACGGGGTGATTTTCGGATGTGCCGCCCTGTACCCGTTCCCGGCCGAAAAAATGGCGGAAATGGCTTGTCTGATTGTCGATCCCGATATTCAGGGAGAAGGTGACGGTGAACGAATCCTGCACCACATTGAAAACCGGGCGAGGGCGCAGGGATTCAGGACGCTGTTCATTTTGACGACGCAGACGGCGCACTGGTTCTTGCGTCGCGGATTCGTCTATGCCAGCGTGGATGAACTGCCGAAAGACCGGCAACGCATATACAACTGGCAACGCAAGTCGCAAGTGTTGATGAAGAAACTTTAACGGGCATTCGCAGCTCGAAAAAGAAAGAACATTATTTAGGAGAACAGCATGGCGAGAATGGTTCAATGTATCAAACTGAATAAGGAAGCCGAAGGGCTCGATTTCCCACCGTATCCCGGAGAGCTCGGCAAGAAAATCTACGAAAACGTTTCAAAGGAAGCCTGGGAAGCATGGGTGAAATTGCAGACCATGCTAGTGAATGAATACCGCCTGAATCTGGCGGATGCCAAAGCGCGGGCTTATCTGAAAGAACAGATGGAAAACCATTTTTTCGGTGAAGGCGCCGATCAGGCTGAAGGATACGTGCCGGAGAAGAAGTAAAGAATTGACGGTTTGACGAAATTTTACGTTATTATTGAAATGCAGCAGTTAAAGAGCAGTTAAGGTCTTTCTACTAACAGATTCAGGAGGGATTTATGCTGGATTCTTTAAAACAGGCCGGAAAAAACATCGGCCGCGAATTGAATCGTGCCTGGGAAAGCTTGTCCGATGGCTGGCGTGAATTGTTGAGCCGTTGCAGCAATGCGCTGGTTCATTATGAACGTAACGATTATCCGGAGCAGGAAATTGCTTTCCCGCATTGGGGCATCATGGCAGTGGAACTGGAAGAAACCGCTGCCGAGCTGATTGTCCGGGCTGAGATGCCGGGAGTGGAAAAAGAAAACTGTTCCATTCAGGTAATCGGCAATACCCTGTTTATCCGTGGTGAAAAACGGTCGGTGCGTGAAACGCCGAGCAGTAATTTCTATGTCGTTGAACGGGCTTATGGCGCGTTTGAACGGAGCGTCACGCTGCCGAAGAATGTCGATAGCGAAAAGGCGCAGGCCAGCTATGTCAATGGTGTTCTGACGATCCGTTTGCCCAAGGCTGTCAGTGAAACGATCAGGAGTATCCCGGTTGAGTGAATCAATCGCTGGCATGTTCCGGACTGAAGTGATTCAAACCTTTTTTCAGGATTGAGACTGATGACATTCAAAATAATTTCCCCGGCTTTTGCCGACAAGGCAATGATGCCTGTACTATACACCTGTGAAGGCAAAAACATTTCTCCCCCGCTGGAGTGGAATGCACCACCGGCAGGGACGAAAAGCCTCGTGTTGATCAATGACGATCCGGACGCTCCCGATCCGGCAGCGCCGAAAATGACCTGGGTTCACTGGGTTCTGTACAACCTGCCTCCCGAGGCCGGAAGCTTGTCCGAAGCGGTGCAGGACAAGGACTTGCCAAGGGGTACCCTGATCGGGACGAATGACCGCCAGTACGCGGGTTACAGTGGTCCATGCCCTCCCATCGGCACGCACCGTTATTTCTTCAAGCTTTATGCGCTGGATACGGTTTTGCCGGATATGGGTAATACGACCAAGGCGGAAGTCGTCAGGAAAATGGAAGGGCACATTCTGGCCCAGACCGAGCTGGTCGGCCTGTATGTCAAAAAGGAAAATACCTGAAGAGGTTTTTCTGGAGCAGAAATGAAAAAGGTGTTTCTCCGGGCAGGAGAAACACCTTGTTTTTTACGGTTCTTGCTTCTTCGGATTTTCACCGTCGATTTTGCCTTCGTCATGGACAATTCCCGAACGAATCGCATCGTCGACCGTTTCCAGAAAAACGAACTTCAATTGATTGCGTGCTTCTTCCGGAATATCGTCCAGATCGCGCTTGTTCCGCGCCGGGAGCATGACGGTTTTGATGCCCGCACGCAGCGCAGCCAGAACCTTTTCCTTGATGCCGCCGACCGGCAGAACCAGCCCACGCAAACTGATTTCACCCGTCATGGCATGGTCGCTTGCAATCGGTTTGTTCATCATGACAGACGAGAGAGCCAGAAACATCGCGACACCGGCACTCGGGCCGTCTTTCGGAATGGCGCCTGCCGGGACGTGCACATGAATCTCGCTATGATCGAGTAATTCCGGATTGATTTTCAGATCGGTTGCACGTGCTTTTACCAGTGTCAGGGCAGCCTGTGCACTTTCCTTCATCACATCACCCAGCTGGCCGGTCAGAATCAGCCTGTTATTGCCGGCGACACGGCTGGCTTCGATAAAGAGAATGTCGCCACCGACAGGTGTCCAGGCCAGTCCGGTCGCTATGCCGGGCATGCTGGATCGCATGGCGATTTCGCTTTCGAAAACCGGGGCGCCCAAAATGTCCGGAATGTCGGCAGAATCGACCGTGACTTTTTCAGTCTCGCCTTCGGCAATTTTCATGGCGGCATTCCTGAAAACGCTTCCGATCAATCGTTCGAGATTGCGGACACCTGCTTCACGTGTGTAATTGCCGATGATGTCGTGAATGGCGTTTTCCGTAATGTCACAATTATCGGGTTTCAATCCGTTTTCTTCACGCTGCCGCCTGATCAGGTAGCGCAAGGCGATCTGCGTTTTTTCCTGCTCGGTGTAACCGGGCAACTGGATCATTTCAAGACGGTCGCGCAAGGGCCTTGGAATCGTGTCCGGATTGTTGGCGGTACAGATGAACATGACTTTCGACAGGTCGAAAGGAACCGCGAGATAGTTATCGCGGAAGGTGCTGTTCTGGGCAGGATCGAGCACTTCGAGCAAGGCGGCCGAAGGGTCGCCCTGAACGCCATTGCCGAGCTTGTCCACTTCATCAAGAAGCATGACGCAATTGTTTGTGCCGGCCCGACGGATCGCCTGAATGATATTGCCTGGCAATGCACCGATATAGGTGCGCCGGTGCCCTCGTATTTCCGCTTCGTCGTGTACGCCGCCCATACTGACACGGACGAATTCCCGTCCGGTCGCCTTGGCGATACTTTGCCCCAGCGAGGTCTTGCCCACGCCCGGAGGGCCGACAAAACACAGGAGTGGACTTTTTCCTTCCGGATTCAGTTTGTGCACCGCCAGAAATTCGAGAATACGTTTCTTGATCTTTTCGAGACCGTAATGATCTTCGTCCAGAATTTTTCTCGCTTCCGCGATATCTGTCCGGTCTTCTGACGAAATGGCCCATGGCAGCTCCGTCAGCCATTCCAGATAGGTATGTAACATGGAATATTCACCGGAAGATTCCGACATGTTCCTGAACCGGTTCAATTCTTTCAGGGCATGTGTTTTCACCTCTTCAGGCATATTGGCATTTTCGATTTTTTCAGCCAGTTCGGCCGCTTCAGATGAAGAATCGTCAATATCGCCCAACTGGGTCTGGATGGTTTTCAGCTGTTCACGCAACAGCGCTTCACGGTGGCGGTCGTCGAGCCGGTTTTTTGTCTGTTCATCGATATCCCTGCTGACGCGCAGGACTTCAAGGCGATAGTTGACGAGCGAAAGCAGCCGGTCAAGCCGGATTTTCAAATCGGAGGTTTCCAGAATTTCCTGTTTTTCTTCCGGACTCAAATCCATCAGGCCAGTGATCAAATCGGACAGGAGGGAGGCGGATGAGACGCCATTGATCGAATCGGACAGTTCCTGCGGCACTTCCGGAATCAGTTGCAGGACTTCAAGCGCCTTCTGTTTCAACTGAAGCAGGCGTGCCTGTATTTCTGCATTATCTTCAGGTTCGTCCTGAATTTTTTCGACGCGCGCGACAAGAAACGGGTAACCATCCAGTATTTCTTTCAGACGGAAGCGTCCTTCACCCTGACAGACAACGTGATGGGCGTCGGAAGAAGTGGCGACATAGCGCAGGATATTGCCGACAGTGCCTACCGGATAAAGATCGTCCAGTTTCGGGTCGGCAGTATTGGGGTCTTTTTGAAGAACCACGCCGATCTGGCGGTCACCGCGCATGGCAGCCTGAGCAGCCGCAAGGGATTTTTCCCGTGCAATCGTAATCGGAACCACCATTCCGGGAAACAGAACCATGTTTCTGACGGGAATGATGATCAGGGCATCTTCGGGGATGGCCGGATAACTGTTTTTTTCGTCAGCAGCACTGTTTTGAGGCGCCGGATGGTTTTCCACGCTTTCACTGACGGCATCCATTTTTTCAGACTCTTGGGGATTCATAACTCACCTGTCAACCAAGTTTATTCAACACCAGTCGCAAACATCCATTTGTCAGGACGTTTTCAGTCATTTTGTAATTTCCGGGAGGCAGATTGATCCGCTTCTCGAACCGGCCATATGGTATTTCAAGCCGTCTGATGGCGGTATCGCGATTGATCATGAGCGGCCGCTCACCGACAATATGAAGAGCGTTTTCTTCAATGACGACCGTGATCTCGGAAGGGGCAACGCCGGGCAGGGCGATCAATATCAGGAACTGCCTGTCTGTCTCGAGAATATCGGCAGGAGGTTCCCACACCGGACCGCGTGATTCGGGTTTGACCAGTTGAAAGAAATGTTTATGGAGCTGGTCCGCCTGTTCCAGCATTTTCAGGGCCTGAATCCACATGGGATTGCTTGGATCACGAAACTTCATAATCGATTTTCCCGACTAAAGTAAAAGAGCTCCGGGCCTGACGAAAGTGTCCTGTACCCTGGAACCGGAACACAAAATGGAAGGAACCAATCAGTTTGATACCTTCGCACATGAATGAAATTCATGCTTGTGGTTTAACAATGATGATTTCAAAATCGGCAAAAAACAGCCATAATTTGAAAATGGTTTTGTCGACCGGTGGAAATATTCAATTTATAGTGAATATGGATTCGATTCCGGATTATTCAAGAGCCCCCAATTCTTTTTTCCAACGAAAAAAGGACTGCCTGTTTTCAGGATCGGGCGATTGAGAATAGAATACGTTTCTTGACTGTTATGCAATCGGAGTAGCATTGAAAAATTATCCTCATCCCATTATTGCTCGCGAAGGCTGGCTTTTTATCGTTGTGTCTTTCGTCGTTACGGGAATAGTGACTTACAAATGGGGCGCATGGTCCATTCCGTTATGGATCATCAGCCTGTTTGTATTGCAGTTTTTCCGTGATCCGGGCAGGACAGTTCCGGACAATGAAAACGCCGTGCTTTCGCCTGCCGACGGGCGTATTGTCGTTGTGGAAAAGACCCGGGACATCTATGGGGAAAGGGACGCCCTGAAAATCAGTGTTTTCATGAATGTTTTCAATGTCCATTCCAACCGGTCGCCTGTCGACGGCAAGATTGAAAAAGTGCAATATTTTCCGGGTAAATTCGTCAATGCCGATCTCGACAAGGCATCTGTGGAAAATGAACGGAACGCATTGGTCATGACGGCGTCGAATGGTCAGATGGTGAGCTGTGTGCAGGTAGCCGGTCTTATTGCCCGCCGTATTTTGTGTTATGTCGGCAAGGGCGATGAATTGACGAAAGGGCAGCGTTTCGGATTTATCCGCTTCGGTTCACGTGTCGATGTCTATCTGCCGCTTTCAGCGATTCCGAAAGTAACGGTGGGTGAGAAAGTTTATGCCACCGAAACCATACTGGCAGAGCTGGTCGATGAACAAAATTGAGTTTGCCCGGATATTAAAATAAAAACACTTTCCAAATTTTCGGAGTATTGGCATGGATGAGCCGCAAAACGAAGTTACTGAATCGAGTCCGGCAAAAGCCAGGTTTCGCCGCAGAGGTATTTACCTCTTGCCCAATGCTATCACGATCTCTTCCCTGTTTTGCGGTTTTTACGCCATCGTCATGTCCCTGAATCTGGAATTCAGGCAGGCGACCGTTGCCATCTTCATTTCCATGATTTTAGACAGTATGGACGGACGGGTGGCGCGGCTGACCAGAACGCAGAGTGAATTCGGCGCACAGCTCGACAGCCTTGCGGATATGGTCGCGTTCGGCGCAGCGCCTGCGCTGGTCGTATATGAGTGGTCTTTGAAAGGCATGGGGCGCATCGGCTGGGTTTCCGCTTTCGTCTTCTGCGCCTGTGCCGCCCTGAGGCTGGCCCGTTTCAATACCAATATAAAAGTCGTCGACAAACGTTTTTTCCAGGGATTGCCCAGCCCGGCAGCGGCAGCGCTGGTTGCCGGATTCATCTGGCTGATGGATGACATCGGGTTTGCCGGCAGCGATTTTTACTGGACCTCGTGGATTCTGACCCTGTATGCCGGTTTGACAATGGTGTCGAATGTCCCGTTCTACAGTTTCAAGGTAATGGATATCCGCAAATCCGTACCGTTCATTGCCGTCATTCTGGTTGTCCTGATTTTCGTCACCATTTCTTTCGATCCGCCCAAAGTACTTTTCGGTTTGTTTGTCATTTACGGTGTTTCCGGTTATGTCGTCTATCTCTGGCACAAGCTGAAGGGAAAACCGGTCAGCATTGTCCAGACGGAAGAAGACCACCACGAATGAGATGGGAAAAAGACGTGAATTTGTAAAATGGATACAATATGGCATTATATGAATCCGCTTTTTGAAAATGTTTGCAAGAATTGAAAAAGGAGCTTATAGTTTTTTCCCATGAATACCGAAATTTTCAATTCCACATATACCTTCAGCGACAGGTTCCTTGGCTTGTCGCTATTACCCGTTCTAGCGCGCCAGGCGTGCTGACATCTCTTATCCACAATTCCTGTATTACCCGGTCTTTTCCCACAAGGAAAGGCAGCTGGAATTTATTCCTGATTAATTAATAAGAATCGAACTATCTAAGGAGCTCATCATGGTTGCCACAACTGCAGATTCAGCAGAAAAAATCATCATATTTGATACGACGTTGCGCGATGGGGAACAAGTCCCCGGCAGCCAGCTGAATACACTTGAAAAAATCGAAGTGGCAAAAGCTCTGGAAGAACTGGGTGTGGACGTCATCGAGGCCGGTTTTCCGATTTCCAGCCCGGGCGATTTCAAATCCGTCGTCGAAATTTCCAAAGTCGTCAGCAATCCCGTCATCTCCGCTCTGACAAGAGCGAAAGAAAAAGACATCGACGTGGCTGCCGAAGCCCTGAAATATGCCAAAAAAGGCCGTATCCATACCGGTATCGGTACGTCCCCTTACCATATTTATTCCAAATTCAATTCAACGCCTGAACAGATTCTCGAACGTGCCGTGCAGATGGTGAAATATGCACGCAAATATGTCGATGATGTCGAGTTCTTTGCAGAAGACGCAGGCCGTAGCGATAACGCTTTCCTGGCCAAAGTCGTCGAAGCGGTCATCGCTGCCGGTGCCACCGTCATCAACCTGCCGGATACGACCGGTTACTGCACGCCTTACGAATACGGTGAAAAGATCAGGTACCTGAAAGAAAACGTCGCCAATGTCGACCGCGCCGTCCTGTCCGCACACTGCCATAACGATCTGGGCATGGCGACCGCCAATGCACTGGCCGGCATCATGAACGGTATCCGTCAGGTCGAATGCACGATCAACGGTATCGGCGAACGCGCAGGCAATACTTCGCTGGAAGAAATCGTCATGATCCTGAAATGCCGCAAGGACATCCCGGCCTATACGGACATCGATACCACCAAGATTTTGAAGACTTCCCGTCTGGTATCCAACCTGATGCGCATGCCTGTCCAGGCAAACAAGGCAATTGTCGGACGCAACGCATTTGCGCACTCTTCCGGTATCCATCAGGATGGCGTTTTGAAGAACCGGGAAAACTATGAAATCATCGATCCGGCCGATATCGGCGTCAGCGATTCGTCTATCGTATTGACCGCCCGCAGCGGACGTGCGGCGCTGGACCATCACTTGCGCCGTCTCGGATATAATTTGTCCCATGCCGAACTGGATGTCGCTTACAGCAAATTCCTCGTTGTGGCCGACGCCCAGAAATCCGTTTCCGATGACGATCTGCGCAATCTGGCCGGTACCGAAATGGTCGAAGACGCCAGAAGAATCAAGCTCGATTACCTGCAGGTCGTTTGCGGCAAGGACGCCATCCCGATGGCAACTGTCCGCCTGTTGATCGACGGTGAACCTTGTGTTGCAACCGCTTCCGGTAACGGTCCTATCGATGCGTCGATCAATGCCGTTCGCCAGCTGATCACCCAGAAAGTGACACTGGAGGAATTCCTGATCCAGGCCTTTACCCGGGGTACAGACGATGTAGGCAAGGTCCATATCCAGGTAGCGAACAAGGGCAAGGTGTTCTATGGTTTCTCGGCCAATACCGATATCATTACGGCTTCAGTAAACGCATACATCGATGCCGTTTCCAAAGTCATCTGACCGGGCCTGAAATCAAAAAAGGATGCGGAATACGCATCCTTTTTTATTGGGCACGGCATTTTTCAGAATCCGATGCCGACGCCGATCCCGCCTCCTATACGGCCACCGCTACCGATGCCGATGCCGACACCCGGTCCCCAGAAACCATCCCGGAGATAAAGCGGATCCTGTCCGTTTTCCATGCCCCGGACGATGCCGCTGCCGTCGAAGTAGACGTGCATCATCGAATTCCACATGCCCTCTTCCTTGTAACGGTAAGACCAGACTTCCTGTTTTTTCAGGGGAAGGTATTCCGTTTCCGTCGGATGGCCGATCGTCCGCAAAACGTCGTTCTTGTTGAACTGGTTGACCCTGATTTTGGCGAACTGTTCACGGGTTCGTACATTGCCGTAAGAAATCAGCCTGCCATCCGGCCCGACCCGTCCCATATAGGCGTATTGCGACCATTCACCGGCGGGCCATTCAAGAATCGTCGTATTGCCGTCCGGATACTGGATAGCCGGCTGGCCTTTCATGGCGATGACTTCCTGTATCGGCATTCCGGGAGTCGGTTGCGGGCCGAAAACGCTGGCGCAACCAGCCAGCGTCAGGGAAGCAGCCAGTACAAGTGCTGAAAGCGAGTGCTTCATGGTAATCTCCTCACGTTTTATTACCCTTGTGCCCTTGTCATTGCCCGTTGTTTATCAGTCGAGCAGATACATCGGGTCCTGTCCGTTTTCCATTTTCCGGACAACTCCGTTGCCGTCGAAGAAAACATGCATCATGGAATGCCATATGCCTTCTTCCAGATAACGGTAAGACCAGATTTCATAGCCTGACAAGGGCGACATTTCAGTTTCCGTCGGATGACCGACCGTTTTCAATACATCGTTTTGGGTGAATTCATTGATTCTGATCGTGCCGAAGTTCTCACGTGTCAAAACCTGTTTGTAAGAAATCAGTTTTCCATCGGGCCCGATGCGTGCCATCCATGCATGATCCCCATAAGCCGGAACAGACCATTCAAGCAGCGTTGTATTTCCATCCTGATATTGCGCATCCGGCTGGCCCTTCAATGCAATCACTTCTGCAACCGTCGAACCCGGGGCCGGATTGGTGAATACAGAAGCGCAAGCTGACAGCGCCAGTAAAACGGGCAGGATCAATAACGAAAGACGTTTCATGATGTTTTCCTTGTAATGAAGAATCCGCTGATATCCATATTGTACAGAAAACACTTTTCCGTTATACTGCGCTACCGGTTATATGACCGGTATTTATTTTATTTGTTCACGGCACCTGGGGTTAATTCTCCATATGTCGCATGTTAAGGATTAATATTATGGCATTGCTTAAAGAAGACAAGGCTGCGATTGTATCTGCGAATGCACGCGGTCAGAACGACACAGGATCTCCGGAAGTTCAGGTTGCACTGTTGACAGCACGTATCAACGACCTGAACGATCATTTCAAGGTTCACAGCAAGGATCATCATTCCCGTCGTGGTTTGATCAAGATGGTTAACCGTCGCAAGGATCTGCTGGCTTATCTGCGTAAATCGGATATCAACCGCTATCGTGACCTGATCGCAAAACTCGGATTGAGAAAATAATCGCATTACGGGTCCTGAAATCTTTATGAAATGCCTGCGCCAGTGTCTGTCGCGGGCATTTCGTTATGGTCTTCCGCTCTGAATCTCTGGCAGGAATGCGTCAGGGATCAGGCAACAAAGAGTTGAAAGTGGTGAACAGGTATTATTTGTTTGAAATGAGGCGAACGACAGCGCCTGAAAACCTGTCGGCAAAATTGAAAGGAATTACATGTTTAATAAAGTAAGCAAGACCTTCCAGTATGGTCAACAAACCGTGACCATGGAAACAGGTGAGATTGCGCGCCAGGCCAGCGGCGCAGTGATGGTATCGGTGGACGATACCGTTGTGCTGGCAACCGTTGTTGCAAAAGACGATGTCAAACCCGGTCAGGATTTCTTCCCGCTGACAGTCGATTATATCGAAAAAAGCTATGCCGCCGGCCGTATTCCTGGCAGCTTCTTCAAACGCGAAGGCCGTCCATCCGAAAAAGAAACCCTGACATCCCGTCTGATCGACCGTCCTATTCGTCCCCTGTTCCCGGACGGTTATTTCAATGAAGTCCAGGTCATCATTCATGTCCTGTCCGTCAACCCTGAAGTCGATCCTGATATTCCATCCATGATCGCCGCTTCCGCCGCTCTGTGCGTTTCCGGCATTCCTTTCAACGGACCGCTTGGCGCTGCCCGCGTCGGTTACATCGATGGACAGTACGTATTGAATCCTACCGCTTCCCAATTGCCATTGTCCAAAATGGATCTGGTTGTCGCTGGTACCGAACAGGCCGTTTTGATGGTCGAATCCGAAGCGCAGGAATTGCCTGAAGACATTATGCTGGGCGCGGTCGTTTTCGGCCATGAACAGATGAAAGTCGTCATCGACGCCATCGACGAACTCGTCCGCGACGGTGGCAAGCCTGAAGTTGAATGGGCTCCTCCAGCCAAAAACGAAGAACTGATCGCAGCCGTTACCCGCATTGCGGAACCTGAATTGCGCAAGGCGTACCAGATTCGCCAGAAACAGGCCCGTTCGACCGAACTGCGCCATATTTACGACAACGTCAGCAAGACGCTGGCGGAGGAAGCGCAAGCCAAAGGCGAAACCGCGCCGGATTCCGTCGAAGTCGGCAATATCATGTTCGATCTGGAAGCCAAAATCGTCCGTTCCCAGATTCTGGACGGTGAACCCCGTATTGACGGCCGCGACACCCGTACCGTCCGTCCTATCTCGATCCGTACCGGCGTATTGCCGAGAACGCATGGTTCCGCCCTGTTTACCCGTGGCGAAACACAGGCTCTGGTCGTTGCGACACTGGGCACTTCCCGCGACAACCAGAAAATCGATGCCCTGATGGGTGAATACAGCGACGCATTCATGATGCATTACAATATGCCTCCGTTTGCAACTGGCGAAACCGGTCGTGTCGGTACCCCGAAACGTCGTGAAATCGGCCACGGCCGTCTGGCAAAACGCGCCCTGATCGCCTGCCTGCCTTCACAGGAAGAATTCAGCTATTCCATCCGTCTGGTTTCCGAAATCATGGAATCCAACGGTTCTTCCTCGATGGCTTCGGTCTGCGGCGGCAGCCTTGCATTGATGGACGCCGGTGTCCCGGTCAAGAACCACGTTGCCGGTATCGCCATGGGCCTGATCAAGGAAGGCAACAAATTTGCCGTCCTGACCGATATTCTGGGTGATGAAGATCATCTGGGCGATATGGACTTCAAGGTAGCCGGTACCGCAAACGGCGTGAACGCCTTGCAGATGGATATCAAGATTCAGGGCATTACCAAGGAAATCATGCAGGTAGCACTGGCTCAGGCCAGAGAAGGCCGCATGCATATCCTTGCCAGGATGCAGGAAGCCATGCCTCAGTTCAAGGCCGAACTGTCTGACTTCGCTCCACGCCTGATCACGATCCGTATCAATCCTGAAAAAATCCGTGACGTTATCGGCAAGGGCGGTGCCGTCATCCGTGCATTGACCGAGGAAACCGGCGCACAGATCGACATTACCGACGACGGTGTCGTCACCATCGCATCGGTTGACGCCGCTGCAGGTCAGGAAGCCAAACGCCGTATCGAAGAATTGACCGCCTCCGTTGAAGTCGGCAAAATCTATGACGGTACCGTCTTGAAATTGCTCGACTTCGGCGCTATTGTTCAGATATTGCCCGGAAAGGATGGCTTGCTGCATATCAGCCAGATCGCCAGCGAGCGCGTCAACGCTGTCACCGATTATCTGGAAGAAGGACAAAACGTTCGCGTCAAGGTTCTTGAAACGGACGATCGCGGTCGCATCAAATTGTCGATGAAGGCCGCTGTCGCTGAAGAAAATCCTGCTCCAGCACCAGCTCCTGACGCAGCGGAATAAGCGTTTACCTCTACCTGTCTCAGGACAGGGAGTTAAATGCCGCCAAGAAATCCTCCTGGGCACCTGTCCGGGAGGATTTTTGTCTGAAACGCCGAATCCGGATGAAAAACCGGCTTATTTGACGTTTGTATGATATTAAAAGAACCTGTATTGGAAAGCCGACCTTATCATGTTGTCGACATGACGGCATGGTGTACCACATCATGTCGCGATTCCAGAATAGTTCCCTTTTAAACCCATTTCTCAGGGGGAATTGATATATGAAAGCGATTGAGATCATCAACAAGGGCTCTGCCGGTTACCTGCAATTGACCGACAGGGACATTCCGGAACCCCAAAAGGGAGAAGTGCTGGTCAAGGTACACGCCGCCGGCATCAACCGGCCTGACGTTTTGCAAAGAATCGGCCGTTATATTGTTCCGAAAGGCGCACCGGACATTCCCGGGCTTGAAATCGCCGGTGAAATTGTCGGGGGCGACGTTTCAGGTACTCAATTCAACATCGGGGATATGGTTTGCGCGCTGGTCCAGGGCGGTGGCTATGCCGAATACTGCGTAGCGCAGGTCAGGCTATGCCTGCCGATTCCAAAAGGACTGACACCTGTTGAAGCCGCTTCCCTGCCGGAAACATCGTTTACGGTCTGGAGCAATGTTTTCGATCTGGGACGCCTGAAAGGGAACGAAACCCTGCTGGTCCAGGCGGGGGCATCCGGTATCGGCGTAACCGCCATCCAGATGGCAAAAGCGATGGGACACCGTGTTTTCGCGACGGCCAGAACGGAAGACAAGTGCCGTGCCTGTGAAAAGATCGGTGCAGAACGCTGTATCAACTCGACCACGGAAAACTTCGCCGAATACATCAGGGTGGCGACGAACGGCAAGGGGGTCGATGTCATTCTGGACATTATCGGCGCGGCTGTACTGGACAAGGAAATCGATTGTCTGGCAGACGAAGGCAGGCTTGTCCTGATCGCGTATCTGGGCGGTCGTCTGGGTACCGTCGATCTGGCGCAGATCGTCCACAGGCAATTGCTGGTAACCGGTTCGACCCTGCGGCCACGCTCGAACGAATTCAAGGCGGAAATCGCGGGAAATCTGCAAAAACACATCTGGCCGCTGATCGACGAAGGCAAGATCAAGCCTGTCATTTACAAGGTATTCCCGCTGGCTGACGCGATGCTGGCACAGAAACTGATGCAGTCGAATACCCACTTCGGGAAAATTGTCCTGCAAGTCTTGTAAATTGTCGAACTTGTAAAAAAGCCTGAATTGAACATTCAGGCTTTTTTGTCATTCCGGCTGGCGTTTTTCGAAAACAAGATCCCAGACGCCGTGTCCAAGGCGCAAACCCCGTTTCTCGAATTTGGTAATGGGGCGGTAGCCGGGCCGTTCGGCATAGTCCGTTGCGGTGTTAATGAGTGCTTGCTCACCGGACAGCACTTCCAGCATCTGCCGGGCGTATTCCTCCCAGTCCGTTGCACAGTGAAGGTAACCGCCAGCCCTGATGCGGGTGCAAAGGAACTTCACAAAATCCGGCTGGATCAGGCGGCGCTTGTTGTGCCGGGCCTTGTGCCAGGGATCAGGGAAAAAGACATGTACCCCGTCAAGTGAATCTTCAGCAATCATGTCTTCCAGCACCTCGACAGCGTCGTGCTGGATGATGCGTACATTCGTCAGGTTCTTTTCACCGACCAGCTTCAGCAGGCTGCCTACACCCGGAGTGTGCACTTCCACACCGATGAAATTCAGTTCGGGTTTGCTTTCGGCAATCGCTGCCGTCGTTTCTCCCATCCCGAAACCGATTTCGAAAATCGTTTTCGCCTCCCTCTTGAATTCCCGGTCATAGTCCAGCGTTCGTTTTTCATAAGGGATGCAGAACGTGTCGCCATACTCGTTGATCGCTTTTTCCTGACCGGTCGACAGTCGCCCGGCACGCGTGACGAAACTCCGGATACGGCGGACTTCAGGATTGAAAAACATGGATTTGCCGGATTTGTGGGAAACGGGTTGGTCTGACATAGGCTTGAAACGATCAAAAAAGAGTAAAAAGGCTTTACAGACAATACAGCTGCGAAGTGTGCGTCATTTTACGCAGTTTTGCCGGGGTTGAAAATGGACTGTGTCCCGGGGAAGGAAAAGCGTTGCCGGCAATCGCCGGTATAGGGGATAAGGGGTTTTTTGCAAACGATGAAAATCCTTATTTTCGAGTGCCTTCCCCGGAAACGGCAGATTGGCGGATCCTGAAAAAGATCAGCCAGCAAATGACGGCAACGGCCAGTACCCCCAGACAAAAAAACCAGACGACCAGCCCGCTGCCCAGCATGACAAGCGGGACGGCGAACGATGTCCACAAACCGCCGCCCATGACCGGCTCATGCAATAGCTGTTTGTATCCGAAAGCTTCCGTTGCAACCGTCTTGCTGTCCGGATCGACCGTGCGCAAGAGCATCAGGCCGGTAGCCGTGACGCCCATCGCCTGCCCGAATTCCGCAATGGAACGTTCGAACCACGCCTCTTTGAAAATGCGCGGGCCGATAACCATGACCGTGAAGATATTCCATATCGCCCCGACTGCTACAAGAATGGACAAAGGCATCCAGTAAGCGACGACGAATTCAATGCGGATGGAAGCAATCGCCGCAACGACGAGGAAATCAAGCGCAGCTCCGCAAATACGCTGCATCTGGTCCCTGTCGGCAATGTAATCGAGCCGTGTCCTGCGCAGGAAAATCTGGAGCAGGACGCCGCCGATCATGCAAAGCGGGAAAAGCGGCAGGTTTTCCATAATCCCCATTTCCTGAATCGATACCGGGGTGAAGGTCTCGCCCAGAACCAGCAATTCCTTGATGCCGTAACCGATGAGAACGGCGATCCCGACCAGCGAGATATGCAGGGCAAGCGAGTCAAGCGAATTCGACTGCACAGTCTGGCGTCCCGCCGGAGGCTGTTTCCCGGGTTGGTAAACGCCCACTTTCTCGAGTTTGTCCATATCGCTGAACGTCCTGACATTGGATACATACCCTTTGCGGACAGCGATATTGATCAGCACCATGCCGATGACAATCCCGAATACGATCCCGCAGGTGGCGACCGTATAACCCAGATCGGCGCCTGCAGGCCAGCCCAGCTTGTCGAAAGTGTGCGCCATTCCGCCCACCGTTCCATGTCCTCCCTGAAAACCGATCTCAAGCAAATTGCCGAAGACATCCGGAACCCCGAAAACAGGTCCCAGAAAGACAAAAACCAGGCCAAGTCCGATGACATATTGACCCCATGCATTGATCTGGCCGAAACAGAACTGCGGAGCGGCAAGTCCCCATATTTTTTTCAGCGGTGTTGCCGCCGCACCAAGGAACAGCCCGGCAAAAACGATATTGATCAGAAAACCCGGCAGTTGCCCGAAAGCGACAAACCAGTCCGGGGAAATGAACGGTCCGAGTGTCTGGATGATGATCAGGCCGATAAAACCGCCAATGACGGAAGAAGGAATGAACAAACGCTGGAAAATGGAAAAGCCCGACCGGACGACGATACCCAAAATGAGCAGCACACTGATGGCGCAAAAGGACATGACGGCGATCATAGGAATTCTTTCAGATAAAAATCAGTCAGAAAACGGCCAGGTTGGTTCAGGCGGCCTTTTCGTATTCCTTAATGAAGAATATTAAATCACATTGAAGACCTTGCCGGACGACATCAGACAAGATTGGTGAAAAACAAACATATCCATTAAAACCGTTGCAATGGTGTCAATAGGTTCCCTTTGCGCAGTTTTGAAAGTGCATGTCTCGGATACACAATAAAAAAGGACGGGCGAGACCCGTCCTTCAGTCGCTATAGGCGTATTATTTCTTTCCGGATTTCTTGCCGGTAACTCCGGCTCTTTCCTGTTCGCATTTCTTGATGGAAGATGCCTTGGCTGCACCATAGAGCGGTTTGCCGTCCTTGCTGACAGCCAGCGCTTCACAGCTGGTGGCAGAGCGTTTTTCCTGTTCACACTTCTTGATCGATGCCGCTTTGGCAGCGCCATACAATGGTTTGCCATCCTTGCTGACCGCTCTGGCTTCACAGCTGTCGGCACTCGTTGTCTGGGCATAGGCGCCCATGGCGAATAAAGAGACAAAAACGGCAACAAGCAACTTTTTCATAAAATCTCCTGCGAGGTGTGGTTGATAAAGCCGTCCGTATGCAACGGATTCGTGTCAAACGCCGGATGTATGATGAGATTGGGCTCTTCCTGCGTTAGCCAAACTATAGGAGATTTAGGGCGCCTCAGACGGTCTTGAACGACCTTTTGACGTTTTTGTTGATCGTTCGCAAATGGGAATGTTGCTGAAAATACTTTTGAAAATGGCTGGTGAATAAGATGTACGCACAGATAAAGAATTTTGATTTAAATGATTGATTTTTAAGTGAAGGTTTAAAAAAAGACTTGAGTATCACGTAGACGTAGATGAAACATCTTCTACTAATTTCTCTTCAAAAGTTAATTTAGAGATTTTTCTTCTAATCATGATTTGTATTGATGTTATGAGAATAGAAAAACCAAATTCAATAGCAGAAAAGATCTTGTCAATATCAGCAATAAGCCTTTTATCTATACCATCATGATGCAGTGGATGAGCGACTCCATAGTTTCCATGAACAAATGAACTTCTGAGGTCGTAAAGCTTGCGTAATTTTCTTTTGAGTTGGTTTGATTGTGTTAAGTTGAGATTGTGAAGTAGGCTAATTCTTCGAACCAAACTTGTTAAATTTTCGCCAACTTTAGTATCAAATGAAGCTTCTAAACCATGAAATAGATAGATTCAATTTGGCCATCTAATTTACATAGATGATAAATTACAAAAATAGCACGCTCAACGTTTGTATCTGTTTTTTGTTTGATGCCAATGTTAAGTGCTGAATACCAATCTAGAACATCGGCTAATGGGATGCTTTGAGTAAAAGGCCAATTACCTTTTTAAGTGACTCAACCCATGTATTGTCAAAATTAAACGAAACCAATTTTAAAATATCATTTTCAAATTTATCTTTGCTTGGTAAAGATAAACTATAAAAATTAGCGGCTCCCGGCGACGAAAGATTCGCTATTAAGAATTTTTCATAAATGTAATGTTTTAGAAAAAATCTTGGATACCAAGGATATTCACTATTTTTATTAACTCCCTCGGTACATACTTTTGCTCGAAGTTTTACTGGACGCGCTATTTTTTGAGCCAGTCAGGCTCAGGAGATAAGTTTTTTCGAATTGATTCTCGAAGCTTGAAATCATGTTTATAACGTTTTGCTAATGGCTTCCAATCTACATTAACTGTAGCTTTACATCCATTATGAAAATATGAACGTTTTGATAGAAGCGATGCCTCATCACACGAGAAATGTATGTGCTCAGGATCAATTGTTTCCCATTCTTCTTCAATTTCTCGTCCGATATTAAGGATAGAAATAGGAAAAATTTGTTCAATCGAATGAATGGCATCTGTAAAAATGAGGTGGAGTATGACATGAATATGCCAGAAAATTTGAAGAAAACAAAGGAGGGAAAAAACAAAAAAGCCCTGAAACTCAATGTTTTCAAGGCTTTCTGCTGTATCTTTTGCGGTGATGGTGCCCACGGAGGGATTTGAACCCCCACACCTCGCGGCACATGGACCTGAACCATGCGCGTCTACCAATTCCGCCACGTGGGCAATCTGCACATCTGATATTATATTTGGAACCGGAAGAACTGAACAGTGGCAAATTGCATTCAGTTCTTGTTGATTCGCAAATGCAAGACTGCGATTATAGCGTGATATACAAACATGTCAATCATCTTGCCTAATCTGTTGAAAAAAAGCATGATGAAGTTGTTAAAATGTCGACTGTCCACCCATTTTATTAAGAATTCATTTGAAAAAATATCCTTATTCCATCCCCAGCCGGGAAGAAATTCTCGAAACCGTGCGTGAAGCCGCGAAGGGCAGCAATGCCAAAGTGATCGCGCGGGAATTGCATGTCAAAAGAACCGAGATGGACGGTTTGTTGAAACGGCTTGACGCGATGGAGCGCGACGGCCAGCTTTTGTGCGATGCAAAAGGGAATTACAAGATCGATAAATCGACCCATTTCATCACCGGTTACGTTCACAGCCATCCGGACGGTTACGGTTTCGTCATCCCTGAAGAGGGCGGAGACGATATTTTCCTGTCCGAAAACGAGATGCACAAGGTCATGCACAATGACAAGGTGCAGGTTCGTGTGGTCAATGTCGACAAGCGGGGGCGTCCCGAGGGGCTTATCGTGTCGGTATTGACCCGCGCCCATACGCATATCGTCGGCCGCCTGATCAATGAAAACGGCGTCTGGCTCATTGCACCGGAAGACAAACGCATTGTCCATGACATTCTGGTCGAGGGTTCTCCCGGTAATGCCAGGGCGGGCCAGATCGTCAATGCGGAACTGATTACGCAACCGTCCCGTTATTCGCAGCCGATTGCCCGCATCGTCGAGGTGGTCGGCAATATCGACGATCCGGGTATCGAAATCGAGATCGCCGTGCGCAAATTCGGCTTGCCTCATGTATTTTCCAGGGCATGCATGGATGCGGCAGCCCGTTTGCCGGACACGGTTTTGCCGGAAGATTATGCCGGTCGGGTCGATTTGCGCGATATTCCACTGGTCACGATCGACGGCGAAGATGCACGCGATTTTGACGATGCCGTATATTGCGAACCGGTCAGAATTGGCGATGAAACGGCATATCGCCTGATCGTCGCGATTGCCGACGTGAGCCATTACGTCAAACCCAACGAGCCGATCGATTCGGATGCCTTGTTGAGGGCGACGTCGGTTTATTTTCCGCGCCGGGTCATTCCGATGCTGCCGGAAAAACTGTCGAACGGCCTGTGTTCCCTGAATCCCGATGTTGACCGGCTGGTGCTGGTATGCGACGCGCTGGTTTATCCGAACGGGCAGGTGGAGGCTTACCAGTTCTATCCGGCTGTCATGCATTCGGCTGCGCGCCTGACCTATACGGAAGTGGCGGCGATCCTGAAAAACCGGAAAGGGCCGGAAGCGATTGTTTATGCCAGCCTTGTGCCGCATCTGCTGGATTTGTACGGCCTTTACAAGGTTCTGGCGAAAGCGAGGGAAGAGCGCGGCGCGATCGATTTTGAAACGGTTGAAACGTATATCGTCAGCAACGACGCGGGCAAGATCGAAAAAATCCTGCCGAGAGTGCGCAACGATGCCCACAAGCTGATCGAGGAATGCATGCTGGTCGCCAACGTTTGTGCGGCCGATTTCATTACGAAGCACCACCATCCGGGTACCTACCGCGTTCATGCGCAACCGAACGAGCAGAAGCTGGAGCAGGTCAGGTCGTTTCTGGCACAGCTCGGTCTGTCCCTGACGGGAGGCGATTCTCCACAGCCGTCGGATTACGCCGTGCTGATCAAACAGATCGAAGAGCGCCCGGACGCACCTTTATTGCAGACCATGCTGCTGCGTTCGATGCAACAGGCAATGTACAGCCCGGACAATATCGGCCATTTCGGCCTGTCTTACGAGGCCTATACCCATTTCACCAGCCCGATCCGCCGATATCCCGATTTGCTGACGCACCGGGTCATCAAGGCGCTCCTGCTGGGCAAACGTTATGTGCCGGGCGGTATCGACAAGCGCCTGTTGAACACAAATGTGCCGAGTTCGATCCGCAAGCAGTTGTTGTCGAAGGAAAAAAGCAAAAACAAACCAACTGCGGAACAGGCGATCTGGGAAGCGCTTGGCCTGCATTGCTCCGCCAATGAAAGACGGGCGGACGACGCTTCACGTGACGTCGAGGCATGGCTGAAGTGTTACTTCATCCGCGACAAGCTGGGCGAGCACTTCACGGGCACCATTTCCGGTGTGACCGGCTTCGGCATTTTCGTCCAGCTGGACGACCTGTTTATCGAAGGGCTGGTGCATATCGGCGAACTGGGGCACGATTACTACCATTTCGACGAAGTGCGCCACGAACTGAAAGGCGAGAATTCCGGTGTCCGGTACCAGTTGACCGATCGGGTGATCGTTCAGGTCAGCCGGGTCGACATGGATGCGCGCCAGATTGATTTGCGCCTGATCGACGGGCCATTCAAGGTCTCCGACAGGAAGAACGGCGAAGAGGTGAAAACCGAACCGGCGCAGCACGTCATTTTCGACCGTTACAAAAAACGGAATATCGCGGCGTTGACCGACAAGGACGAAAAAGTTGAAGGGCGGCCGTCTTCACGAAGACGGAAATCCCGCTGAATGTTTATTGCAGATAGTGCAGAAAGTAAAAATGAAAAATAAAGTCATATTCGGCTTCCATGCCGTCACGTCCCGTTTGCGTCATGAAGCGTCTTCCGTCGAAGAAATTTACGTCGACGCCGAACGGTCCGACAGGAGAATGCAGGATTTGCTCAAAGTCGCCAAGGCGGCTGGTGTCCGGATCATTCAGGCTGACGGTGCCCGTCTGGACAAGATGGTGGGAACTCGTCGCCATCAGGGTGTGGTCGCGATGGCCGCCCCGGTTTCCCTGGCGCGCAATCTGGATGAATTGCTGGACGCAATCGAGGGTGCACCTTTGCTGCTCGTTCTGGACGGTATTACCGATCCTCATAATCTGGGCGCATGCCTGCGTGTGGCGGACAGTGTCGGCGCACATGCAGTCATCGCACCGAAAGACAGGGCTGTCGGCATCAATGCCACCGTTCAGAAGGTGGCAAGTGGCGCGGCTGAAACGGTGCCGTACATTACCGTCACGAATCTGGCGAGGACGCTGCGCCAGCTGCAGGAACGCGATATCTGGGTCGTCGGTACGACCGATGATGCGGAAGAAAGCCTGTATGAACCCGATTATTCCGGTGGCGTTGCGTTCGTCATGGGTTCCGAAGGCGAGGGCATCCGCCGTCTGACGCGCGAAAACTGCGATCAACTGGTCGCCATTCCGATGTTCGGCTCCGTCGAAAGCCTGAACATTTCCGTGGCTTCCGGCATTTGTCTGTATGAAGCCCGTCGCCAGCGCATCATGAAAATGCGCCAGGACTAAATGGACGTGCAGAATTTTGCCGAAACGGTTATTATCTGGCTCTTTTGTTAATTATCTGTCAAACACATGTTCCGCCATCTTCGCGAAGATATCAGAAGCATCATCGCCCGTGATCCTGCAGCCCGCAATACCTGGGAGGTCATTACCTGTTACCCGGGTTTTCAGGCCATTCTCGTGCATCGGATGGCACACTGGTGCTGGAAGCACGGGCTGAAATGGCTTGCCCGTTTCATTTCCCATCTGGCGCGTATCCTGACGGGTATCGAGATCCATCCCGGAGCGGTTATCGGACGCCGGGTGTTCATCGATCACGGCATGGGTGTCGTCATTGGCGAAACGGCTGAGGTGGGTGACGATTGCACGATTTATCAGGAAGTGACTCTCGGTGGCACGTCGCTGGCAAAGGGCAAAAAACGCCATCCGACGCTTGAGAGGGGGGTCATCATCGGTGCAGGTGCCAAAGTGCTGGGCAGTTTTACCGTAGGGGAAATGGCGAAGGTCGGTTCAAACGCTGTCGTCGTCAAGGAAGTGCCTGCGGGGGCCACAGCTGTCGGCAATCCGGCACGCATTATCCAGAAGGAAGAAAACAAGGCTGAAAATGATGCCGCGAGCGCCCTGTTTTCCTCATACGGCATTACGCCGAACGGGGACGATCCACTGATCAAGGCCTTGCGAGGTCTGATCAACAACGCCGCCGCGCAGGAACATCAGTTGAAAAACATCATTTCCGCTCTGGAAGCCGCCAATATCAAGCTGGAATCCCTGCCGGTAGATGAAAAAGTCAGCCCTGAACAGCTGAACAAACTCGTCGAATAGAGCGCTTTGCCGTAAAAACATTCTTTTTCTGCAGCCGGTTTGCTTTATGTGCAAACCGGCTGTTTATTTATTGGCGGATTTTATTTAATATGGTCTGGAAGACTCTGCTTTGTTCAGGTCAAAATTATCGGCGGAATCGATTGTGTCACAAGGAGAATGACTGTGCAAAATCCGTTAAAGCGCATATCCCCCTTCTGGCGTAGCGCCTTCGTCAAATGGTTCCAGATCGTTCTTGTCGTTTTGGTCGTCACGTATGGTGTGACGGGTTTTTTTATCGTTCCGGACCTGATCAATAAAAAAGCGCAGGAATTCGTCGCCGAAAAATTCCAGAGAAAACTCGGTTTCACGAAAGTCTCGTTCAATCCTTTTACGCTGACAGCCGATTTCGAGGGAATGCAGCTTTCCGATCATGGTTCGGAAAACGGATTTGCCTCTTTCGATCATTTGACAGTCGACCTTTCAGCCGAATCATATTTCCGGTTGGCGCCTGTCGTTGAAAAACTCACCCTGACCAATCCGAAAGTCCATCTGGCCCGGCTGGAAGAGAACCGTTACAACATCGACGATTTCGTCGCTTTCGCAATAGAGCCGAAAGAGGACGACTCGCCTGCCAGGTTTGCCGTCAATAACATCCAGATCAAAAACGGCCTGATCGAATTCGACGATATGCCCCGGCACAGGCGGCATGTCGTCGATGAAGTGAATGTGACGATCCCGTTTATTTCATCATTGCCGTCGCAGGTCGATATCTTCGTCGATCTGGCCTTATCGGCCAAAGTCAATAATGAGAAGATCGGGATATCCGGCAAGACAAGGCCTTTTTTCAGGGAACAGGATGGGACCGTCAACCTCAAGCTGGACAGTATCGATCTGGTTTCATATGTAAGTTATTTGCCTTTCAAACCGGGCTTCAAGTTGAAAGACGGCAAGTTGTCCACCGATCTTGAAATCGGCTTCGTCAAGCCTGAAGAAGGGAAAATGGGCCTTTTCATTGAAGGGAAGGTCGATCTGGACGCATTCCAGATAGCGGATCTGAATGGCGCCGATTTGCTGAAAATTCCGGAACTGGACGTCAAAATCGACAAGAGCGATATCCTTTCCGGAAATATAGCCGTCAATCTGGTTGAACTGAAATATCCGGCGGTAAGCCTCGACCGGAACAGGAAAGGCAAATGGAATTTCGAACGGATGTTCGCTACCGGAAACGGAACAGGCAAACCGCAAAAAGAATCCACACAGGCAGCCGCATCCGGCCAGGGTGTGCCTTTCAATCTGGCTTTGAACAAACTGGTCGTTACTGAAGGCCAGTTGCAAATCAGGGACCAGACCAATGTGATACCGGCGAATTTCTCCGTGAAAAACTTCGGGCTGGTCATCGACAGGCTGGCGCTGGATCTGCCGAAACGGGACATGACGGTAGAAAAGATCGTGTCAGCCAATACGGACATCAAATTCGTTCATGGCAAACTCAACATAGCGGATGCGGACGCAAAAAAAACGGCCAGAAAAACGGTGGACGATGCTGCAGCAAAAGCCGGTTTCAATTATTCCATTGCCCGTTTTGAACTGGATGACTGGTCGCTTTACTTTGAAAACAGGGTTGCCGGAAAACCGGTCGTGACCCGGATCACGAAACTGGACGTGTCGGCAGACAATGTTTCAAGCAAATTGAACGAACCCGTTGCCATAACGGTCGCGGCCGATATCAACGAAAAGGGCAGGCTGGATATCAGGGGAACAGTCGAGCCGATGCCGTTGAAAGCCGATCTCGATCTGGATATCAAAAATATCGATATCCGTGCCGTTCAGCCTTACATTGAAGAGTATGTGAACTTGTCCCTGCGTCAGGCGAATTTGTCGGTTGCCGGAAAACTGAAAATCGCAGAGACTAAAAATCGTGACGTGCAGGGCCAGTTTACGGGCAATGCGGGGCTTTCCCGTCTTGTGACGGTCGATCAGGTGACACGGCAGCCGTTCGTGAACTGGAGCGATTTGTCTTTGAAAGGCGTTCGGGTGAATCTGTCACCGCTATCCGTTGTCGTCGATCAGGTGACTCTGAACAATTTGATGGCACGGGTTATCCTGAGTTCAAAAGGACGCCTGAATCTGCAGGACATCTTGCGAAGCGAAACGGGAGGCCAGAAAAGCCTGACACAAAACGAAGAAAGAGATAACGGGAAAACACCGGCAGCGGGGA
>CAJKQK010000022.1 GCA_905202055.1 uncultured Oxalobacter sp.
ATTTCCATATTCTTCCGTAAGAAAGCACTGGATCTTATTCCATTCACCTTCATAAAAGCGGATAGTTGCAGAAGAATAGTTGTTTTCCTGCAACAGTTGTTTTAGTCCTTCTGTAATCATTTCAAAATTCATGAGTTTCAACCAGTCCTTGAGACGGGGAAGGCCGATAAATTCGGCATATGAGGGTAAAAAACAGGCTCCGGTCAGTTTCCCGATACTCTGGCGAAGTCCCCACAAACTGGCCGGGTTGAAACCGCTGATGATGACTTGTCCTTCCGGGATCAGTACGCGATCCACTTCTCTTAAAATCATGTGTGGATTTTCGGCAAACTCGAATGCATGCGGCAATATGATCAGATCGATCGATTCGGAGGCAAACGGCAATCGGTCGATATCATGGATGAGCGCCAGCTTTACGCTGGCGTCATTCGCATTTGAAGAGAGGGGTTCCGGAAAAAACTGGTTGCTGACCCATCGGTTTTTGATCCGGTTGTCTTTCAGGGCATTGATTTCCGAAAAACCGATCTGAAGGGCGTTGAAGCCGAAAATATCGGCCGAGAGTGTCTGGAATAGATTTTCTTCCCATTCGAGCATATATCGTCCAACCGGTGTCATCAGCCAGTCGTGCATGATCTGGATTTTTATCTTGGCTTCAGACGCTTTCATACGTTTGCAAATATATCCAGTGATGAATCGGTTTATCGGATTGGCGAAAGAACGAACAGTTTGCCGGATCAATTGATGAACGGTTTTTTTTATTTTACTGGCAGATCGGCTGCAACACTACCTTCCATTTGTAAAAAACACGTATACAAATTCGGCATTTTTCCTTTCGGATGTGTCCGAAAAACGTCGTTTGGGAACCAGAAAAACGCCCCTTTGTGTCAGGTCATGATTCATGGGTCTGTTTATGTTTGAATTAAATCATGTTTTGATCCGATGCCGGAGAAGAGTATGACAGAAAATATAACGGTGACATTGACGCACAAAAATGATTATCGCTTCGAAGTGGATTTCAATGAATCGTTCAAGGGATTTGTTTCGGATATTGAAAAGCCGTCTGGAGGCAGTTGCGGACCGGCACAGACTCATATGCTTCTGGCTGCTGTTGCCAATTGCCTGTCGGTGAGTTTTTTGTATTCCCTGAACCGTTCCGGTATCGATGGGGGAAATATTGTGACGAAAGCGATGCTCGATATTTGCAAAAGAGATGGATTGTATCGTGTCGGCAAGATCAATGTCGCGATAACGACAGGAAAATCGGAAGAAGAAATGGACGGGCTCGATACTGTTTTGTCCGGATTCGAAAATATCAGCGCGATTTCAAGAAGTGTTCTTGAAGGGGTTCCGATCGAAACACATGTTTTTGACAGAAAAGGAATTCGCCTGAAATAAATTTTTGTATCGGCGTATTTATAAGGTATCCTTTTTAAAAGGACGGGAATTGTTTCGAAAAATTCTTCGTTGCCGTTTTCGGTTTCTTGTTTTTGATAGAAAAATAAGGAGATAAAAAGATGCAGATTGGACATATTTGCTCGAACAACGTAGTGACATGCATTTCGAATACGACAGTGCTGGAAGCCGCGCAGCTGATGCGCCGTAATCATGTGGGAACACTGATTGTCGTCGAGGAAGTCAATGGCATGCTGGTTCCGCAAGGTATCGTAACGGATCGCGATATAGTTGTGGTCGTTCTTGCCGAAGGTCTCGATCCAAAAAGCATCAAAGTCATCGATATCATGAAGGTCGAGCTGATGACGGCCGTTGAAACGGAAGATGTTTTTGAAACGGTAGAAAGAATGCGCTTCAAGGGTGTCCGCCGTATTCCAATTGTCGATAAAATGGGTGGACTTGTCGGTATTGTGAGTGTGGACGATATCTGGAAGTTCCTGTCCAAGGAAATCAATGAACTGGCTGATGTGACGACCCGCCAGCAGACGCGTGAAAAGGTTGCACGTCGTCGATAGCAGGGAATGTGATTCGCAAAAGGCTGCCGGATGGCAGCCTTTTTTTCATGGCGATTTGTTGAATGGGAACCTTATTTCAATTCAGGTGAAAACAGATCGTCAGGCCGATGTTTTGCAAGAAAGGTTTCGAGTTTGTCTGGCGGAAGAGGAGGGCTGCACAAATATCCCTGTATCTGGTCACAACCATGCCCGATCAGAAAATCCAGCTGTTCATGTGTTGCGACCCCCTCGGCAATCACTGGCATACCCAGGGAATGCGCCAGGGTGATGGTCGATTCGATAATGGATTTGATGCCTTTACTTTCAGTCAGGCCCGAGATAAACGAGCTGTCTATTTTCAGCAGGTCGATGGGAAGTGTCGAAAGATAACGTAGCGAGGAATATCCCGTACCGAAATCGTCGATTGAAATAGTCACGCCAAGATCACGCATCTCCGTCAGGTGAGTCCTGACCTTGTCCATGTCTTCCATGAGGCTGCTTTCTGTAATTTCAAGTTCGTAAAGATGGGGTGAGAGCCCCATTTCAGTGACGATATGCAAAATGGATTGGGTCAGATCCGATGTATAAAGATCCTTGGATGAGACGTTCAGGGCGACAGGGATGAGGGGAATCTTCCTGCTGTTCCAGTCCACCAGTTGTCGTGTGATGGAAATCAGGGCGAATTCGGTTATCCGCTCGATCAGGCCGATTTCTTCAGCCACCGGGATGAAATTGGCTGCCGAGAGTATTCCTTCAGAAGGATGATCCCATCGCATCAGTGCTTCAAGACCGACGATTTCACCTGTCTTAAGAGAAAGACGTGGTTGATAATAGAGAATGAATTCATTTTTATCCAGTGCACGTCTGAGTTCCGATTCGATCATCAGCCGTTGCATGGGGGTGACGATCATGTCGGGATTATAGAATCGTACAATGCTGGAACGCCGTTTTCTGGCTTCGGTCAGGGCGACACCTGCATATTTCAGTAACGTGTTGGCGTCCGTGCTGTCGCGTGGATAGACACTGCCCCCTATGCTGACGCCGATTGAAATGTCGTGTCCGGACAGTTGCAATGGCTCGCAGACCATTTTCAAAAGACGCGCGGCGATAGCGATGATATCGGGAGCCTTCTCGATTTTTTCGAGCAGGACAACAAACTCATCGCCCCCGAGACGAACGACAGTGTCTGTTTCATCAATGCCGTGTATCAATCGTTTTGAAAAAACTTTCAGCAAGGCGTCCCCTGCATCGTGTCCCAGACTTTCATTGATGATTTTAAAACGGTTGATGTTGAAAATCAAAATGCCCAGCATTTTGCCGGATTGTCGGGTTCTTTCTATGGCACCGTCCAGAAAACTGTCGAGATAATTCCGCGTGGGCAGTGATGTGAGGGGATCGAAGAGGGAAATGTGCTGATCAGGCAGCGGTTTTCCTTCCGGATCGGTCAGGCGCGAAATGATCAGTGCAAAATCAGGATTGTTGTCTTTGTCGAGTATCAGCTTGACGGTGTTTTCCGTTTCCATGTACAGGCCGTTTTTATTCCTGAACTTGATTTCGACCTGAAACTGCCGCTGTGTATGCCACATGTCTTTCCATGTGTGCTGCGTATGAAAATAAGTATTCGGATTGATCAGGTCTTTGATGGTTTTCGGAAAGCGGCCCGGTTTATATCCCAACATTTCTTCAAAACAGGCATTGGCGAAAAGAATCCGTTCATCCTCGCTGATTTGCATGACTCCGACTGACAGGTTGTCCAGAATGGCTTTATAACGGTTACGGTGGTTCTTTTTTGTCAGTATGGATGCGGAAAAATCCGGATCGCACAGCTGATCGGCTGTGTCCGCACGCTTGATCATATGATGACTCCCTGTTTCTCGTGTGAAAAAAATAGTTCGGGCATATCGCAGTTTTTATGGGCCTGATATCGATGCCGCGGCAGGCGTGCACGTACTATATGGCAGTTTTTTTCACATAATTTTCGTTTGTGTCAAAAAGAATGTACAAATCGGTTCATGTATGGGCGACGGAATCCGGAAGAAGGAGGCTAGAAGGAAAGACCCAGGCTGGAGGGCTTGAATTGTTGAAGGAAAATGTCCAGTTCATGAGGCGACAATGGACGGCTGCAGAGGTATCCCTGTATCTGGTCGCAGCCGTGATTGACCAGGAACTCAAGATGTTCCTGAGTCGAGACGCCTTCCGCGATGACTTGCATGTTCAGGGAATGAGCGAGGTTGATTGTGGTTTCGACAATGGAAGCCGTGTTATTGTTTACGCTAACATTGGCGATGAACGAACTGTCGATTTTCAGATAATCGACAGGAAGGGCCGACAAATAGCCGAGAGAAGAATAACCGGTTCCGAAGTCGTCGATGGAAACTGGAATTCCCATCTGGCGGATTTCAGTCAGAGTGGTACGGACTTTATGGAGGTCTTCGATCAGACCTGTTTCGGTGATTTCCAGTTCGAACAACCGCGCGGACAATCCTGTTTTGTCCAGCATGTCTTTCAGGGCATTTTTCAGGTCGGCACCATACAGTTCGGTTGAGGAAACGTTGATGGCAACCGGGATAAGCGGTTTGCGGCTTTTGCGCCATTTGACGAGTTGATTGGCAACTGTTTTCAGCATGAACTCGCCGATACGACGGATCAGTCCTATTCGTTCTGCCTGAAGAATGAAATCGGCGGCGGGAATCAGCCCTTTCTGGGGATGATTCCAGCGGATCAGCGCTTCCAGCCCAACGATCTTGCCTGTTGAAAGGGACAGGCGCGGCTGGTAATAGGCAAGAAATTCCTTTTTTTCCATTGCCCGCATGAGACTTGTTTCATTCAGAAGCTGATCGAGTACCGTAATGCTCATGTTGCGGTTGAAAAAACGGAATGCATTCATGCCGGTGTGTTTGGCTTCGATCATGGCAATATCCGCATATTTCAACAGGGCGTCTGTTTCTGTCGAATCACGTGGATAAACGCTGCAACCGATACTGGCTGAAATGGTAATGTCGTGCCCCGCCAGTTTCATTGGCCTTGAAATGGCGTACAGAAGATTGTGGGCAACCATATCGATGTTCTCCTCACTTGTGGCATTCTGGAGAATGACGACGAATTCATCGTTTCCCATCCGGATAACGATGTCCTCACGACGCAGAGAGGTTGTCAGGCGCATGGCAATCGATTTCAGCAGTTCGTCACCGACTTCATGACCCAGACTTTCGTTCACCTGTTTGAAACGGTTGACGTTCAGCAAAAGAACGGCAAAGTCCTGTCTGGTTTTGGAAGAACGTTCAATGGCATCGTTTAAAAGCAGATCGGCATAATTCCGGCTGGGAAGCGATGTCAGTTGATCGTACAGGAAAAGGTTGCGACGTTCTCCTGAAAAATCCTTGTCACTTGGAAAGGTGGCAATCAGGGCATAAGCCGGTTTGCCTTCGCTGTCGAGTATCAGGGAAATTTCATTATTGGTCAGCATGTAGGTTCCATCTTCACGTCGAAGTGGCAATTCGATATGAAAATGGGAAGTCGTGTACCAGAGTTCCTGCCAGGATCTGTCGGTATCCCTTGTTTTACGGTTCTTGGGATGAAGAAGGTCGTTAAAAGAAACAGGAAAAGATGCATCGGTATAGTCGAGCAGTTTTTTAATGGCATGATTGGCATACAGAATTCGCGTATCCTCGGCCACCTGCATGACACCTACCTGTATTTCATCAAGAATATTCCGGTAAGGTGTTCTTTCAGCTGAATAAAGCCTTTCCGGATTCGACGGTGTTTGCAAGGCACGCTCAAACGTACAGTACAATCCGGTAATTTTCCCGTTTTCATCACGGACGGGTACACAGTTGAAAACGGATTTGTCCGGTCGTTTGCCGGACTTTCGCAAAGCCGAAAGTGATAATTCTTCCGTTGCCGATTCCTGGCCATTCCATGCCGATTCGACTGCCGGTGATATGTTTGCCCATAAAGGAGCAAGCAATTCCTTCATGGATTGTTGCGGCTGGCCATGACGGCGGTCGACCAGTCCGGCAAAGGCCTCGTTGTAAAAGGAGATCAGATCCTTACCCCAGGCGATGCACACGGGTTCATTTGAATGCTGCGCAATTGAAACAAGGTTTTTCAACAGCCAGTGTTGATTTGGTTCGATGCCGTGCGGTCTTTGCGAAGGGAGTGCCTGATCGATCCTTTCTTTTTCACTGGAAGGATCCTTTCCACAAGCCTGTTTGTCATGTTGGTTGGGCATGCTTCATCCTGAAAACAGTTTTTCCCCTGATAAATAATGAATGGGTTCAAAAAATGAAGGAAAGAAAATAAAACGATGTTTCCGGAAAACGAAAATTTTTATCCGGATCTGTTGAGGGTATCATTCTGGCCGGAGTTTGCCTGATTTTTCTTTCTGCTCTATTTGAATGCCTGTAAGTTTATTCGATATGGTGCAGGATATGTGCATTAATTTTCCTGAATCAACTTGCATGTGCCCGCAATCCGGTCTTTACGACATGATTTTTCCAGTGAAAAACAGCAAGTGAACGTAATGGCATAAACGTTTCATTTGTTTGTCTTTCGAAAACAGGAATAAAATTGGTGCAGCCGGACAGATAATGTCCGGCTGCATGTGGTCAGGTGTCAGGATGAAACGTCAGGCGTAATTGTTTTTCCATTCGCGCATGGCGGCAAAAGCATGGACGGGATCGTGGTCTTTCAGTTTGCCAAGTGATTCAAGACGTTTCATGATCTCTTCCCGGTCCGCTCTCAAAAACGGGTTGGTCGCTTTTTCGAGACCGATAGTGGAGGGAAGTGTCGGCTGGCGACGATTGCGTTTGGCGACGTCTTCCTTGATCCGGTCAGCCAGTGCGTTGCTGTCGGGTTCGATTTCGCGTGCAAATTTCAGATTGGACAGGGTATATTCATGCCCGGCAAATACTTCGACGTCATCCGGCAACGCTGCCAGCTTGGAAAGCGATGCGAACATCTGTTCGGGCGTGCCCTCGAACATACGGCCACAACCTGCACCGAATAGCATGTCTCCGCAAAAGAGCCATTTCTCTTTCCTGGCATAATAGGCGATGTGGCCTTTTGTATGGCCAGGTATGTCCAGTACGGAAAGCTGCAAATTGTCCATTTCCGGGATCGTGACGATATCGCCTTCCTGTACCGGTTGTGTGACGGATTCGACCGGGTCGAAACGGGGACCGTAAACGGGAACGGGATATTCCTGAAGCAGGCGACCGACTCCGCCGATATGGTCTTCATGGCGATGAGTCAGTACAATGGCACACAGTTTAAGGGAACGTTTTTGTAAAGCTGCCAGTACGGGGCCTGCATCACCGGGATCGACGATGACTGCTTCTTTCCGGTTATCGATCATCCAGATATAGTTGTCATTGAATGCAGGAATGGGACTGACCTGAAGGGTTTGAGCGGTCGAAGATGGCATAGTGTCTCCAGCGGCGAAAAAAATTCATTATAACCAGAGATTCTGGTGAATGTTTGAGATTGACGGATGATGTGTGAAAAAATGAACGAAGTTGAAATTTATACGGATGGCGCGTGTCGCGGAAATCCCGGGCCGGGAGGATGGGGTGTATGGATGATTGCGGGCGATCATGAAAAGGAATTGTTCGGCGGGGATGCCGATACGACGAACAACCGCATGGAACTGATGGCGGTTATCGAGGCGTTGAGGGCGTTGAAAAGACCTTGCAAGGTGATTTTGCATACCGATAGCCAGTATGTCCAGAAGGGTATATCGGAATGGATTCATAAATGGAAAGCCAGAGGCTGGAGAACGGCGGACAAAAAGCTGGTGAAAAACGTCGATCTGTGGATGGAACTGGATCAGGCGAGAGCGCAGCATGACATCGACTGGCGCTGGATCAAGGGGCACGCGGGGCATGAAGGGAATGAGAAGGCGGATCAGCTGGCAAACAAGGGGGTTGATTCGGTTTTGTAAATTTTTTTCATCAAGGGGATTCGACATGCAAAAGATCAAATGGCTAGTTGCCGCATTCGCGTTTTTCAGCATCCCGGGCACTGTGCCGGCACAGGCAAGCGGACCGGATATATATGGATTCAGAGTGGAAAAAATCAGCAAGGACGACGATGCCTATCGTCAGGGCAATCTCTACCTGCTGACGGGGCCCGATGGCAAGGAACAGTACATTATCGTTCGGGATATCAGCGGAGCGGTTGCCATCATCAGGCGCGATCCCGTTAAAAAGTAAAATTCATTCAAACGGCTATAGCCTGATTCAGGAAAGGCTGTGTATGTTAAAGGCATGTTGCACTGATTTTGTGCGCCGTGCCTTTTTATCGTGCATGGCAGCTTGTCAGGAAGAAAGCAGGTTTTCCAGTTCGTCCTGTTTTTCCAGCCATTCTTCTTCAAAAGCGGCCAGCAGTTTCACGCACTCAACCTGATCGGCCAGAAGTTTTTTCAATTGGTCCTTATTGGCCTGTTCGTAAATGGCCGGATCAGCCAGCTGGCTGTCGAGGGCGGATTTCCTGTCGTTCAGTTTGCCGATTTCGTTTTCCAGCCAGTTCAGGCGTTTCTCCAGTGGTTTCTTCAACGCCGACAGGCGTTGCCGTTCTTCCGCTTCCAGCCTTTTTTGTTCTTTGCGCTCGACTGCAGGTTTTGCCGGTATATCTGCCGGTGCATCGTTATGGTGCGTGCTGTCTTTTTCGAGATGGATTTTGAAGAGCCAGTCCCGGTAGTCGTCCAGATCGCCGTCGAATTCTTTCAGTTTTCCGTCGGAAACGATGTAGAACCGGTCGGTCGTCGCCCTCAGAAGATGGCGATCATGCGAAACGAGCAGAAGCGTGCCTTCATACTGGGCAAGCGCTTCGGTCAGGGCTTCCCGCATGTCGAGGTCGAGATGGTTGGTTGGTTCGTCCAGAAGCAACAGGTTCGGACGTTCCCAGACGATCAGGGCGAGTGCCAGCCGCGCTTTTTCGCCACCGGAGAAAGGCGCGACAGGGCTGGTTGCCATGTCGCCGTGGAAGTTGAAACTGCCCAGAAAATTACGCAATTCCTGTTCACGAGTGTCGGGCGCAATTTTCATCAGGTGCCAGAGAGGCGATTCCTCGTTTCGCAGCATTTCGACCTGGTGCTGGGCGAAATAGCCGATTTTCAGGCCTTTGCCGGTTGTGTATTTCCCGGATAAAGGTTCCAGTTCGGCCGCCAGGGTTTTGATGAAAGTCGATTTGCCTGCTCCGTTGACACCCAATAGCCCGATTCGCTCGCCGGTCTGGAGGGAAAACTGGATATCCTTGACGATCGGTGTTGTCGCAACGATATCGCCATTGGCGTCCTTATCAGTATATCCTGCGGTGAGCCCGTTCATGACCAGCAATGGATTCGGAGAGGATTCCGGTTCGAAAAATTCGAAGGAAAACTCGGCGGCAGCGCGCAATGGCACCAGTTCTTCCATTTTTTGCAGTACCTTGAGACGACTCTGTGCCTGGCGTGCCTTGCTCGCCTTGTACTGGAAACGGCTGATGTAGGATTGCAGATGCGCCCGACGCCTGGCCTGTTTTTCGATCATGCCTTGCATCAGCGTCATCTGCTCGGCGCGCTGGCGCTCGAAAGCGGAATAGTTGCCTGCATAACGTTTCAGCTTGCCGTCGTCAATGTGCAGGATGACGTTGGCGATACCGTCGAGAAAATCGCGGTCATGCGAAATAATGATCAGTGTGCCGCTATAGCGTTTAAGCCAGTCTTCCAGCCAGAGGATGGCGTCCAGATCCAGATGGTTGGTCGGTTCGTCCAGCAAGAGCAGATCGGACGGACACATCAGGGCTTGTGCCAGATTCAGGCGCATGCGCCAGCCGCCGGAAAAGGTCGAGACATTGCGCTGCATCTGGTCCATTGAAAAGCCAAGGCCCAGCAAAAGCTGTTCGGCACGGGATTTGACGGTGTAGGCACCGGCATCGGCCAGTGCCGTGTGCAGTTCGGCAATACGCATGCCCGCAGCGGTATCCTGCTGTCTGGCTTCGAGTTCAGACAGCTCGGTTTCCAGTGTCCGTAAATGAATATCGCCATCGATAGCGTACTCAATCGCCGGTCTTTCCAGTGCAGGCGTTTCCTGCGCGACGTGCGAGATTCGCCATGAGGACGGAAAATCGATATCGCCGCCGTCAACGTGCAGTTCGCCCGTCAGGAGGGCAAAAAGGCTCGTTTTTCCTGCGCCATTCGGGCCGACCAGACCGATTTTTTCACCGGGGTTCAGGGTCGCATCCGCTTTTTCAAACAGCGGCTTGGTGCCGCGCATGAGGGAGAATTGCTGAAAACGGATCATGCTTTGCCAAGACCCTTCAATTGCTTGGCTGTCAGCAGGAAAACGCGGTCGTCCCCTCCCGAAGTGGACAGCCAGGTCAGTTCCAGTTCAGGGAAAGCGGCAATCGCGTTTTCGGCCTCGTTACCGATTTCGACGATCAACAGGCCGTCGTCGGTCAGTTTTTCGCCTGCTGTCCTGACAATGCGACGTACGATGTCCATGCCGTCGAAACCGCCTGCCAGTGCCATTTGCGGTTCATGCATGTATTCGGGCGGCAAGTCATCCATTGAAGACTGGTTGACGTAAGGCGGGTTGGTGACGATCAACTGGTACTGCTTGTCGGGGATACCGTCGTACAGGTCTGCGTGATGAAGTTTGACCCGGTCTTTCAACTGGTAATTATTGATGTTCGTTTGTGCGATACCGAGTGCGGTCGGCGACAGTTCGACGGCATCGACGGTAGCGTTTTCGAACATGTCGGCCAACATGATCGCCAGACAGCCGGAACCGGTACACAGCTCCAGAATGTCGGTGATATTTTCCGGTTCCATGACCCAGGGAGAAAACTGTTCGACGATCAGTTCGGCCAGAAAGGAACGGGGAATGATGACGCCTTTCTCGACGTAAAAGGAATAGCCCTGTAAAAATGCTTCATTGGTCAGGTAAGCGGCGGGAATGCGCTCATCTGCCCGGCGGTCGATTATGTTGACGACGTTTTCGATTTCTTCCGGCAGCAGTTTTGCATCGAGGAAGGGTTCGAGTTCATCCAGCGGGAGCGACAGGGTGTGCAGGATGAGGAAAACGGCTTCATCCCATGCATTTGCGCTGCCATGCCCGAAGAAAAGCTTTTCACGGTTGAATCGGGTAATGGCATAGCGCAGCAGGTCGCGCACGGTGGAAAACGCGCTGGCGTGTGGTGTATTCATGGTGTCGGTCAGTTCATGAAACAAGGGTCCGGTAGCGACCGGACCCTTAAGGGTAATCGGAATGTTCGCCAGTATAACCGGTGTGACCGGCTAAAAACAGCGCATTGAAGAACATTCCCGCATTTTAGAGGAAGAGTTTTTCCAGTGTTCGGCGATAGATATCGGTCAGTGGCTGGATGTCAGAAACCAGTACGTTTTCATCGATCTGGTGAATGCTTTCCGTCACCGGGCCGAATTCGACGACTTGGGGGCAGATGCGGGCGATAAAACGTCCGTCGGATGTTCCTCCGCTCGTGGACAGTTCCGGGGTAATGCCGGTTTTCTCCTTTATGGCTTCAGACAAGGCGTCGCAGAGCGAACCGCGAGGTGTCAGGAAGGGCACACCGGAATAATTCCAGTCGAGCCGGTAATTAAGGCCATGTTTGTCGAGAATGCCACAGACGCGGTCTTTCAGGTTATCAACTGTGCTGGCAGTACAAAACCGGAAGTTGAATTCGACGAACAGTTCGCCCGGAATGACATTGTTGGCGCCCGTTCCGGCATGGATATTGGAAATCTGCCATGTCGTGGGTTCATAGTATTCATTGCCGTTGTCCCAAACGGTAGCCGACAGTTCCGCGATCGCCGGAGCCGCCAGATGAATCGGGTTTGCTGCACGTTTGGGATAGGCGATGTGCCCCTGTTTGCCGATAACGGTCAGTTTCCCGCATAAAGAACCGCGGCGCCCGTTTTTGATCGTATCGCCCAGTGTTTTGAGCGAACTCGGTTCGCCGACGATACAGTAATCGGGATGGATACCGCGTTCGTCGAGCCGTTTGACGACGACATCGGTACCGTCCACGGCGATGCCTTCTTCGTCGCTTGTGAAGATGAAGCCGATGGAGCCTTTGTAATCAGGATGTGACGTGATGAAATCCCTGGCGGCGATGACCATTGCAGCGTCCGAGGTTTTCATGTCGGATGCACCACGTCCGTAGAGACGGCCGTCCCGTACTGTCGGCGTGAACGGATCGGAGCCCCATTTTTCGACCGGGCCGGTCGGCACAACATCGGTATGGCCTGCGAATACAAGCAGGGGGCCACTGTTGCCATGACGTGCCCAGAGATTGGTGACGCCATTGCTGACGATGGTTTCACATTCGAACCCCAGCGGTTTCAACTGGTCGATGATCAGTTTCTGGCAGTTTTTGTCGTCCGGAGTGATGGATGGCTCGGCAATCAGTGCGCTGGCCAGTTCGAGAGTCGAATTCATGACGTCTCCTTTCCTTGTCGCTCAGTTATCCCGTAACAGGTCGTTGATCGCGGTTTTGGCACGCGTCTGGGCGTTCACGCGCTTGACGATTACTGCACAGTATAAACTGTATTTTCCACTTGGATCGGGGATATTTCCCGGAACGACGACAGAACCGGAGGGAACGCGGCCATACAGGATTCGGTCGTTTTCGCGGTCGTATATGCGGGTGGACTGTCCGATATAAACACCCATCGAGATAACACTGTTTTCCTCGACGATGACGCCTTCGACGATTTCCGAGCGGGCACCGATAAAGCAGTTGTCCTCGATGATGGTCGGGTTGGCCTGCATGGGTTCCAGTACGCCGCCGATGCCGACGCCACCGGAGAGGTGGACGTGTTTGCCGATCTGTGCACAGGAACCGACGGTCGCCCAGGTATCGATCATGGTGCCTTCCCCAACGTAAGCGCCGATATTGACGAAGGAGGGCATCATGACGACATTTTTGCCGATATGGCTGCCCAGACGGGCGACGGCAGGCGGGACGACACGAAACCCGGCTTTGGCAAAGTCTTCCTGCGTGTAATTGGCGAACTTGCTGGTGACCTTGTCATAAAAATGGAGTGCGGGCGAGCCGTCTTTTCCGACCGGCATCGCAAAGTTTTCCTGAAGGCGGAAGGAGAGTAAAACCGCTTTTTTGGTCCACTGATTGACGATCCATTCGCCATTCTTTTTTTCCGCAACGCGAAGTTGTCCGCAATCAAGCTGCCGGATCACTTCGGCAATCGCCGCACGGAGAATGGGAGAGGCGTCGCCCGCGGCAAAACTGTCCCGGTTTTCCCAGGCTTCTTCGATGATTTGTTTGAGTTGTTCTTCCTGTGACATGGTGTTTTCCTGTTTGTCGTTTTTTCAGTATGTTTTTACAGTTCGCGTCTTTGGGTTTTGACGAATTCGACAATACGCAAGATGCCCTCCAGACATTCGGCTTGTTGGGCAACCAGCGCAATGCGAATCCGGTTTTTGCCGGGATTGATGCCGTTTGCATCGCGGGCGAGATAGCTGCCGGGCAGGACGGTGACGTTGAATTTTTCGTACAGTTTTCGGGCAAATTCGGTATCCGACAAACCGGTTCGTTCAAATACTTCAGCCCAGAGGTAAAAACTGGCGTCCGGCATCGATACGTTCAATGCCTGCTGCAAGACAGGCACGGCTTCCCGGAATTTGGCGATGTATTTGGCCCGGTTTTCTTCAACATGCTTTTCGTCATTCCATGCGGCAACGGAAGCGGCCTGTATCGTTTCGCTCATGGCTGTACCGTGATAGGTGCGGTAGAGCAGAAATTGTCTGATGATCTGGGCGTCGCCCGCGACAAAACCAGAACGCATGCCTGGAACATTGGAACGTTTCGACAGGGATGACAGCATGATCAGGCGTGGATAGTCTTCACGGCCCAGCCGGTATGCCGCCTCAAGGCCACCGAGAGGGGGCTTGTCAAAATAAATTTCCGAATAGCATTCATCCGAGGCAATCACGAAGCCGTAACGGTCGGAGAGCTCGAACAGTTTTTTCCACTGTTCTATATTCATGACTGAACCGGTCGGATTTCCGGGTGAACAGACATAAACGAGTTTTGTCTTTTGCCAGATGGCCTGGGGTACGCTGTCGTAGTCACAGGCGAAATTTTTTTCTGCGACTGCATTGACAAAATAAGGTGCGGCACCAGCCAGATAAGTGGCGCCTTCGTAAATCTGATAAAACGGGTTGGGACAAACGACAATGCCGTGTTCAGACGGGTCGAGTACGGTCTGGGCCAGCGAAAAGAGCGCTTCGCGTGATCCGAGCGTGGGCAGGATCTGCGTTGCCGGATCGGGAGCCGGAATCTGGTAGCGCCTGTTCAGCCAGACAGCAATCGCTTCCCGGAGGGCGTGTGTTCCCAGTGTTGCAGGGTACTTTGACAGGCCGGAGAGATTATCGCGCAGGGCCCGGCGAATGAAATAGGGCGTGCTGTGTTTCGGTTCGCCAATACCAAGGTTGATATGACTGATAGCCGGGTCCGGATGATTGTCGGCGAACAGTTTCCTGAGCTTTTCAAAAGGATAAGGCTGCAAACGGTTCAGTAAAGGATTCATAGCTCGTTTCAACCATAAAAGTGAATTCGTCAAAAATATGAATGAGAATCATTATCGCATTATTTTCATATTGTGTTGTACTGCAGAAGGACGGTTCAGAATGAAGCAGGAATCGTGCCAATATGGTGAGTCGGGTTCAAAAGGGGGAGGGGATTTTTGAAGTGCCGATACGCGCGAAAAGGGAAAAAAATAAACGCTTATTGATGAATTCGGTCATGCCTGTTAGTCATTTCGGGTTGAATGGTAATCGTGATGTGACGGATTGAAACGATCCATCTGAATCAAAAGGTGCGTATTTGCGTGAAAAACCCCGTTCAGTAATGAGAACCGAAGCGTGAAGAAGAAGTCTATTCATATGTCTTCCCAAAGTTGATATCCATCCGGATATTCCTTTCTCTGTCATGACCTGGTCACATAGTGCGAATATTCTGTGCGTATCGGAGGGCACTTTCTCTTAAGGCATTTGTCCCGCGGGTTGATCATCATTTTAAGGAAAGGATGCAATCATGGATGTGGTTATCAACAAACGGAAGATACGTGATACGGTCAAACAGATGGTCGATAACGGCCGGAAAAACCTGAAACAGGAAAACCGGAATCACCCGGTCCATCCTGTTTTCCAGGTTCCTTGTCCGATCAGTAACGGTGTCGGCTGGAATTCCTGGATGGCAGCCGCACCGTTTATGGATGTGAGGCAATTCTGACTTTTTATTTGTCCTTTTAGAGTTTTTTCATTTTGCCGGAAATCCCTTTTCCGGCTTTTTTATTGGCTTTTTCCTGAAAATTTCCCTGCGGCCAATTCGACTGACAGGAATATCCGACCTGTCCATAAGAGAAATTTTCTCCTTTTGAGATATATCATTTTTTTCAATGATTCTTTTGATTTCGATTGAATGTCACCAGAGCGTAATGAAAGACACTTACCTTCCAGTCATCGATAAAAACCGGTTTGATTACTGGATGAAAAACAGTGTTGATCATTTTGTCAAAAAGGATTTGATCATGGATGACACGATAACGAAACGGAACATCATGAGAGCCGTTATCCTGGCATGTATCCCGGCCTGTTTAACTGCTGTGGTGCTTTACAAGATGCCCGTTAAAGATTTTCTCGTATCTGCCATATTGGAAAATACTGGCAGTTATGTGAGTGGACATCCCGACGTGAAACCGGATTCGCGAATGACCGACCGGTTGAAGAAAGATCGCTGGATGGATTTGTTTTTGTAGTTGATTGGTAAGTGCGTTTTAGAGTTTTTTTTTCATTTGCCGGAAACGATTGTTTCCGGCTTTTTTACTTGCCAGCTCGTTTTTTTATCCTGACGAGTGACCAGTTCGGGATGGTTTGCCTAAAGATGCGATGATCATCCGGATCAATTTGTCCGAATCGATGGGTTTTGACAGATAGTCGTTCATTCCGCTTTGAAAGGCGATTTCCATATCGTTTCTGAAAGCGTTTGCTGTCAGTGCGATAACTGGAATTGTTTTTGCGTCGGTTCTCGGCAAATTCCTGATTATCCGTGTCGCCTCCAGCCCGTCCATCTCGGGCATTTGCACATCCATCAGAACAAGATTGTAAAAACCGTCGGCCGAGGCACTGAATTTATCGACAGCCTGGCGCCCTGTCCAGACATGTTCCATAAGGGCTCCTGTCGTCTCAAGGATAGCCATAACGATTTCAGCGTTGATTTCATTATCTTCCGCAATCAGGATGCGACAGCCTGCCAGCAGAACCGGTTTGTCAGCTTTTTTTTCATTGCCGGACAAGATCACCGGATTTTCATTTGCTGACTGTTCCAGCGTGAGACAGACAGTAAAAGTCGAGCCTTCGCCAGTCCGGCTCTTTACCGTCATGGTACCGTGCATCATTTTCAGGAGATTCTTGCAGATCGCCAGACCCAGACCGGTACCGCTATATTGCATAATGGACTGTTTTTCCTGCTCGAAAGGCTCAAACATGTGTTTCATGAATTCCTTCGACATCCCGACACCCGTATCGCTGACGGCGAATTGGAGATTGATATGTGAAGAATCCACAGGCGTCTGGTGGATTTCGAAAATGATTTTGCCGCCAGCAGGGGTGAACTTGATGGCATTGGAAACAATATTGATGATGATTTGGGTGATTCTCAGTTCATCTCCAATGAGCGCTTGTCCGGTCAATCCCTTTTTGATGATGTCGAAATCGATATTATTGTCTGCCGCTCTCTGGGCGAACATGATTTCGATGTTGTCGAGCAGCTGGAGAAGATTGAATTCTTTTTCAACCAGTTCAACCTTGCCGCTTTCAATTCTCGCCATATCCAGGATGTCGTTGATCAATGCCAGCAGAAACCGGGACGACATGTCGAGTTTATTTAAACTGTCCTCAAGTTTTGCACGATTTCCAAGTGACATTTTCGCAATGTGCGTCATGCCGATGATGCCGTTCATCGGAGTGCGGATTTCATGGGACATTCTGGAGAGAAAGTCACTTTTTTCCTTGCTGGCATTTTCGGCAGCCAGAAGGTCACGGCTCAATTTTCTTTGCCGGGAGGAAAGGATGTAAAAAAGAATGACAAGGCTGATAAAAACGATATTGAGTCCGATAACCCAGGCCCATGTCCGTCGAAGGACTTTTTCGGAATATTCTTCTGCTGCCGAAACGGTCTGGTTTGCCAGGACAAAATAATTTTCACTGAGTTCGAAAAGCCGGCCGGAATTGGCCCCATTGCGTACCTTGTGAATTTCAGATTTGATGATTTCCCACTGGACCTGCAACTCATGCAACAGATTCCGGTAGTCGGCATCATCGAGTACGACGAGCCCGTTATGTCCCTTCCCATCCGAGAGTTCGTAAATAATGCCGTCCAGACGTTCTATAAGAGGATCGTCCGGTATATGGCGCAATTCCTGTTTGACAAGTTGCTGTGTCGCGCCGCGAACAATGCCCGTGTAGTTGATGGCTCGGGCATGCCCATGCAGTTTCATGATGTAATACAGTGAAACGCCGCTTAACAGGATAAAGGCCACGATCAATAGCGTCGGAATGAGTTTTTTGCGCGTATTGTTTGACAATGAAGTCATGGAATACCCTTCCTGTTTTCAACCATAACCGGTTTCAGCAGACAGTACAGGAAGTAAAATGACAGTTTACGCCACACTCTTGAAAAGCTCATGTTGTGACCTGAGATCCGGAACTGATCCGATTAAAGGAAGTATGCCATAAAAACAAACGAATATTATTTCTTTTTGGCAATAATCCAAAATGAGCCTGATCATATTATATCTTTTCGTTGCTGAAATGATATTTTCTTGTCTGAAACTGCCGACGGATGAAAAACAGGATAAAAAAAGCCCGGAAACCGGGCTTTTTTACTAGGACATGGTGAGATCAATCACTTTTTTTACCGACTGAATCGAGCAACATATTGTTCATCAGCTTGACGAAGGCGGCTGGATCGGCAAGCGCTCCACCTTCAGCCAGAACAGCCTGATCGAAGAGGAGGTTAGTCCAGTCATCGAAATGTTTGTCTTCATATTTGAGGCTCTGGACAATCGGATGGTTCGGATTGATTTCAAGAATCGGCTTCATGTTCGGCACTTTCTGGCCAGCGGCTTTCAGCATTCTCTGAAGATTGCCGGACAGGTCTTTTTCGTCGGCGATCAGGCAGGAAGGCGAATCAGTCAGTCGAACAGTAACCCTGACGTCTTTGACTTTGTTTCCAAGGACAGTCTTCATTTTTTCGATTGTATCCTTGAAGCCGGCCTGGTTTTCCTCGTTCTGTTTCTTTTCTTCTTCATCGGCCAGTTTCAGAAGGTCGAGGTTACCCTGCGCGACGGATGCCAGATTCTTTTCATTGTATTCCGTCAGGAAAGAAAGCATCCATTCATCCACACGGTCGGTCAGGATGAGGACTTCGATTCCTTTCTTTCTGAAGATTTCCATATGAGGACTGTTTTTTGCGGCTGTGTAATTTTCTGCGGTGATGTAGAAAATACGGACCTGACTGTCTTTCATCCTCGAAATATAATCGTCCAGTGAAACGTTCTGGATGTCGGAATCATTATGCGTGGACGCGAAACGCAGCAGTTTGGCGATGCGTTCCCTGTTGCCCGGATCTTCCCCGACACCTTCCTTCAGAACCTGTCCGAACTGGTTCCAGAAAGTGGTATAGAGTTCTTTTTTTGCCTGATCGTCGGACTGCGCCAGTTCTTCCAGCATGGTCAGGACGCGTCGGGTCGACCCTTCGCGGATCATTTTGACGTCCCTGGATTCCTGCAGGATTTCGCGGGAAACGTTCAGGGGAAGATCATTCGAATCGATCACGCCGCGCACGAAACGCAGATAAACCGGCATCAGCTGTTCAGCATCGTCCATGATGAAAACACGTTTGACGTAGAGCTTGATACCGCCGCGCTTGTTCCGGTCCCACAAGTCGAAAGGCGCTTCTTTCGGGATATACAGCAACTGGTTGTATTCCGTGCGGCCTTCAACCTTGTTGTGTGTCCAGGTCAACGGATCGTTGAAATCGTGAGTGATGTGTTTGTAGAACTCGCGGTACTGTTCGTCGGTAATGTCGGCCTTGTTTCTCGCCCAGAGCGCATTGGCCTGATTGACGGTTTCCAGCTCCGTTCCGGTTTTCATCGTTTTCGATTCATTGTCCCATTCTTCCTTCAGCATCTGGATAGGAAGGGAAACATGGTCGGAATATTTGCGGATGATGGCTTTCAGCCGCCAGTTGGTCAGGAAATCGTCTTCACCTTCACGCAAATGAAGCGTGATATCCGTTCCGCGTTGGGCCCTGTCGATTTTTTCGACGGTGAAGTCGCCTTCGCCGGTCGATTCCCAGCGGATGCCTTCGCTCGCAGGCAGACCTGCGCGACGGGATTCAACTGTGATTTTATCCGCGACGATAAATCCGGAATAAAACCCGACACCGAATTGCCCGATCAGGGCGTCGTTTTTTTTCTGGTCGCTCGACAGGCGGGCAAGAAATTCTTTCGTCCCGGATTTGGCGATCGTACCCAGATGGGCAACCGCCTCGTCACGGCTCATCCCGATACCGTTATCGGATATGGTGATGGTTCTGTTTTCCGGGTTGAATGAAATCCGGATTTTCAGGTCCGGATCGTGTTCCTGCAATTCAGGTTTGTCCAATGCTTCGTAGCGGAGCCGGTCGATGGCATCCGATGCGTTGGAGATGAGTTCGCGCAGGAAGATTTCCTTGTTGGAATAAAGAGAATGGATCATCAATTGCAGAAGCTGTTTGACTTCTGCCTGAAACCCCATGGTTTGTTTTTCCGATTCAGCCATTTTTACCTCGTATTTACCTCGTGGACAGCGATATTAAATGAATGAAACCCATATAGGGGTTTATACCGTATATTTCAAGGGGTATCCAGTGCACAGGGCTATATTGGGCATTTTCAATGCCCGACATTCTTCGGGATGTTTTGTATTTGCCATAAGAAAAAAGGACGATCCAGGGGCGAGTGGGGTTACCTGAACTCTTTTTCTGTATCCCTCCCGGATGAGTGGCGCTATAATCAGATAAAACAATCACGATACTATTTACATGAAGTACTCAGACCGAATCCTCAATACCCCTTCCTCGTTTATCCGCGATATCCTGAAAGTGACCGATGCTCCGGACGTCATTTCTTTTGCGGGAGGCCTTCCCAATCCGGTATCTTTTCCGATTGATGATTTGCAGGAATCGATTGACGGCGCCATCAAAAAAAACGGAAGCAAACTGTTCCAGTATTCCACGACAGAGGGTTATCTGCCTTTGCGCGAAATGATTGCCGCCAAATATCGCCGGAAGTTCAATCTGGATGTCAATCCTGAGGATGTGCTGATCACAAACGGTTCCCAGCAGGCACTGGAACTGCTCGGCAAGGTTATTCTGAACAAGGGCGATCAGGTACTGATGGAAGAACCGGGTTATCTGGGCGCCATTCAGGCCTTTTCCCTGTGTGAACCGGAATTCCTTTCCGTGACGCTGGAAGAAGATGGCCTCGATCTGGTGAAACTGGAAGAATTGCTGAAAAAGAATCCGGTCAAGCTGATTTATTGTGTACCGAATTTCCAGAATCCGACCGGTTTGACGTATTCGCTGGAAAAAAGAAATGCCATGCGCAACATCGTCTCGAAATACGATGTTGCGTTCATTGAGGACGATCCATACGGCGAATTGCGTTTCAGAGGGGAATCACTGCCCTATATCGGCGCAGGCCATATGAAGAACAGCATTCTGCTGGGAACATTCTCCAAAACGGTCACACCGGGCATGCGTCTGGGTTTTCTGATCACCAAAAATGCCGAATTGATGCGCCATCTGGTGACGGCCAAACAGGGCAGTGACCTGCATACGAATATTTTCACCCAGTATGTCATTCATGAATATCTCATGAACAATCCCTATGCCGAGCATGTCAAAAAGATCATTGCCCTGTATGAGGAACAGGCAACAGCCATGCTGGATGCAATGGAAGCGTATTTCCCCAAAACGGTTTCATGGACGAAACCCGAAGGCGGCATGTTCATCTGGGTAACGCTGCCAGAGGGGCAGTCGGCACTGGATCTGTTCCCGAAAGCGATGGAGAAGAAAGTGGCTTTCGTTCCGGGCGATCCCTTCTATACCCACAAACGGGGTGTCAATACGTTCCGGCTGAATTATACGAATGCAACGCCGGACGTGATCCGTGAAGGCATCAAACGGCTGGGCAGCATTTTGTAAGAGGATTTGCCGATAACAAAAAAAGCGCAAACTTGTTTGCGCTTTTTTTGTCGGAAATTTCCAAATCAGACCGGACTCAGCCAGTGCGCGTATTCCGGCGCTTTTCCGGCGATGACGTCGAAAAAGAGCGACTGGATTTTTTCGGTGACCGGGCCACGGGAACCGCTTCCGATCTGCCTGTTGTCGAGTTCGCGGATCGGTGTGATTTCAGCAGCGGTGCCAGAAAAGAAGGCTTCGTCGGCGCAATACACTTCGTCACGGGTAATGCGTTTCTGAATGACTTCGAAACCGAGATCGTTTGCCAGCGTGATGACGGTGTCACGTGTGATGCCGTCGAGGCAGCTTGCCAGATCAGGGGTATAGAGCTTGCCGTTTTTGACGATGAACACGTTTTCACCGGAACCTTCGGAAACGAATCCTTCGGTATCCAGCAACAGGGCTTCATCATATCCGTCGGCTGTCGCTTCCTGATTGGCGAGGATCGAGTTGATGTAATAGCCGGAGGCCTTGGCGCGAACCAGCGACACGTTGACGTGGTGGCGGTTATATGAGGAGACCTTGACACGGATGCCCTTGTTGATGCCGTCGTCACCTAAATAGGCGCCCCAGGGCCATGCGGCGATGGCGGTATGGATGGTGTTCTTTTTCGCGGATACGCCGAGCATCTCGGAACCGACCCAGATGATCGGGCGGATGTAGCCGGATTCCAGATGGTTGGCGCGAATGACTTCTTTTTGCGCTTCCATCAGCGTGTCCATATCGTAAGGGACGTTCATCTGGAAGATTTTCGCCGAATTCAACAGGCGTTTCGTATGTTCAGGCAGGCGGAAGATGGCGGTTCCGTTTTGCGTCTTGTATGCACGCACGCCCTCGAACACAGACATGCCGTAATGTAACGAGTGAGTCAATACGTGGATGGTGGCACTGCGCCAGTCAACGAGTTGCCCATCCTGCCAGATTTTTCCATCACGGTCATGCATTGGTGACATGAGAATTTCTCCTGAATTTCAAGTCAAAAATTCAATTCTAATCGAAGAAATGTCTTGTTCAAAAGAATTATGTTTGCATGCTCATATTGTGTGACTTTTTTGGTTATGAGATATGACAATCAGTGGTCCTTAAAATGGCTATACAGCGTTGGTGTACGGTAAAATAAAGAATTCTTTCACTTTCCATGGTCATCACCTATGCAAACTGAACCTTCTTTCAAACGTCTTTCCGACCTGGTGGATAAAGGCGGGCTGCAGGGCAAACGTGTTTTTATCCGTTCCGATCTGAATGTTCCCCGCGATGCTGACGGCAACATTACTGAAGATACCCGTATTCGTGCGTCGATTCCTGCTATTGAAGAGGCATTGAAAGGCGGCGCTGCGGTCATGGTGACATCCCATCTCGGCCGTCCGAAGGAAGGGGTTTTTTCCGAATCGGAATCGCTCGCGCCTGTCGCCAAACGCATGTCCGAATTGTTGGGCAAGCCGGTTGAATTGAAACGCGACTGGATCGATGGTGTGGACATCAAACCGGGACAGGTCGTTTTGCTGGAAAATGCCCGTTTCAACAAGGGTGAAAAGAAAAACGACGACGATCTGGCCAAAAAGATGGCTGCCTTGTGTGACGTATACGTCAATGACGCTTTCGGAACAGCCCATCGTGCCGAGGCCACGACATATGGCATTGCCGGATACGCGCCTGTCGCCGTTGCGGGCCCTTTGCTTGCCGCTGAACTGGATGCGCTTGAAAAGGCACTGAAAAGTCCGCTTCGCCCATTGATGGCGATTGTCGGCGGTTCCAAGGTGTCGGGCAAGCTTGAGGTGCTGAAAACGCTGGCTGACAAGGTCGATAGCCTGATTGTCGGTGGCGGCATCGCCAATACCTTCCTTCTGGCAGCCGGTTATCCGGTCGGGCGTTCGCTGATTGAGGAGGATCTGATCGATGAAGCCAGATCGATCATGGCGAAAATGAAATACCGCAAGGCATCGGTTCCATTGCCGGTGGATGTGGTGACTGCCAGGACTTTTGCTGCAAGCGCGCCGGCTACGGTTAAAAAAGTCGATAACGTCGAACCCGATGACATGATTCTGGATATCGGTCCTGAAACGGCAAAATTGTATGCCGACCGTATTGCCAAGTCCGGAACGATTGTCTGGAACGGCCCGGTTGGTGTTTTTGAATTCGACCAGTTTGCCGGAGGCACGAAAACCGTTGCCGAGGCGATTGCGAATTCAAGAGCTTTTTCGATTGCTGGCGGCGGGGACACGCTGGCTGCTATCGCCAAATACAATATCGCCGACAAAATGGGGTATATCTCGACTGGCGGTGGTGCTTTCCTGGAATTTCTGGAAGGAAAGACTCTGCCTGCGGTTGAAATCCTGATGCAGCGTGCACAATAAATAAAACCAAGGAGAAAAACGGATGCCTATCGTATCAATGCGTCAATTACTGGATCATGCCGCTGTAAACGGCTATGGTCTGCCTGCGTTCAACGTCAATAATCTGGAACAGGTTCAGGCGATTATGGAAGCGGCTGCCGAAGTCGATTCGCCTGTCATCATGCAGGCCTCGGCGGGTGCACGACGCTATGCCGGTGAAGCTTTCCTGCGCCATCTGATTGAAGCGGCAGTCGAGGCTTATCCTGATATTCCGGTTGTCATGCATCAGGATCACGGCCAGTCGCCTGCCGTTTGTATGTCGGCAATCCGTTCGGGTTTCAGTTCCGTCATGATGGACGGTTCCCTGTTGCCGGACGGCAAAACAGCGGCGGATTATGATTACAATGTGGAAGTGACAAAAGAAGTTGTCAAGTTTTCCCACGCCGTGGGTGTTACCGTTGAGGCGGAACTGGGGGTTTTGGGTTCGCTGGAAACCATGAAGGCCGACAAGGAAGATGGTATCGGCGCGGAAGGCACGATGACAAGGGAACAGCTGTTGACCAACCCTGATCAGGCAGTCGATTTCGTTGCCCAGACACAGTGTGATGCGCTGGCGATCGCGATCGGTACGTCCCACGGTGCCTACAAGTTCACCCGCAAGCCGACAGGTGACATCCTCGCTATTGACCGCCTGAAAGAAATTCACGCCCGTTTGCCCAATACACATCTGGTCATGCACGGTTCGTCTTCCGTACCGCAGGAATTGCTGGCATTGATTCGTGAATACGGTGGCGACATTCGTGAAACCTATGGCGTTCCGGTTGAAGAGTTGCAGGAAAGTATCAAATTCGGGGTTCGCAAGATCAATATTGATACGGATATCCGTCTGGCCATGACAGCTGCTATCCGCCGCTATCTGATGCAGAATCCGTCGCATTTCGATCCTCGCGAATATCTCAAGGCAGCGAAGGAGGAAGCGAAGAAAATGTGTATTTCACGTTATGTCGCTTTCGGGTCTGCCGGACAGGCATCGAAAATCAAGCCGGTTCCACTGGACAAAATGGCGGAAAAATATAAAAAAGGCGAACTCGCCCAAATCGTGAAATAATATCGTTTTTCCAAAAAAAGTAGCAGAATAAGCAGGTGCGTCCGACATCGAACGCACCTGCCTTGTTTTCGGGGCATGTTTTTGATTGATAGAGTATAAAAATGGTAGATACAAATAAAGAAGACGAAAAATTGGTCGGTATCGTCATGGGTTCCACTTCCGACTGGGACATCATGAAAGAAGCGGCAAAGATGTGTAAAGACTTCGGTGTTTCTTTCGAGGCACGTGCCTTGTCGGCCCACCGCACGCCTGAAGAACTGGCCGAATGGATGACCAGCATGGAAAAAAGCGGTTGCCGTGCGTTTATTGCCGGTGCAGGCGGTGCAGCCCATCTGGCCGGTGTTGTCGCTTCCCACACCATTCTGCCGGTTTTCGGCGTACCTATCCCATCCAAATACATGAAAGGACTGGATTCCCTGCTGGCAACGGTCCAGATGCCAAAAGGCATTCCTGTTTCCACCCTGGCAATCGGTGAAGGGGGGGCAGCCAACGCCGCACTGGCTGTTATTTCCGTTCTGGCATTGAACAATGATTCCCTGAAAGACAAGCTGAACGCTTTTCGTGCGAAACAGTCGGAAAAAGTCCGTCAGGCGACTCTTCCTGAACTTGACTGAGAAAGAGGTGCAACATGCCAGGATTAATGAAAACGCAAATCAAATCCCTGCCTTTTCTGCATCGAGGAAAAGTCAGGGATATTTACGCTGTCGGTGATGATAAATTGCTTGTTGTCCAGACCGACCGCCTGTCCGCTTTCGACGTCATTATGGAAGACCCGATTCCAAACAAGGGCCGGATTCTGACAGCCATGTCGAATTTCTGGTTCAAGAAATTCGGCCATCTGATGCCCAATCACATGACGGATATCGATCCGGAATCGCTCGTCGCTCCTGAAGAACGCGATCAGGTCAGAGGCCGTGCGATTGTCGTCAAAAAATACAAGGCTATCCCGATAGAAGCGATCGTTCGCGGCTATATCATCGGTACCGGCTGGAAGGATTACCAGCAGACCGGAGCCATTTGCGGCATTAAATTGCCGGCGGGACTGAAAGAAGCGGAGAAATTGCCGGAAGTGATTTTCACGCCTTCAACAAAGGCTGACGTCGGGGAACACGACCAGAATATTTCATTTGAAAAGATGAAGGAAATCGTCGGTGCCGATGTCGCTGAAAAAGTCCGCGATATGGCTATTACCCTGTACAGGGAAGCGGCTGAATTTGCGGCGACGAAAGGCATTCTGATTGCCGATACCAAATTCGAATTCGGTATGGACGATGATGGTAAAATTTACCTGATCGATGAAATCCTGACACCGGATTCTTCCCGTTTCTGGCCCGCCTCCAGTTATGAAGTCGGTATGTCACCTCCATCTTTCGACAAACAATACGTTCGCGACTGGCTGTCTGCCCAACCGTGGGATAAAACAGCACCGGCGCCACGCCTGCCTCGTGAAGTCGCGGAAAAAACGACTGA
>CAJKQK010000023.1 GCA_905202055.1 uncultured Oxalobacter sp.
GCTGACAGCTACTGTCGTCAAACAGCAAAAACAGCTGGCAAAACTGATGCAGCAACAATACGTTTCAGGCGGCGAAGACCGCATGAAGTTGCTTTTCTCCGGTGACAACCCGAACCGGATCAGCCGCGAAATGCAATACATGAATTATTACTCGACGGCTTATTCGCAACTGATCGCATCCCTTCGCCAGAACATCAAGGCAGTCGACAATAAAAAATCGGAAACGAAAGAAACCAAAGAAGAACTTGAAAAAATCGCCAGCAAGACCAGCGAACAAAAACAGCTTCTTGAAAAGGAAAAGGCCCAGCATGCCGCTCTGGTTGCGCAACTCTCTGACAAGTTAAGCAACCAGAAAAAAGAAGCCGAACGTCTCGCACAGGATGAGAAACGACTGGGTGGACTGGTCGATCGTTTGTCCAGAAAAATAGAAGAACAACGGAAAGCGGCTGAAAAGAGAGCGGCAGAGGCACGTCTTGCCGAACAACAGGCCAGAAAACAGGCAAAACAATCGAGACAGACAAAACAGGCCAGAAGAACCCGTCCCCAAAAACAGGAATCCCAGGCCGAAATCGTCCGGGAAACGCCATATAAAGCCGACACGGCAAGTGCATTCGGTAAAAAACGCGGTTCATTGAGAATGCCGGTTCAGGGAACCATCACCGCAAGATACGGGATGAAACGTGCCGATGGCCCTAGCTGGAAAGGCATTTTCATCAAAACGTCCGCAGGCGCTCCCGTCCATTCCGTCGCAGGCGGCAAGGTCATCTTCGCCGACACGCTTCGAGGCTTTGGCAGATTGATTATTATCGACCACGGCGATCATTACATGACGATTTATGGAAATGCCGGGTCCCTGAACAAACGGGTAGGAGATACTGTCGGCAGCGGCGAGACCGTCGCCACAGCAGGTAACAGCGGTGAAAACGGTGAAACCGGGTTATACTTCGAATTACGACGTAGTGGACATGCTTTAAACCCTTCGGACTGGATATCGACTAGGTGATACATGCGCAATAAATTTCGTAACATTCTGCTGGTAGCACTCGGAGTGATCATCGGCGTTTTCGCGTCGGTACAATTCTCCGCCATGGCCCAGAAGCAGACGGCTCCCCTCCCGCTTGATGAATTGAGACAACTGGCAGATGTATTCGGATTGATCAAATCCGATTATGTCGAACCGGTCGAGGACAAAAAACTGCTGACCGATGCCATTTCAGGCATGGTGGCTTCGCTCGATCCCCATTCAGCCTATCTCGACAAGAAAGCCCTTCAGGAACTGAAAGAAGGCACACAAGGCAAATTCGGCGGTCTGGGCATTGAAGTCGGCACTGAAGACGGTTACGTCAAAGTCATCTCTCCTATTGAAGATACACCTGCCTACCGCGCCGGTATCAAGCCGGGTGATCTGATTACAAAACTGGATGGCGTTTCCGTCAAGGATATGACACTCGACGCTGCAGTCAAGAAAATGCGGGGCGATCCCAATACGAAGATCACGCTGACGATTGCACGAAAAAACGTGACGAAACCGATCGTCATCACGCTCGTTCGTGAAGAAATCCAGGTCAAAAGCGTCAAATCGAAAATGATCGAACCCGGCTATGCATGGTTGCGTGTCGCCATGTTCCAGGAACCGACCGTTGAAGATCTCGTCACCCATATCAACAGGCTTTATGCCAAAAATCCGCACATCAAGGGCATCGTTCTCGACCTGAGAAATGATCCGGGCGGTATTCTGCCGGGGGCGATCGGCGTCGCCTCCATCTTCCTGCCGCAGGACTCCGTCGTTGTTTCGACGGACGGGCAGTTACCTGAATCGAAAGCGATCTTTTATGCCCGTCCTGAATACTATGCCGGAAGAACGCTGAACGATCCCCTGGCAAAACTGCCAGCCCAGATCAAGAACGTTCCTGTCGTCGTACTGGTCAATATCGGTTCGGCTTCCGCATCCGAAATTGTCGCAGGCGCCTTGCAGGATCATAAGCGCGCCACCATCATGGGCACCCAGACCTTCGGCAAAGGATCCGTTCAAACGATCCGTCCACTTTCCAAAGATACGGCAGTCAAGCTGACGACAGCCCGTTATTACACGCCAAGCGGCCGCTCCATTCAGGCCAAGGGTATCGTACCGGACCTGATGGTCGACGAAACGGCCGAAGGCGATGGCATCAATGGCTTGAGATTGCGTGAAGCCGACCTGTCCAAGCACCTGACCAACGGCAAGGATGAAGTCAAGAATGAAGATCGCCTCAATCAGGACGAAGAAATCAAGCTTCTGGAATCGGCCAAGAAATACAAACCGATCGAATATGGCACCAAAAAAGACTTTCAGCTGATGCAAGCGCTGAACCATCTGAAAGGCAAGCCGGTTCAACTGTCCAAAGCCAAGCCAGAAGAAAAAAAGAACGACGAGACCAGGAAAAAATAATGCAGTAAAAACCGGAAAAAGCGATGAATGAAGAACAGAAAATACGATATTCGCGGCATATCCTGCTAAAGGATCTCGGCTACGAGGGTCAGGACAAAATTGCCAACTCACACGTTTTGGTAATCGGTGCAGGTGGACTCGGTTCTCCGGCTACCATGTATCTGGCCTCCGGTGGTTTCGGCAAACTGACACTGGTGGATAACGATCAGGTCGAACTGACCAACCTTCAACGCCAGATACTCCACTCCACCGACCGTATCGGCAAAAACAAGGCCGAATCGGGAAAACAGACGCTGACAGGCATTAACCCGACGATCGATATTGTCACGATAACCGATCGAATGGATGAAACATCCTTGCCTGAACTCGTCAGGACTGCAGACGTCGTGCTGGATTGTACCGACAATTTCAAAACACGTCTGATTATCAATCGTGTCTGTATGGCCGCCGGCGTTCCACTTGTGTCCGGTGCCGTCGTCCAGTTTGATGGACAAATCTCGGTTTACGATCCACGCCGGGAAGATTCCCCATGCTACGCCTGCCTGTTTTCGGAAGACCAGCATTTTGAGGATCTCAAAGCCGCGCAAGTGGGTGTTTTCGCACCGCTGGTCGGGATTATCGGCACCATGCAGGCAGCTGAAGCGTTGAAGCTTGCTGCGGGAATCGGAACATCTCTGGCAGGCACTCTGCTTCTGTTTGATGCATTGAATATGGAATGGACACGAGTCCAGATCGACCGTAATCCTGATTGCCCGATTTGCTCAAAAAGATAATTCCATTCTGACTTCCGGGAACAAACTCTTTCAAAAACCGGATAGTAAAAATTCATCCTGAAAGAGTCCTGTCTTCTACAGGACTCTTTCCATCCAGCTTCAGCTGGAAGCCCTCCTTGCTCCTGCATCGGAAACATTCATTATTTTTTATCAAATCTTCTGTCAAAAAAAGCATTTTAATTGTTGAGTGCGTTAAAACTTTGCAAAAACTCAATTAATATCAGCTTATCCTTCGTTTTTCCCGCTGCTTTCAGGAGGGGTGTTTCTGAAAAATCCAATCATTTGAAAAAGAAACCGATACGACAACACATTAGATATACGACTTCAAAACATATTTTGTTTTAGGGCACCATTTTATCAATGCTAATAGAAGGAGGAACAATGATAAATAAAATTACCATCACTTTGCATGAAGATGGCACTGTCACGTCGTCGGATCTGGATGTGGACAAGCGGATTATAAATTACCTCAAGACACAACTTGAAACATGGAATCCTACGGTAAGCGGAAAATGGGTTTCACCCAATATCTTTCAATGTGATCAGGTCTGGACAGAAGATGATGTCAAATTGCATCCGGATTTTATTTTCGTGTTCGGTGACAACGATGAACGCAAAGGGGAAACGGGTCAGGCCATTATTCGTTACCTTAAAAACGTTTTGAGCATCCGGACAAAAAAAGCCTTGGGGTTTGAGGAAAAAGATTATTATACGGACGATGAATACGAGGAAAATATTCGCAAGCTGGATGCAGATTTTGCCGCTATTGAAAAAGCAATTGCAGATGGTTCAAAAATCGTCATCAGCGCAAACGGTTATGGCAATGGTTTGTCCAGAATGCCGGCCAAATGTCCCCGTACTTATCAATATCTGGAAAAGAAACTGGCAAAACTGATTAGTGACGACGGCGGTTGGCAGCAGTAACTGCATACAGTTGAAAGCTTCTATCAAATGGCACGAACTTGACGTTTTCTCTTTAGGAAAAGCACGACAAACAGGGCCATCCAGATTTTTTCAATTGTCCATTTCTGATCACTATCTCAAAAGCCTACACCTTCTGAACTGCAGCTCGGCATTAACGGACTCTCATCCAGCATTCGGGATGCAGTTCAAAAGTCTTTCCCAATCAATTCACTGAACCATACCTGTCACGATAAGCCTTGACCGCTTTCTGATACTGGTTCATTTCCGGAGAAGCGCCCGCCCTGGCCAGATACCCCAGCAAATCGTCCAGATTGGCAATGGAAAGGACTGGCATGTCGTATGCCTTCTGCACTTCCTGTACGGCTGACAGTTCGGATAAAGCGTCATCCTTGCCGGAACGTTCCATCCGGTCCAGCGCGATCAGGACAATTCCCGGCGTCGCATTCGCATGGCGGATAATATTGACGGATTCATTTACGGAAGTCCCGGCCGATATCACATCGTCGATGATCACGACTTTGCCTTTCAAAGGCGCACCGACAATCACACCGCCTTCGCCATGATCCTTGGCTTCCTTGCGATTGTATGCAAACGGGACATTGCGGCCTTTTCTGGCCAGCGACACCGCGACAGCCGCCACGAGCGGAATGCCCTTGTATGCGGGGCCGAACAGCATATCGAAAGAAATTCCCGATTCCAGCAGGGTATCTGCATAATAATCTGCGAGTGTACCCAGCGACTGTCCGTCATTGAACAAACCCGCATTGAAAAAATACGGAGACGTTCTGCCCGCCTTGGTGATAAATTCCCCGAAACGCAATACGCCACAGTCAACCGCAAAGCGAATGAACTCTTCTCTTAACTGACTCACTTCAATCCCCAATCTCTTAAAAAGAACATCGATATTGTAACGTGTCGTCAACTCGAGTGATAGCTTGCACGCGTTCGTTTTATTTTTAGTATCATCACTGTTTTCACATACCCCGAAAAACATGTTCTCCATTACTTCCGTCAATCTCAACGGCATCCGCTCCGCGGTCAAAAAAGGATTTCTCGACTGGATGAACCGCTCCGGTTCCGATTTCGTCTGCCTGCAGGAAATCAAGGCCCAGTCCTGTGACATCACTCCCTCCGTCGCAAGCCCTGACGGTTATCTGGGCTACTTTGAATGCGCGGAAAAAAAAGGTTATTCAGGAACAGGGATTTACACGAAAACAATGCCCGACAAGGTCGGGAACGGTTTCGGCAGCAAGGAATTCGACGCGGAAGGACGCTATCTCCAGTGCGACTTCAAGGATTTCAGTCTTGTTTCACTGTATGCTCCTTCCGGCTCTTCTTCACCGGAGCGACAGGAAGCCAAATTCCGCTTCATGGATGAATTCTATCCGTACCTCAAAAAGCTGAAAGACAGCGGTCGCGAATTCGTCATTTGCGGCGACTGGAATATAGCCCATAAGGAAATCGACCTGAAAAACTGGAAAAGCAACCAGAGAAATTCCGGTTTTCTGCCGGAAGAGCGTGCATGGCTGACCAATGTATTCGAGGAACTGGGGTGGGTCGATGTTTATCGCCTCCTTCATCCCGATACGACCGCTGAGGCATACACATGGTGGAGCAATCGCGGTCAGGCCTACGCAAAAAACGTCGGCTGGCGTATTGACTACCAGATCGCCACCCCGGGTGTGGCGAAAAAGGCGGTATCGGCCGAAATCTACAAGGGAGAACGGTTCTCGGACCACGCTCCCCTGACGATATGGTACGACTATGATATCTGATCAGTTGATTCCAAGATAATTGGCGATAAAATCAGCGTCCTTGTCGCCTCTTCCGGAAAGATTGACCAGAATGGTCTTGTCCGGTCCGAGATCTTTGGCGACTTTCATCGCGTAAGCCACGGCATGGGAGCTTTCCAGCGCAGGGATAATGCCTTCGATACGGGACAAAACGAGGAACGCGTCCAGACATTCTTCATCCGTAATTGCTTCATACTGGACCCGGCCGATATCTTTCAGATAGCAGTGCTGCGGGCCGACACCCGGATAATCGAGTCCGGAAGCAATCGAATAAACCGGCAACGGATTGCCTTTTTCATCTTGCAGGTTATAGCATTTGAACCCGTGCAGCGTTCCCTTCGTGCCAAGGCTTAAGGTTGCCGCATGATCCGGTGTATCCAGCCCTTTACCGGCCGGTTCAATACCGACCAGTTTCACGGATTCATCCGGCAGGAATTCGGTGAAGATACCGATCGCATTGGAACCGCCTCCGACGCAGGCCGTCACGACATCAGGCAATTTGTTTTCCCTCTGAAGGAATTGTTCACGCGCTTCCTTGCCGACGATGCTCTGGAAATCGCGAACCATTTTCGGGAATGGATGAGGCCCGACAACGGAACCGATGGCATACAGAAAGTTTTTCGGATCTTTCAGATATTCTTCAAAAGCGCTGTCGACTGCGTCTTTCAGGGTTTTTGTACCTCGGGAAACAGCGATCAGGTTGCAGCCCAGAATTTTCATTTTGGTGACATTGGGGTGTTCTTTCGCAATGTCGATTTCACCCATATGAATTTCGCAAGGAATGCCTACCAGTGCACACGCCGTTGCCATAGCCACACCATGTTGTCCGGCACCGGTTTCGGCAATGACTTTTGTTTTGCCCATATGCTTGGCAAGCAAGGCCTGTCCCAGACAGTGATTGATTTTATGGGCACCGGTATGGTTCAGGTCTTCACGTTTCAAAAAGATACGTGCGCCCCCCTGACGTTCCGTCAGTCTTTTAGCATAGAAAACAGGGCTTGGACGGCCAACGTAATGGGCGTAAAGATCGGACAGTTCGTCCTGAAATTCCCTGGAATTACGAACTTCTTCGTAGGCCTTTGCGATGTCATCCATCACCGCTTTCAATTCAGGCGGAATCATCTGCCCGCCAAATTCACCAAAGAAACCATCCTTGTCGGGCATTTCCAAAAATTCCTGCGCCATACTTTCTCCCATTTTCAATACATTTTCGAATGCTCACGCCCACCCGTGCGGGACGCCATCCGTTTCTTATCTGATTATTGCCGTAAAAAACAGGCAACAAGCGATTTAATTTTCAAAACGGAAATTTTACACTCATCGTGGAAATTTTTTTATTGTTCTTGTGCCAAATGCCGTTTTTGTCGCCAGGGCGCTATTTGCGGCAACAACAACATGCCCGGTAACGCCAGAATGAAACACAAATTGAAAAACATGAACCATCCTGTCTGATCCACGATATACCCGGCAGACGCATTGATAAACGTCCTGGGGACAGCAGCAAGACTGGTGAACAGCGCGAATTGCGTTGCCGTGTAACGTTCATCCGTTGTCGTTGCAATGTATGCTACAAAAGCTGCCGTGCCGAGACTGACGCCAAACGCTTCGAAACCGATCACGGCAGCAAGCAAAACCGGATTGGGGCCTTCAAGCGACATCCATGAAAACCCGAGAATGGCCAGCGCCTGTACTGCACCGAAAACCCACAACGCACGGTTGATGCCCAGACCGATTATCCAGATGCCGCCCAGAAGGCCGCCGATGAGACTGGCCCAGAATCCGGTCGTCTTGGCAATCACGCCGATCTGGGTCATCGAAAATCCCAAATCCAGATAAAATTTGGTTGCCAGCGCAGTCGCCAGACTGTCGCCCAGCTTGTACAGAAAAATGAACGATAAAATGAACAAGGCACTTTTCCAGCCAGCCCGGCCAATAAATTCCGTAAAAGGAAGCACGACCGCTTCCCGGATAGTTTTTGGAGGGGCGCCATGAATTTTGGGTTCACTGATGACGAGCGTGCAAAGCAGGCCGGGCAACATGAAGGCAGCCGTTACCCAGAAAACGCCAGACCAGCTCATCATATCGGCCAGAATGAGTGACAGGGCGCCGGGAACCATCCCGGACACGCGATAGGCATTCACATGAATCGCACTGCCCAGCCCCTGCTCCTCATCCGGCAACAATTCACGCCGGAAGGCATCCACCACGATATCCTGACTTGACGAAAGGAAAGCGATCACCGTCGTCAGAACGGCAATCATCGTCAGTTCCGTTACCGGATCGAGCCACCCCAGAAAACCGATACAGAAAAAAAGTGAAATCTGCGTCAACGCCATCCATCCACGGCGCCGTCCCAGCAATGGAAAGGAATGCCGGTCCATCAGAGGCGCCCAGAGGAACTTCCAGGTATAGGGAAACATGACCAGGGCAAAGAGCCCGAGCGACTTGATGGAAAGACCGGATTTCGTCAGCCATGCCTGCAAAAGCGTCAGCAGGATAAACAAGGGCAATCCGGATGAAAAGCCAAGAAACACACAGATCAGCAAACGCGGATCGAGTATGGCTTTCCATTTTTTATCGAGGGACATTATGTGTGTTTTGAATTGATTTTCTTCTGAAGCCTGAACACGGCCAGACTGCCCCGCCAGTTCGGCATGAACGTGACCGGTTTCCCGTCATGCAAGGCCACACAGTCAATGACTTTCCATCCGACCAGATCCGCCAGATTTTCAAAATCCTTCAGCGTCGCACATCTCAGATTGGGCGTGTCGTACCATTCATAAGGCAATTCCAGCGAAACCGGCATTTTGCCGCCCAATAACGAAAAGCGATGCGGCCAATAGGCGAAATTCGGAAAAGAAACGATCGCCTCATTGCCGACCCGGGCAATTTCGCGCAACAGTCCTTCCACATGCTGCATCATCTGCAACGCGGACAAACACAAGACCGTATCGAAGGCATCGTCTTTGAAAAAGGGCAAACCCTTTTCAAGATCGTGCTGGATGACACTGATGCCCCTGAGAGCACAACCGGGAAGTTTCAGGTCATCGATTTCGACGCCATATCCAGTACAGTTTTTCGTTTTCTGAAGATATTCAAGCAATGCACCATCCCCACATCCCAGATCGAGCACATGAGCGTCATCGGCCACCCAATTGGAAATGAATGCGAGATCTGCCCGCAAATTTTTCAGTTTCGGCATATTCATGACAAATTGCCTCCCTCGATTTCCTGCCAGATGTGCTCATAGTAGGATTTGACCACCTTGTGATACCGTTCGTCATTCAGCAGGAAAGCATCATGACCATGAGGTGCGTCGATTTCCGCATAAGTGACTTTTCTGCCATTACTGACCAGTGAACGGACAATCGAGCGGCTGCACTCCGGAGAAAACCGCCAGTCTGTCGTAAACGAAGCCAGCAGATAATCCGCTTTAGTGTTGGCGAGCGCCTTGTCGAGATCGCCTCCAAACTGGGCTGCCGGATCGAAATAATCGAGTGCGCGCGTGATGAGCAAATATGTATTGGCATCGAAGTAGGCCGAAAATTTTTCAACCTGGTAATGCAGGTAGGATTCGATTTCAAACTCGACGCCATAACCGAATTTGTATTCACCCGAACGAAGGTCACGCCCGAATTTTTCCGACATGTCGTCGTTGGAAAGGTAAGTGATATGACCGATCATGCGCGCGACACGCAAACCGTTTTTGGGTACCACGCCATGCGCATAAAAATCGCCACCATGAAAATCCGGGTCGGTCAGAATCGCCTGACGGGCGACATCGTTGAAGGCGATATTCTGGGCCGACAGGCGCGCCGTCGAAGCGATGATGACGGCGTGACGGACACGGTCGGGATATTGCATGGTCCATGACAGCGCCTGCATTCCTCCGAGCGAGCCTCCCATCACAGCCGCAAAACGGTCGATACCCAATGCATCCGCAAGCCGGGCCTGCGCATCGACCCAGTCTTCGACAGTCAGTATCGGAAAATTGGCACCATAGGGTTTTCCGGTATCGGGATTGATATCCATCGGACCGGTCGATCCGAAACACGATCCCAGATTATTGACTCCGATCACAAAGAAACGGTCTGTATCGACCGGTTTTCCGGGGCCGACCATGTTATCCCACCAACCGGTGTTTTTCGGATTGCCGGCATAATAACCGGCGACGTGATGAGATGCATTCAAGGCATGGCAAACCAGAACGGCATTCGTTTTATCCGCATTCAGTTCACCATATGTTTCATATACCAGCGTGTAATCCGCTATCGACGCCCCGCTCTGCAAAACAAGCGGTTCGGCAAAATGCATGGATTGTGGTGAAACGATTCCAACTGATGGCATGAATATTCTGTCTTAATCGATGATCGCGTTTGCTGCGACGATCATTCCGTTAACCTGTTCCTGATAAAAAAAGAAGCCCAATAGCGTCAGCATATCGGGCTTGCATCCAAGCTCGCTTTAGCCGTATTTATTTATTCAGGATCCCCCTTTGCGCCCGCAAGCTGTCTCTTTCAAATCGGCGCAATATCGCTAGCATAACGAAGTCATTTCATATCGTCAAACCGGCATACAGACAACGGCATGCCATTTTTCCGATATCCAAACCGCTTTTAACTCTCATCGTCTGTCTTTTCAAGCTGCAACTGCTGAACTGCCTCTTCGATAGCCGCCTCTTCCACCAGCGACAATACCTTGTCGACTTTCGGTTTCAGCAACTTCATATTGCTGGACAGAATTTCCTGCTTGACATTCAACAGCTGTGCAGGATGCATTGAAAATTCACGCAATCCCATACCGAGCAATAACCGCGTCAAATGAGCATCGCCAGCCATTTCACCGCAAATGGACACCGGTACATTCGCCTTGTCCGCCGCCCAGATCGTCATCGACAGCATCGTCAGAATGGCCGGATGCAAGGGATTGTAGAGATGAGCGACCTCGGGATCGACACGGTCGATAGCCAGTGCATACTGGATCAGGTCGTTTGTGCCGATCGAAATGAAATCAAGGCGGGAAGTGAACATCGGCAAACCCAGAATAGCGGCAGGCACTTCCACCATGGCACCGATCTGGATTTTCTCGTCGAACTTGATTTTGGCGGTACGCAGCTGCGCCTTGGCTTCCTCAATGAAAGCCAGCGTCTGGTCAATCTCGAAAGCATGCACCAGCATCGGGATCAGCAGTTTTACAGGGCCAAACGCCGAAGCACGCAAGATAGCACGCAACTGGGCAAGGAACAGCTCGGGCTCTGCCAGACAGTAACGGATAGCCCGTTTGCCCAGTGCCGGGTTCAATGTACTCGTCTCCGGCGTACCGAGGGGTTTGTCTGCACCGATATCGATTGTCCGGATGGTAACCGGACGGCCCTTCATGAGGGTAACCGCCTTTTTATAAGCCTCGAACTGTTCTTCTTCACCCGGAATCCGGCTGATATTGCCGTTACGTCCCATGAAAAGAAACTCAGACCGGAACAGGCCGATTCCGACAGCCCCGTTTTCAAGTGCCGCCTTACAATCGTCCGGAAATTCGATGTTGGCAAGCAAGGTCACAGGGGTTCCATCGATAGTCACGGCCGGTGTCTTTTTCAAGCGGCTCAGCTTTTTCCGTGCGCGAGCCTGGGCCACCTGCCGGGCACGATACTGTTCCATGACAATAGACGTCGGATTGACGATAACGATTCCGGCATCTGCATCGACAATCAGCCAGTCGTCCTGCCTGATAAGCGACAACGCGCCCGCCAGCCCGAAAACAGCGGGCGTGTCGATACTTCGGGCGACAATGGCGGCATGCGAATTGCGACCGCCGATTTCAGAGACAAAACCACTGAACGTGTCGTCCCGGAACTGAAGCATATCTGCAGGAGAAATATCGTAAGCGACGACGATCATGTCGATACGTTCACCATCCGGTTCAGTCATAACCGGCGTGAAATCGATCTGAGTGCCTGTCAGCACTTTCATGATCCGTTCCGCAACCTGTTCTATGTCCGCTTTTCGTTCTCTCAAATAAGGATCTTCGATATTGTCGAACCGTGCCGACAGTTCTTCAATCTGGGTCAGAAGTGCCCACTCGGCATTGTAACGACGCGTCCGGATAATGTTGAAAGGCTCTTTCGCAATCATCGAGTCGGCCAGTATCATGGCATGCACATCCAGAAATGCGCCCAGTTCGACAGGCGCATCCTGTGGCAGGGTAGTCCAGATCGTTTCCAGCTCTTTCTGAACGGTATCCAGCGCATTTTGCAGGCGAATGACTTCCGCCTCGACCTTTTCCTGCGGAATGAGATAATGCCGGGTATCCATGGCCGCCCGGGCAACAAGATGGGCCCGGCCAATGGAAATGCCGCGTGAAACCGATATTCCGAACAGTGCGAAAGATGCCATATTTTTACCGGCCTGCATTCAATTATTCCGCTTCACCAAATTTGTTGTTAATCAGTTTTTTCAAGGCATCCATGCATTCTTCCTCATCGACACCATCCGTTTCGAGCAAAACCTTTGAACCCTTGCCAGCAGCAAGCATCATGACACCCATGATGGATTTGGCATTGATCCGTTGATTGTTACGTGTCATCCACACTTCACAGCTGTACTTCGATGCCAGTTGCGTCAGTTTTGCCGATGCCCTGGCGTGCAGACCCAGTTTGTTAATGATTTCCAGTTCCGTTTGTACCATATTCGTATGTAATGAGATTAAACCGCAAGCGGACGAAAGTTCTGTTTATAAACAATGCATTGAACTTTTTCGGCAAATAAGGCCACATCGTTCTTTACTTTGATGTGCTGTCTTCGCACGGATCGATACGAACCGCCCCGTTTTTTCCTCCGGACAACGCTTTTTCGATAACCGTTTCCAAATCGTTCTGCCTGTATGTAATCGCCCTGAGCAACATGGGCAGGCTGACCCCGGTCAGGACCTGAACCTTGTTTTCGGCAGAAAGCTGGTGACAACAATTGGAAGGGGTGCCGCCCAGAACATCCGTCAAAACCAGTACACCGGACCCATCGTCGAGACGCCTTATCGCCTCGATGGCAATCCCGTTGACCTCACAAATATCCTGGTCAGGCTTGACATCGATTGCCTCAATGCGTCCCTGCTCGCCCTCGAACAGGTGCATCGCAGTCGTCATGAATGCGTCTGCCAAAGGCTCATGCATAAGAAGGAGTATGCCAACCATCTCGTTCCATTATCAGTCAAAAGAAGAACGTCCAAAATGTCGTTCAATTATGATTAAAAGCCAGCCATCCGGATTGATCCGGCATCAAAAGTGCTGACATAGTGAGTACATTGTAATGAATAAAGTCTGTCGGTCAAATCGTTTTTTCAAGCTCGTCGACAAACATTTTTGCGACGTCGAATCCTGTCTGGCTCGTGATTTCCCTGAAACAGGTAGGACTGGTGACGTTCACCTCGGTCAACCAGTCTCCGATAAGGTCGAGCCCGACAAGGAACAGGCCCCTCCCGACCAGAACAGGCGCCAGCGTTTCGGCTATTTCCCTGTCCCGCCTCGACAACGGTTGCACCTTCCCGAGACCCCCCACCGCCAGATTGCCCCGGATTTCGCCATTCTGGGGAATACGGGCCAAAGCGAATGGAACAACCTGCCCATTGATCAGCAATACCCTTTTATCGCCCTTGACGATCTCGGGAATATATTTCTGCATCATAACGGTTTTGTGACCGTTTTCCGTCAACGTTTCAATGATGGCGCCCAGATTGATGCCATCCACCCTGACACGGAAAACGCCGGTACCGCCCATCGCGTTCAGGGGTTTCAAAATGACGTCATGATGCTCCTGATGAAAAGCGCGCAAACGGCTTTCGTCGGAGGTCACAAGCGTTGGTACCATAAATTCAGGGAACTGCGCAATGGTCAGTTTTTCATTGTGGCTGCGGATGGCCTCAGGACGATTGAAAACTCTTGCACCTTTTTTCTCCGCCAGTTCCAGAAAATAAGTCGAGTTGACATATTCGACATCGAAAGGCGGGTCCTTGCGCACAATAACCGCATCGAACGATTCCAGACGCCGGTTCCGGGTTTCAAGGATACGAAACCAGCCGGCATCCTCTTGCCCCGTCAACTCGATACGGGATGCCCTGACAGTCACCTCATCCCTGTCAAGCGCAAAGTCGCCCTGTTCGAAAACGGCAATCCGATGCCCTCTTTTCGCCGCTTCGGCCATCATGGCAAAAGTGGAATCTTTTTCGACCTTGAACTCGCCGGGCGGGTCTGCAAAAAACGCCAGTTCCATAATGTTCGATTACCCCTGCATGTCAGGATCGGTTCTTTCCAGTTCGATGGAAGCCGCCAGCAGCGCCAGACGGGCCACAACACCGTACATATAGAAACGGTTCGGCGCTGCCGTACCCGGTTCGGCACTTCTGTCAGGAATGGTATGCTGCTGTGCAAAAGCGAGCGGTACGAAATGCGCACCGGGGGCATTCAGGTTTTCATTGATGTCCCGTTTTTCATTGACCCTGTAAAAACCACCGACGACATACCTGTCTATCATGTAAACGACCGGCTCGGCCACCGCTTCGTCGACGCGTTCAAAAGAATGGACGCCCTCCTGAATGATGACGTCACGAACAGGCAGACCTTCCTTGCCGACAGACATCTTGTTGCGCTGCTTGCGATTCAGTTCCTTCACTTCACTCGCATCGGTTACCGTCATGATACCCATGCCATAGGTACCTGCATCGGCCTTGACGATAACGAACGGTTTTTCCTTGATGCCGTATTGCTTGTATTTGCGGCGGATTTTCGTCAAGACGGAATGGACACTGGCCGCCAGACATTCTTCCCCCTCATGTTCACTGAAATTGACATGGCTGCACTTCGAGAAAAATGGATTCAGCAACCAGGGATCGATACCCAGCATTTTCGAAAACCGTTTGGCAACATCGTCATAGGCGGCAAAATGATTGCTCTTGCGACGAACTGTCCAGCCCGCGTGCAGCGGCGGGAACAGACTCTGCTCATAAACATTCTTCAGTATTTCCGGTGTACCCGACGAGAGATCGTTATTCAGCAAAATCGTACATGGATTGAAATCATCAACCCCGACACGACGGCCGTTATTGATACGCTTTAACGGTTCCATCATCAAAGTCGTCCCGTCCGGCAAGGTCAGCGGCGTCGGCTGCTTGATGTCTTCCGACAGCGAACCGATCCGGACGTCCAGACCTGTCTGGCGCAAAATCTTGATCAGGCGTGCGATGTTCTGGAGATAATACGTATTCCGGGTATGACTCTCCGGCACCAGAAGAAGATTTTTTGCGTCGGGACAATATTTTTCAATCGCTGCCATCGTCGCCTGGACAGCCAGTGGCAACATCTCGACCGACAGATTATTGAATCCGCCCGGAAACAGATTGGTATCAACCGGCGCCAGTTTGAACCCGGCATTTCTCAAATCGACCGAACAGTAAAACGGCGGCGTGTGATCCTGCCACTCCAGCCTGAACCATCTTTCGATAGCAGGCGTCGAATCGATAATCGTTTTTTCCAGCTCCAAAAGAGGGCCGTTCAATGCAGTAACCAAATGGGGAACCATAAAAAATCCTTCTGTACACAACAAGTGCATAATTGGACAACTTCCGATAATAATGCATCCGGAAATCAGCCTGTTGCTGATGCTCAGTTATTCGTAACTGTATATCATTTTCAGCAGGCATCAAAATCATGTCACCGGGAAACTAATATACTAACCTTTCCTGAAAAATATTGTTGAGCCAGCCGGGAAAATTGGCCGTTATGTCCTTCTCTTTTGCATTTTTTGCGAAGGATCAGGTGAAAAAAGTCACGTTTGTCACAACAGGCCGGGCAATAGCGTCTCCAGAATGGACTCAGCCGTCCAAAATCCTTTAATATTGTGTCGTCTGTCCCATTAATTGTTCAACGCATTCTTTTTCCGGAAAAGGAGATGAAATGAGTAAAAAAATACTGGATGAACTTCAATCGAAACTGGGACAAATTATGGAAAGCTCCCCGGCAAAGGATATCGAACGGAACGTTCGCGCCATTCTGACGCAGGCTGTCTCAAAACTGGAACTGGTCACGACCGAAGAATATGAAATCCAGAGACTGACGATTGTCCAGTTGCAAAACCGCGTAAACATGCTGGAAAACCGCCTGTCCGATCTTGAAAACCGGATACAGCAATCCGAAAGCGCTTCCTCATCCGATAAAAAATGAGTCTTGCCATCCTCAAAAGCCGTGCACTGGCAGGTATGGACGCGCCTGAAGTCACTGTCGAGGTGCATCTTGCGAATGGATTGCCCTCCTTTACGATAGTCGGGCTGGCGGAAACGGAAGTCAAGGAAGCCAAGGACCGTGTCAGGGCCGCCATCCAGAATGCACGATTCGAGTTTCCCGCCAGAAGGATCACGGTCAATCTGGCGCCTGCCGATCTGCCCAAGGAATCCGGACGCTTCGATTTGCCCATCGCACTGGGCATTCTCGCAGCTTCGAAACAGATCAATGCAGACCATCTGGACAAGTATGAATTTGCCGGCGAACTGTCATTGTCCGGTGAACTGCGCCCCATCCGGGGAGCACTGGCCATGTCGTTCGCCATTGCGAAATCGAACACGGCATCAATAAAACAGGGATTCATCCTCCCCTTTGACAACGCCGATGAAGCGGCCTTTGTCCGCAATCTGACAATATTGCCTGCAAAAACCCTGCTGGACGTGTGCGCCCACCTGAATGGCTTACCCGAAAATCCTGTACTGACACCTCATGTATCAGACGCGCAAAACGTTTACCCCCGCTATCCCGATTTCGACGAAGTCAAAGGCCAGCAAAAAGCCAAAAGGGCGCTCGAAGTCGCCGCTGCAGGAAATCACAGTGTCCTGATGAGTGGACCTCCCGGAACCGGAAAAACGATGCTGGCATCCCGGTTTCCCGGAATATTACCCCCCATGACGGAAGACGAGGCGATCGAATCGGCCGCCATTTCATCGGTGACCGGAAAATTTCACGTATCACAATGGAAAACCCGCCCCTTCCGCTCGCCGCATCATACGGCGTCGGCTATTGCCCTGATCGGTGGCGGAGGCACTCCACGGCCAGGAGAAGTTTCTCTTGCACACCGGGGGGTTTTGTTTCTGGATGAATTGCCCGAATTCGACCGCCATGTTCTGGAAGTCCTGCGTGAGCCGCTTGAATCGGGCCACATCGTCATTTCCCGTGCAGCGCGACAGGCCGACTTTCCGGCACGTTTCCAGCTCATCGCTGCCATGAATCCCTGTCCATGCGGCTATCTCGGCCATCCGTCCGGGAAATGTCACTGCACACCGGACTCCGTTGCCCGATACCAGCGAAAAATATCAGGTCCCCTCCTTGACCGGATCGACATCCAGATTCAGGTCCATGCCCTGAAACAGGAAGAATTATCCAGACAACCACCCGGCGATTCATCTGCAACGATTGCCAAACGGGTCTGCAACGCTTATCGCATTCAGCTCGAACGACAGGGCAAAGCGAACAACCTGCTGAATACAAAAGAAATAGACGAATTCTGCAGACTGGATGAACCCGGAGAAAATCTGCTGAAAGAAGCGATGAACCGTTTCATGTGGTCGGCTCGCGCCTACCACAGAATACTCAAAATCGGCAGGACGATTGCCGATCTTGCACAAACTGTTAATATCAGACAAGAACATATTGCAGAAGCCATACAATATAGAAGAACATTACGCGAAACCTGACGTGCCCGGCTAACGTGCCGGGGCCCGTCACATTTTCAGGGAGAAGAATATGCTCGTGATATTTAAATCCAGGGCTGGTGCCGACATCATGATGTTTGAGGAAAACGCAAAACAGATCCTCGACCTGCTGGATAAGGATACCGACAAAGGCATCATTACTGCCGAACAAACCGCCGATGCGATCGTCAAACTCGAAAATGAAATCGAGCGCCGCAAAATGATCGAGGCTCAGGAAAAAGCCGATCGCGAAAGGATCGAAAAAGAAGAACAGGAACGCAGGGAAAGGGAAAAGGAAGAAGGTAAAGAAGAAGACGACGAAAAGGAATCTGAAAGGGACAGAAAAAAAGAAGTCGCCAGACCCGAACCCAAAGTCAGTTTTTCTGCACGGACATATCCTTTTCTTCAATTGTTAAAGGCTGCCAACAAGAAAAAGAAAGATATTTACTGGGGCGTTCAAACGTAAAAGATGCATAAATGGGTTTCAAACGGGCCAGTTTGGTGTACGCTACGATATCTTTTGATCTGTTTGGCAACATTTTTGTAAAATAGTCAAAAGACTATTGCACAACCTGACGGGCCCGACGAATGATTTTCAGAAATTTGACCAAATACAAATCCCTTTTATCCTTTTTTCTCATTGCATCACTGGCTTCCATATTGACGGGCTGTGCACGCCCCAATGACGAAGACATGGTGATCATGTTATCTGACGCCTACAAGTGCAAATGGATCAAGGTTGACGATTACAAAAAAACCGACTCCCTTCCCGGTCTGTGGACGTATGTTGCACAGTACGAATTCAACCTGACTTTCGCCGATGGCGAAGCTGGCGCGATAAGATTCATGAAAGGACTGTATAACTCCGTCCCGGGTGAAACCGACTGGCAGAAAGTGCTTCAAAACCCGAATGCCCGCGCCTACATCCGCGACAACTGTACGCCGCCGGCCCAGAAAATTCTGGAACAGATTGCCATCCAGTCCTACATGCAACTGGCGGACAAGAAAAATGCCACCGTGAAAATCCCTTTGTCCATTCCTCTTTCCGGATGGGCTGAAACGACTTCCGGCCGGGGGGGATGGGCAATGGACATGCGACGCGACAAAGTCAGGGAAATCAAAGTCTGGTCTGCACCAGTCAAAAGGGCAGACCTGACGTCGAAAATCGTGAAAAAGGCAAAAAAATAAAGCGGTTCGTCCCGTCTACAAACGCCCGCTTTTATCGATATCCAGCATAAAAGCGGGCGGTTTGATTTTGTGGCCCAGCACGATCACCTTGAACAGTTCCCCCATTTCAGCTGGCGAAAGCAGCTTTTGAATGGCGTGCAGTTGTGCCGCCCGGCGACTGCCCGATTCTGCCGAATCGTTCGAAAGCAAATCCGGCAAACCCGAAACCAGCAAGAACGAAGACTGGCTGGCGTGGCAAATCACATCGATTCCATGATCGGTAGCCGTTTGCGCTACATCTGTAAAATTGACATGAGCCGTGACATCCTGTAAACCCGGCAGGAAGAAAGGATCGTCATGAGCCCTATGTCGGAAATGGCACATCAGCGTCCCGGCGCTTCTGTCCGGATGATAATATTCATGTGCCGGAAATCCATAATCGATCAGGATTGCCGCTGCGCAAGTGCTTCGGGCCAGCATTTCCGAAAGCGTTTTGATGAATCCATGAGCATGGATATGCACTTCCGTCAGATAGCCCACAGGCAGATTTTCATGGTCGGGAATGCTTTTGTGGATGGTATCGATTAGAAATTTTCCACACGGTTTCTCAGAAAATACCAGGCGGTTGTCATGGACAGACACACCCGTTTCATGCCAGCCGTTCTCTTTCTTTTTGACCAGATGAACCGGCATCGCATCCAGTACTTCATTGGCGAGTACCACCCCGTCAAACCGCTCTGGCAACGCCGTCAACCATTCGACGTTATCGAATCCCGACAAGGTTTCCTGCTGTCTCTGGCGCAATTCGGAAGACAGTTCCAGAATCCGGTATTTTTCGATCCGGATTCCTGCTCCGGCTAAAGCAGTCAAAATATCGAACGCCAGTTTTCCCGTTCCTGCACCCGGTTCAAGAATGTTCGCCCCCGTCTGCTTCAGCAAAGGGATCATTGCCTGTGCCAGAGTACGGCCGTACAAGTCCGTCATTTCGGGAGCTGTCGTGAAATCACCCGCTTCTCCCAGTTTCACCAGTCCACCACTGTAGTATCCCAGTAACGGAGTATACAGAACCTGCTGCATATAGTCGGCAAACGATATCCACCCGGATTTTTCTCCGATTGCAGCCGCAATCCGCTTTTCAAGCGAAGCGGACAACGCCAGCAGATCCGGGAAAATGTCTGGTGAATTCATGATTCATTATGAAAAACAAAAGTTCGGTTGCAAAATCTGTCGAAGCGAATCCGACAGTAAGGAGATACAAGCTTACCTTCCATCATAAGATAATATAGTGCAATCGTTTATGATTCACGTACAATTTCAACATCCGCCAAACGCACAAACCCATATCCGGCATGACTGAAAAAAGACAAAAAATCGCTATCGTAACCGGTGCAGCACGCCGGATCGGGCGGGTTATTGCCCTGACCCTCGCCAAACAGGGATGGGATGTCGCCATCCACTACCGGTTTTCGGAAACCGAGGCGATTCAAACTGTAGAAGATATCCGTAAAATGGGACGCCGTTCCGTTGCACTCCATTGCGACCTGACCGATGAGAATACCGTTAATCAATTGCTGAACCGGGTTGAAGAATCGCTCGGAACACCGATGTGTCTTGTCAATAACGCTTCTGTTTTCGAACACGACAGCGTAACCGATTTTTCGGCGCATGCCCTCGATTTTCACATGCGCACCAACCTCACCGCGCCAGTCCTGTTATCAAGAGCCTTGTATGCGATGACTCCGGACGGCTGCCAATCCGTCGTCATCAACCTGCTCGACCAGAAACTGGACAATCTGAATCCGAGCTTTCTGTCTTATACCTTGTCGAAAGCCGCGCTGAATACGGCCACCACCCTGCTTGCCCAGGAACTGGCACCCAAACTGCGCATTGTCGGCATTGCTCCCGGTATTACACTCGTATCAGGCGAACAAACGGAACAGGATTTCAGGATTGCCCACAAAAACACGCCTTTAGGCCGCTCCAGCACACCGGAAGATATTGCCTCGACCGTCTGTTTTGTCGCCAATTCCCCGGCCATAACCGGAACCACTATCGTCGTGGATGGCGGACAACATTTGATTCCCCTCTCGCAGGATGTCATGTTTGTCGCTAAAATGAGCGCACAAAACAATTCGTAAACTCATGCATACTCTTCTTCATCCAAAACTCAAAGATTGCCGTCGCCTCTTTTTGCGCAACTACGAAGTTCCCGTCAAAATCGGCGTGTACGATTTCGAAAAAAAAGGCGCCCAGCGTCTGTTGATCAACGTTGACCTCTACATCCCGTTAGCCATATCGACTCCGGTCAACGACCAGCTTGTCGAAGTGGTCGATTACTCGTTCATTCGGGACACGCTGTATGAACGGACCTCCAAAGGCCATATCAATCTTCAGGAAACCCTGTGCGACGACGTGGCGAAAATGCTGCTCGCCCATCCCCAGGTCATGGCAGTGCGCGTTTCCACAGAAAAGCCGGATGTTTATGAAGATTGCGACAGTATCGGTGTCGAAATCTTCCGTTTCAAAGACGAAAACTGACCAATATTCACTCGGCCGGAAAAATGGTTACACGCAGGCAATTTTTGAGAGCGGGCTTTGAAAACAACAAGCTGACGAAACGGCTTTACCGGGAAGTCGGCAAGGCAATCGGTGACTTCAACCTGATTGAAGAAAATGACAAGGTCATGGTCTGTGTATCGGGAGGCAAAGACAGTTTCGCCCTCCTTGACATTCTGGTCGTGCTCCAGTCGCGAGCGCCCATCCACTTCGATATTATCGCCGTTAATCTGGACCAGCAGCTTCCCGGATTTCCGACCGACATTCTTCCTGCTTATCTCGAAAAGAAACAAGTACCGTATCACATCGAAGTGCAGGATACCTACAGCATCATCCAGCGCCTGATACCGGAAGGAAAGTCAGTCTGTTCACTCTGTTCAAGGCTTCGCAGGGGCATTCTCTATAAAGTCGCCAGCGAACTCGGCGTGACGAAAATCGCCTTGGGACATCACCGTGACGATGTGCTGGAAACCTTTTTCCTGAACCTGTTTTTCGGCTCGAAACTGAAAAGCATGCCGCCAAAGCTGAAATCGAAAGACGGCAAACATATCGTCATTCGCCCTTTGATCAACGTAAAAGAAACCGATCTGGAAAAATTTGCACAAATGCAGCAATATCCTGTTTTTCCGAAAAATCTCTGCGGGGCAAAAGAAAACTTGCAGCGCCAGCATATCAAATCCATGCTGCGCGAGTGGGCCAAACGATATCCCGGCAGAATCGAGAATATATTTTCATCCCTCTCCACCGTCGTTCCTGCCCATTTGATGGACAAAAATCTTTTCGATTTCAACCAGTTGAATACGGACTCGGCAGATGATGACGATGCGTTCTAGCCAGGAAAAACTGAAGTATCAACTCTTCCTTACTTTTTTCAAAAGAGCCGTCGTCGATCGATCGAACTCGAATGCAATGGCCTCGACCTTTCCACCGTAAGCAAGTACTTCCTTACCCTCCGGAATGGCACTGACGTCGTAATCACCTCCTTTGGCATATACGTCAGGTTTGCACTCCCGGACGATTTCCTGCGCCGTATCCTCATCGAAAGCCACGACGGCACTCACCGATTCCAGTGCCGCCAGGACCGCCATCCTGTCCTCACAGGAATTGACCGGTCTGTCATCGCCCTTGCCCAGTCTTTTCACGGATGCGTCCGTGTTGACGGCAACCACAAGTGAAGCCCCCAATTCCCTTGCCTGTGCAAGATACGTGACGTGCCCCCGATGCAGGATATCGAACACCCCATTGGTCAGAACCACCGGTTTGGGCAAACTGCCGATTTTCGACTTCAGATCTGACCGGTCCCAGATTTTTTTATAAAAAGGTGCCATGAGAAAAAATGGTAAAGATAATCACATTACCGCCGTCATTCCTGTTTCCGAACAAAAGGAAAAACTGGCTGTCTTATACAGGTTACCCACATTTTTGATGAAACCACTCAAAGTCGCCATTATCCTTTTGTTTCCTTTTGTATCATGCATCGACTTTTGATCTGTTTTCATCCATATTTCCTATATCATAAGCCAATCGTGAGTTTGAAATGAAAAGTTTCCGTCAAATTGTTGCCTGGCTGTGTTTGTTGACAGCGGCATCCATCGCCAATGCAGCTGTTCCCCAGACCGCGAAAAACATCAATATTCCGCCTTCAGTCGATCTTGCATATACCGTCTCAACCCAATATAACGGCTTGAACGTCAACGGAAACTCGTCCATTCAATGGAAGACCGACGAACAATCATATACTTTGCAGACAGAAACGCGCATCGGATTGCTCGGCAAAATTATGGAAGCCACCAGCAGCGGACAAATCGGCTCCAAAGGCCTCATGCCGGAAAAATATGTTGAAAAACGACTGCGCAAGGCCTCGATGGCGACGATTTTCAACCGTGTTGAAGACACTATTGCCTATCCTTCCGGCAGCACGGCCAAAATGAAGGACATGACACAGGATCGCGCCAGCGTCGTCTGGCAATTGGTTTCTCTCGCCCGGGCCAACCCGGACAAATTTGTCATGAATTCAAACTGGACATTCAATGTCGCCGGCAATAGCAAAACCCAACTGTGGAGGTTCAAAGTCGTCAAGATCGGCAATCTTTCAACTCCGATGGGCCAAATCAAAACAGTCCAGCTGACCCGACACGATGATGGACAGCAAACCAGTGTCTGGCTGGCACCGGGAAATAACTGGTACCCGGTTCAAATCCTGCTCATCGAAAAAAACGGCACGCAAATCAAACAGACTATCAAGAAAATGACACCCCTTTAAGTCTTCATCTTCACAGGTCTGCCGCGCCCTAGTCGAATTTGAAGTCATAGAGCAAATCGACAGCGGTCACTGTGCCGGTTTGTCCGACCAGAGACAGGCGTCTGGAAATAATGTAGCGCAACTTGATCAGGTTGGTCGCCCCGGTAAGCCCCTGTTCATAGCTCAGATACAGACGTGATGAAATCCGTTTGCTCAAAGTCAGCACCGTTTCTTCCAGATCGGGAGACGAAGAGAAACCGATATCATCCAGCCCGATCGTACTGGCGATCTTCGAAGGAAGGCCACCTGACTGTTCCGAACTCAAAATGGCGGCTGCGGCTGCGGCAATCGCGGCCCGCTGTTGACCATCGCCATTTTCACCGCCGCCATAACCCAGCACTAGCCATGACAGTTTTTCCGTGTCCGAAACTTCAGGTGTCGAAACGAGTTTGACCCTTGGCGACTGCGCCGTTCCCTTGACGGAAACACCTACCTCGACGGAATCGTCTGTTTCCGGCACTTCACGAACTGCCAGAATGTCCAGTGTCGGGTTTTCAACCGGCCCCGAAAACGTGATCTGCCCCTGTTTGATCGTCAGCTTCTGCCCGAACGCACTGTATGAACCGTCCACGGTATTGATGGTTCCGAAAACACGCAAGCGGTTATCCTGAGCTGATACAGCCTGAATCTGTCCCGTCAGCCGTGTGTTGATCCCCTTGCCTTTCAGGTAGAACTTGTCGCCCAGACTGACTTTCAGATTGAATCGCAGAGGGATGGGTTTGTCTGCCTTTTTCTCCGGTCTGCCCAGAACAACGACATCCTTGCTGTATGTGACGTTATTGGAATCGGTCAGGACGATCGTGGCACGATTGACATACCAGTCGCCGATCACTTGCAGTCGGTCCTTGTCCAGCGAGAAATGCCCCTGCCCGGTAATGGCCAGTTGCCGGTCGACGTTCGACAAGACCAGAAGCTTGTCCGTTTTGAACTGGAGATTGGTGCTGATCTGTCCATTTTTGAGCTGAACACCACCAGTGAGCTGTAAATTGCCTTCAGGACCATAAATGATCCCTCTCTGGATCTGTACCTGATTGCCATTCAAAACGGCCACTAACTCACCTCTGGAAAGATTGACGCCCATACTCAGCCAGTTGACGGCCAGGTCTTTTCCATTCAGGCTGCCTGACAGACGCGGATTCCCCAATGTGCCATTGGCACTGATCGCCATATTCAGTGAGCCTTTCAGCTCCATATCAGGCTGTCCGGTCAAAGGCCCCATCCATGCAATCGAAGGGATATCCGCCTGAACCGACAGTTGCAAAGGACTTTGGCTGGAAACACTCCAGTTTCCATTTTGTTTGCCCAATCGGGTCATGCCTTTGGCGTGAATCGTACCCGCCTTGTCACTGACAATCTGCGCATTGAAATTGACGCTGTTTCCGGAAAGAAACACTTGTATGTCGAATGTACCAAGTCCGAGCTTGATCCGGTTATCGCCCAGCAAAGTGACATCACCTTTTTCACGGTAAATATGGAATTTTCCGTTCAATGTCCGGTCGGCTTTCAAGGACCAGTCTGCCCCGAGCGTCAAATCGCTTCTGACCGTATTTTTCGAGTCAGGAGACATTGCAAGCAAGTAAGCCAGTGGAATACCGCGGGCGTTCCCTGTCGTTTCGATAAGAGTGCCGCGCTTGATCAGGGATTGAACCTTCAACTGTCCGTTTGGCAACTGCAACACCAGATTTTTCAACGAAAAACCCTCAGGCCCGATACTGACCGGCACGGACGAATCAAGCGCAAAAGCCATTTTCCCCTTGTTTTCGAGGGTGTCCAGCCTGCCTTGCCAGACATTGTTTCTTCCGATCCCACCCGAGGCTTTCGCCGTCAGGTCGAATGACTCGTTTTTCGCTGCCAGTCTGATTACGTGCGACCGGAGGGTTCCATTCACTTCCCCATGAACCAGTGCCCATTCGTCCGAACCGATCAGAACATCATCCAGACGGATATCGGCATCGATCCGGTCATTCAACTCCACACCGAAATTAAGTTTTGCCTGCATTTTCCGTACACCATACTGGCCCATGACCAGAACGTC
>CAJKQK010000024.1 GCA_905202055.1 uncultured Oxalobacter sp.
ATCGAACCGTCGGAAAACTTCGACTATTTTCCTGTTGTTCTGTCTGAATTCAATCCGGACGAAGCCCGGAAAGGGGATATTGTCGTAATCGATATTCCCCTGCAGGACAGTCTGCCGAATATTCGCCGTTTATGCAAACAGAATGCTATCCTGATTTTTTGCGGCTCTTCCATGCAAATTGCCAGTTTGTCGGAAGACGATTTGGAGTCTTGTAACGACATCTGGATGACGCCGCTTTCGCCGCAACTTGTCTCATTTCATTTTCAACAGATATTTAAACAGATCAAGCTGAAAAAAGACGCCTATCTGACCCATACTTATCTTCATACGGTGATGGACAATATTCCGGATCTCATATGGTTCAAGGATATCCGTGGTTCGCATCTCAAGGTCAATAATGCCTTTTGCAATGCAGTCGGAAAAACCAGAAGCGATGTAGAAGGGCGTGGGCATTACTATATCTGGGATATTGAACCGGATGAATATGCCTGTGGTGAATACATCTGTCTGGAATCCGAGGAAATGGTTTTACAGGCACGGAAAACCTGCGTGTTCGATGAACGGGTCAAAAGCAAGCAGGGTATGCGCCAGTTCAAGACATACAAGTCGCCATTGTTCGATGAAGATGGCGAATTGATGGGGACAGTCGGCGTCGCGCATGATGTGACCGATCTGGGCAATATGACGGTAGAGCTTGAAATCATTCTCCGGAGTATGCCTTTCGCCATTCTGGTTCATGACGACAAGGGACGCATCACTGACATCAATCGAAAATTCGAGGAATATTTTGAATTAAAACCGATTAATGTGATCGGGGTGGACTTTGAGAAATGGAAAAAATCCACTCTGAAAAATTCGAAAGTAAATGAAACGGGCAAAATTGAGGTTTGCCTGAAGAATAGGGGGGTTACCCGGATTGTCGAAATATCGGAAGAACCGATTGTCGACGTATTTGACAGTTTTATCGGCAAGTTATGCATTTGCCGGGATGTGACGACAGAACGGACATTCGAAGAGCGCTTGATGCTGAGTGCCAATACGGACGTTTTGACAGGTTTGTATAACCGGCGTTACTTCTATGAAAGAATAGAAAATTGCCATGCTCCCCAGGTCAGCCTTCTTTATGTTGATCTGGATAATTTCAAGCTCATCAACGACTTGCACGGCCATCAGGTCGGCGACGATACCCTGAAAACGGTCGGTGACATCCTGAGATTCTGTTGTCCCAGTGATCTGATCTGTCGCATTGGTGGTGATGAATTCCTGATTGCCATTCTGGAAGAATGCAGCCCGCAAGCGCTGGAGCACAAGGCCGCCCACATTCTTGAAGAAATGCAAATGGTATTTGATGATTCGGAGAACCTGAAAATATTGTCGGTGAGTGTGGGCATCGCTTTTTCAAAGGATCCCGGCATGCATATCGATCAGTTGATCAAGCAAAGTGATCTTGCGCTTCTTTCAGCCAAACGTAGCGGAAAAGCACAATACTGTGTTTATACGGGTAAATTGCAGAATCTGGTTGACCGGCGCGGGCGATAGAATGTCTAGGGGCGGCGTCAACTATCATGATGGATCATTTTTCGATGTCTTTTGCTTCTTCCGTATGGCTTCTGGACGGTTTCAACAGGACGGAACTCATCGAGGCAAGTATTAATACCAGCGCGGCATAATCCTGCCATCTTGGTGTCTCTCCCAGCAGCAGGCTTCCGGAAAAAACACCGACGACCGGAATCATCATGACGGACAGGCTCGATACGACAGGAGGCAGTTTCCGTGCCATCTGAATCCAGATGATATTCGCCATACCGAATACCATCAATCCATTATAGGCAATCGTGGCCCATCCCCATCCGTCAGCCTGGTGCCATTTGGCGTGTTCGAAAATGACGGTATAGATCGTCAATGGGATGGCACTAATGGCGATCATTCAGAACGTGACGGATATGGATGGCATTGGCAGAAGGGTTTTTCTCATTTCAACCGTACCATAACCCCAGCTGCACGCTCCGATCAAAACGAGGATGGTGCCAAGCGGCCTTCCCGCAATATTGGAAAATTCGCCGGATAACAAAAGCAGTGCACCTGCTCCGGCACATGTCACGCCGAACCATGCCATCCGGCTTAATTTGTCGCGGTAGAGGATGAATCCGGCCAGAACGGCCCAGATGGGCATCGTATATCCCAGTATGGCCGCCCGTCCGGAAGAAAGCATGCCGATTCCAAGAATGATCATTGTATTCCAGACCAGTACATTCGGTATGGAGAGCTTGATCAGTGGCAGCAGATGACCTTTTGGAATGGCCAGCGAGGCATGCTGCGATCGTGCAAATACAAACAGGACCGGCAGGGCACTTAGCAAACCCAGGGTGCGGAATGTTATCGGCGGGAAATAACGGATGCCGAATTTCATGATCGGCCAGCTCAATCCCCAGCAAACGGTAAGAAATATGAGCAAAAGCCATTCTTTTCTGGATAACTGTGACATAGCTGGGCGATAATATGATGTGGTGCAATTTTTATTTACGGAGATATTACTGTGACATTTATTGAAAAACTATCGGCCGCCTGGGAAAAAAGCAATTCGCTTTTGTGCGTCGGACTGGATCCTGATACCAAACGTTTCCCAGAATATCTCCGTGGACAACCTGATAGTATTTTTGCCTTTTGCAAGAACATTATCGATTCAACGGCTGATCTTGTTTGTGCATTCAAACCCCAGATTGCTTATTTTCATGCAGCCAGAGCCGAAAATCAACTGGAAGCCATCTGCAGTTACATTCGTGAGCGATATCCGGACATTCCCATTATTCTGGATGCCAAACGGGGCGATATCGGGGCAACGGCGCAGCAGTATGCCAAAGAAGTATTTGAACGCTATAACGCCGATGCCGTTACCTTGAGCCCTTATATGGGATTCGATTCGGTTGAACCTTATCTGGAATATACGGGCAAGGGAGCGATTGTTCTGGCCCGTACGTCCAATCCGGGCGGTTCCGATCTCCAGTTCCTGAAAGTCAGCGAATCCGGTAAAACCATTCCACTTTATCAGCACGTGGCTCACCTGGTTGCCGAGAAATGGAACACACATGGTCAGTGCGCTCTCGTGGTCGGTGCAACGTTTCCTCATGAAATCGCAGAAGTCCGTTCCATTATCGGGGAAATGCCGTTGCTGATTCCAGGTATCGGCGCTCAGGGCGGCGATATCAAAGCGACAGTCAACGCCGGTCGTACGGCCAATGGGCGCGGGATGATGATCAATTCTTCACGTGCCATTCTCTACGCTGGTATCGACCAGAATGAGAATTATGCTACTGTTTCCCGTCAGGCCGCTATCAAAACGCGCGACGAGATCAATCGTTTCCGTTAATTTTCAAGTTTGGGAAAGCGCGTTTGACAGCAGGCGCGCAGTAATATCCACGATTGGAATGACTTTCTGATAGGCCATTCGGGTCGGACCGATGACGCCGAGAGTACCGACTATTTTTCCGTTGACCTGATAGGGAGCCGTGACGACGCTCATGTCGTCCATCGGCAACAGTTGTGACTCGCCTCCGATGTAGATCTGGATGCCGCTGGCTTTGCTGGAAACGTCCAGCAATTGCATCAGTGCCGTTTTTTGTTCGAACATGTCGAACAGCTTGCGAAGGGAATTGATGTCGTAGGCAAAGTCGTTGACGCTCAACAGGTTGTTCTCGCCTGCAATGACGACATCTTCACTGTTGTCCGATACGGCTTCGTCACCCGCTTCGATGGCCGTTTGCATCAGTTTGGAGAGATCGCTGTGGATTTCTTTAAGTTCATCTTGTAGTCGCAGCCGGATTTCGTTGAAGCTGAGTCCGTTATAATTACTGTTGATGTAATTGGCAGCTTCATTCAGTTGTGACGGGGAGTAATCGACTTCGGTCAAAAGCAGCCTGTTCTGGACGTCGCCGTTCGGCGTCACGATAACCAGCAATATCCGTTTTTCGGAAAGACGCAGAAATTCAATCTGCTGAAAAGCGGATTCGTGTTGCGGGGAAAGTACGACTCCCGCAAACCGGGTCAGCGAGGACAGCATTTGGGCCGCATTGGAAATGATTTTCTGGGGTTTTCCGAGTTGCGGGCTTAACTGAAGATTCGATTCGATTGTATTTTCACTGACAGGCTGGACGGTCAGAAGCGTATCGACGAATACACGATACCCTCTTGGCGTCGGTATTCTTCCGGCAGAGGTGTGCGGACTCGAGACAAAACCCATTTCTTCCAGATCGGCCATGATATTGCGTATGGTAGCAGGAGACAAATCCAGTTTGGATAATTTTGATAGCGCACGTGAACCGACTGGCTGACCTTCGGCAATATACCGTTCAACCAGGGTTTTCAACAGGGTCAGGGCACGTGGTTCGAGAGACATTTGGATTTTGTTCTGATAGTGGGTTATTTATGTAATTCTCAATTATATATCCTGTTGATTTCCATGTTTTGGGAAGAACAGGATCTTTAATGTTTTATAAGGCTTTTTTGACCATGGAATGTTTTAAAGCTTCAGAATCCGGGAAAATTGTCTTTCTTTCAGGAAAATCCCCTGCTTTTGTGGGATTTTAACTGCACTCTTGCGAACAAAATAAAGAAGAAAATCAGGATTTTGGCGGATTATGTTATTTGATTGGGATAATTTCTGTTTCAGAAAGGGATTTTTGGTGTAATCTGAAACTGTTCGTTATAGCTAATTCACGGATAAAAATGCAGCCAAAAAAGAAAGTTTTCGCACTCGTATCGAGGGTATATATCAGCAGTATTATCCAGTCGATGGAGAAAGTCGCCAACTTCCTGGCGGAGGCCGGTCATACTGTTGTCTATGAATCTGAAACAGCAGCCAATATTTCGACGCCGGGCATTGTATCGATGAATCTGGAAGAAATCGGTGCCCAGGCTGAAGCGGCTATCGTTATCGGTGGCGATGGGACCATGCTGGGGATTGCACGGCAACTGGCTCCATACAGTGTTCCGATGATCGGGATCAATCACGGCCATTTGGGATTCATGGCGGATATTCCATTGAACCGCATGTTGCTCGTGCTGGATAAAATGCTGAAGGGGAAATATATTTCCGAACAGCGTTTCCTGCTCGAAGGTTCGATTATTCGCGCCGGTGAAACCGTTCATCATGCCATAGCGTTTAACGATATCGTCATTTCCCGTGGAGGTGGTTCGGGTATGATCGACATTCGGGTACATGTGGACGGCCACTTTATGTATCAGCAGCGTTCGGATGGCCTTATTATTTCGACGCCGACCGGATCGACAGCCTATTCCCTGTCTGCCGGTGGCCCGATGCTTCATCCGAATCTCGGCGGGATTGTACTCGTCTCGATCGCACCGCACACCCTGTCCAACCGGCCTATTGTCATTCCGGACACCAGCGAGATTGTTGTTGAAGTCGTGGAAGCGAATCAGCCGAGCATCAATTTCGATTCGCAATCTTTTGCGAGCCTCAGAAATTCCGACCGGATTTTTATCAAGCGTTCGGCAGACACGATTACTTTCCTTCATCCAATGGGATGGAGTTATTACGATACCTTGCGAAACAAGCTGCACTGGAACGAAATTTCCAGACGCGAAAAAGTTGTTGACTAGGTTTTTGCCTGATTGATAGATTGTCTGCCGATTTATTGAAACCGTAAATTCACATGCTCCGAGCACTCACTGTTCATGATTTCGTTATTGTCGACAGCATGGAACTGGATTTCAGTTCCGGCTTTTCTGCATTAACGGGTGAAACCGGTGCGGGCAAGTCGATCCTTATCGACGCGCTGCAGTTGGCGCTTGGTGGACGGGGAGATTCCAGTGTCGTTCGCGAGGGAGCCAACAAGGCCGATATCGGTGCGGAGTTTTCTGCAAACGACGCGGTTACGATGTGGCTCAAGGCTAATGAAATCGATACCGGGGATGATTCTGTCCTGATTCGCAGAACGATTGACAGTTCAGGGCGTTCAAGGGGATTTATCAATGGTGTGCCCGTGACGACTTCCCAGATGCGTGAACTGGCTTCCTTTCTGGTCGATATCCACGGCCAGCATGCCCACCAGTTGTTATTGAGGCAGGACGAGCAGCGCATGCTCCTGGACAGGCATGCCGGTTTGCTGGCGGAACTGGAAGAACTGGCCTTTCGATATCGTGACTGGCAGGCTTTGTCCAGACAAATCGCGGAAGTCGAGAACGATTCAAAAAAAATTCTTGACGAAAAAGAACATCTCGAATGGCAAGTCAATGAACTGGAAAAGCTTGATCCGAAAGAAGGCGAATGGGAACAGGTCAATAGCGATTACGACCGCCTTTCCCATGCTGCGAGCCTGATTGAAGGCGCCGGGCAGGCTGTTTCAGAAATAGTCGAATCCGATCAGCCTGTCTTGTCCCGTTTGCATGCGCTTGAACAGAATTTATCCAGGCTGACGGCATACGACCAGAAATTGACGCCTGTCGTTGAATTGCTGGAATCGGCGAAAATCCAGTTGCAGGAAGTCTCGTATGCCCTCAAGGATTATCTTTCCCGCGCTGATCTCGATCCTGAACTGTTGAGTACAGTCGAAAAAAGGATGGAAGCGCTTCATTCTGCGGCACGCCAATTCAAGGTTCAGCCGGAATCCCTGTATGCCGAATTGAATGAAAAAAAAGCGGCGCTTCAAAAGTATGGCGAGCTTTTCGATCTCGACGCATTACGAAAACAGGAAGCCGAGGCGCAAAAGCGCTATTTTGATCTGGCTGAAACAGTGTCACGACAACGCCATGAAGCAGCAAAAGAGTTGAGTGATCTCGTGACTTCCATTATGGAAGACCTTCATATGTCCGGTGGACGATTCTCGATTGAGGTGTCGTCCGGATTGCCTCATGCCTATGGTATCGATCAGGTTGAATTTCTGGTTGCCGGTCATGCAGGCACTTCCATGAGGCCTCTCGCGAAAGTGGCGTCCGGAGGTGAGCTGGCGCGTATCTCGCTGGCAATTTCCGTGATTGCATCGAAAGCGACAGCAACGCCTACGCTGATTTTCGACGAAGTGGACTCGGGAGTTGGCGGTGCAGTTGCCGAGGTGGTCGGCGTTTTGTTGAAGCGGCTTGGAAAAGACCATCAGGTTTTGTGTGTTACCCATCTTCCACAGGTTGCCAGTCAGGCAAACCGCCATTTTCAGGTCAGCAAGGTGTCTGTTGATCAAGTCGCCCATCCGGTTTCCCGTATTGTCGAACTGGATGATGAAGAGCGTGTTGTCGAGATCGCCCGTATGCTCGGCGGTGTTGAAATCACTGAAGCGACACTCAATCACGCACGGGAAATGTTAAAGGTCCGCTGATTTTTCTGTCGATTTGGACAAAGAAAAATTATTTTCCCCTTTTCCCTTGAAATTATTCCTGCCGTCCCCATGTCAAAAGAATTCTGAAAGATATTGACGTGGAGGTCATCGTGCAAAACCCGGAAAATGAAAATAGCAGTGCCAATCCTCTGGTAGAGGAAGTGGAAATACCAGAGGAAGAGACTGTTGAAAAAGAAGAGGATGCTTTTGCAGAAAAGCTTGCCAATGCTGAAAAGCAGGCAGCAGAAATGCAGGAAGCTTTTTTGCGTGCCAAGGCGGAAGGTGAAAACATTCGCAGACGCGCTCAGGAAGATATTTCCAAGGCGCATAAATTCGCGATTGAAAACTTTGCCCAATCGATGGTTGGCGTGAAAGACAGTCTTGAGATGGCATTGAAAACGGAAGTACCTTCCGTCGATTCAATCAAGGATGGGGTTGATGCCACCCTTCGTCAGCTCAATCAGGTATTCGAACAGAACAAGATTTTCGAAATTGTTCCGGAACAGGGTGAAAAGCTTGATCCCATGAAACATCAGGCTATTCAGATGGTTGAAGCCGATCAGGACTCGAATACAGTCGTTTCCGTTTTGCAAAAGGGCTATACGCTGGCTGACCGTTTGTTAAGACCGGCCGTCGTTGTTGTTGCCGCCCCGAAGAAGTCTTGAAATTTGAAAAAAAATCGCTATCTAAGGAACAGTAACGGATTGGAGTGATCAAACAGGTAGGTTTTGAAAAGGTCATTCGATTGAGGTTTTCACACCCAATCCTGAAGAAAAATTTACGGTATTGAAAGGAAAGAATATGTCAAAAATTATCGGTATCGACCTCGGAACGACCAATTCCTGCGTCGCCATTATTGAAGGTAGTCAGCCACGCGTAGTCGAAAACTCTGAAGGTGCCCGCACAACGCCTTCAATCATCGCCTATCTGGACGACGGTGAAATTCTGGTCGGCGCACCGGCCAAACGTCAGGCTGTCACCAATCCGAAGAATACACTGTATGCGATCAAACGTCTGATCGGTCGCAAATTCGACGACAAGGAAGTTCAGCGTGATATCCCTATCATGCCTTTTTCCATTATCAAGGCGGAGAACAATGATGCTTGGGTTTCCGTTCTGAATGACAAAAAACTGGCGCCTCCGCAGGTATCCGCCGAAGTTTTGCGCAAAATGAAAAAAACGGCTGAAGATTATCTCGGTGAAGAAGTGACCGAAGCGGTCATTACCGTTCCGGCCTATTTTAATGACGCGCAACGTCAGGCAACCAAGGATGCCGGTCGAATTGCCGGCCTGGACGTCAAACGTATCATCAACGAACCGACAGCGGCTGCGCTGGCGTTCGGTCTGGACAAGGCTGGCAAGGGTGACAAGAAAATTGCCGTTTATGACCTTGGTGGCGGTACCTTCGATATTTCCATTATTGAAATTGCCGATCTGGATGGTGACAAACAGTTTGAAGTCTTGTCGACCAATGGCGATACCTTCCTCGGCGGTGAAGATTTCGACCAGCGTATTATTGACTTCATCATCGATGAATTCAACAAGATCAACGGTATCGATCTGAAGAAAGACCCGATTGCCCTGCAGCGTATCAAGGCTTCCGCCGAAAGAGCGAAGATCGAATTGTCTTCTTCGCAGCAGACGGAAATCAACGAACCGTATATCGCGATGGCAAACGGTGCGCCGGTTCATCTGAACATGAAACTGACCCGTGCCAAACTGGAATCCCTGGCGGAAGGCCTGATCGACCAGACGATCGAACCATGCCGTATCGCTTTGAAAGATGCCGGACTTTCCGTTTCCGATATCGATGACGTTATTCTGGTTGGCGGTATGACCCGTATGCCGGCCGTTCAGGAAAAGGTCAAGGCCTTCTTTGGCAAGGAACCACGTAAAGACATCAACCCCGATGAGGCGGTTGCCGTCGGTGCTGCCTTGCAGGGTGCGGTTCTGTCCGGTGATCGTAAAGACCTGTTGCTGCTGGATGTGACCCCATTGTCTCTTGGCATCGAGACCCTGGGTGGCGTCATGACGAAGATGATTCAGAAAAACACGACCATTCCGACCAAATTCAGCCAGATCTTCTCTACGGCTGAAGACAATCAGCCTGCCGTAACCATTAAGGTTTACCAGGGCGAACGTGAAATGGCTGCAGGCAACAAAGCTCTGGGTGAATTCAATCTGGAAGGCATTCCTGCTTCTCCACGTGGTATGCCACAGATCGAAGTGACTTTCGATATCGATGCCAATGGTATTTTGCATGTCAGTGCAAAAGACAAGGCCACTGGCAAGGAAAACAAGATTACCATCAAGGCGAACTCCGGTCTGTCGGAAGATGAAATCCAGCGCATGATCAAGGATGCTGAAGTCAATGCAGCGGAAGATCACAAGATTCGTGAATTGACCGAAGCCCGCAATCAGGGTGACGCGCTGGTCCATACGACGAAGAAATCGATGGAAGAGCATGGTGACAAGCTGGATGCACCTGCGAAGGAAACCATTGAAGGGGCCATCAAAGATCTGGAAGAAGCCTTAAAGGGTGACGACAAGGCCGATATCGATTCGAAGATGAGTGCACTTTCCACGGCTGCGCAGAAGCTGGGTGAAAAGATGTACGCTGATCAGGCACCGGAAGGCGCTGCCGCAGGTGCGGCTGGTGCCGGTGCTTCGGCAGGGGCTGCACCGGAACCGGAACTGGATGACGATGTCGTCGATGCAGACTTCAAGGAAGTAAAAGACAAAGACTGATAGAATCAGCCTTTATTCGCCGGGCAGAAAAATCAAAATGAATTGAATTTTCTGCCCGGCGTTGTGGTTTCGTAGTTTCGGACATGTTGATGCTAATCTGCTCCTTCTGGAAACGATAATGGTATCGGGAACATTCTGATTTTGCGACAATCGCTTTTTTTAATGTGGACAAGATGGCAAAGCGAGATTTTTACGAGGTTTTGGGGGTTGCCAAAAATGCCTCGGATGATGAAATTAAAAAGGCTTATCGCAAGCTTGCGATGAAGTATCATCCCGATCGTAATCCCGACAGCAAAACGGCTGAAGAAAAGTTCAAGGAAGTCAAGGAAGCATACGAAATGCTTTCGGACGAGCACAAGCGCGAAGCGTACGACCGTTTCGGTCATGCAGGTGTCGATCCCAACATGAATATGGGCGGACATCCGGGCGGCGCGGGTGCAGCTGACTTTTCCGATGCGTTTGGCGACATTTTCGGCGATATTTTCGGCGGCGGTGGACGTGGCGGGCAGAGAAGCAGCGGCCCGCAGATGTACCGTGGTGCCGATATGCGTTACAACCTGGATATCACGCTTGACGAGGCGGCCAAAGGCAGTACCAAAACAATTCGTGTCCCGTCATGGGACAATTGCGGAACCTGTCACGGCTCGGGTGCCAAACCCGGTACATCGCCGACGACCTGTACAACCTGTGGCGGGCAGGGGCAAGTCCGGATGCAGCAGGGATTTTTCAGTATCCAGCAGCCGTGTCCGACCTGTCATGGAACAGGCAAGCAGATCAAGGAGCCGTGTCCGACCTGTATGGGTGTGGGGAAAATTCGCCGAAACAAGACGCTCGAAGTCAAAATTCCGGCGGGGATTGCCGATGGAATGCGTATCCGTTCGGCAGGAAATGGCGAACCGGGCCAGAATGGGGGGCCTCCGGGCGACCTGTATGTCGAAATCAGGGTATTGCCTCATGCTATTTTCCGGCGCGAAGGGGATGACCTTCACTGTGAAATCCCGATCTCTTTCGGTATTGCCGCTTTGGGAGGGGAAATCGAGGTGCCCACATTGGGCAGCCGGGTAGCCTTCAATATTCCCGAAGGAACTCAAACAGGCAAGACATTCCGTCTTAGAGGAAAGGGTATAAAAGGGGTTCGTGCTTCCCAGCCCGGCGATCTGTACTGTCATGTCAAAGTGGAAACACCTGTCAAGCTGACTGACCGGGAAAAAGAATTGATGCGAGAGTTCGACAAGCTGGTTGTCGAAGGTGGCGCAAGACATACTCCACAGGCGAAATCCTGGATGGACAAGATCAAGAGTATGTTCGGCTAGTTTCTTTCCTTTAGCACCAGACCCGGTTTTGAATAGTGGTATTCAAAACCGGTTTTTTTATTCCTCTGCTGTTCAATTGCCACCGGCGAATCCATTTTGCCGCCAGGCTTCATAGACAGCAATCGCAACACTGTTTGAGAGGTTCAGGCTCCGGTTGTCCGGCCTCATCGGCAAGCGTACACGATGGCCTTCTTTAAAAAAGGCGTGGATTTCCGGGGACAGTCCTTTGGTTTCGGAACCGAAAATGAACATGTCTCCCGGCCTGAATCGGAGTGTGGAAAAAATCGAACTTCCACGGGTCGTGAAAGCGAACATGCGGGAAGGATCAGGAGACATTTTTTCAAGGAAGTCATCCCAGTTTTTATAGACTTTCATACTCGCAAACTCATGGTAATCCAGTCCGGCACGGCGCATCCTGGCATCGTCTAGCGGAAAGCCAAGGGGTTCGATCAGGTGGAGTTGTGCACCCGAATTGGCGCACAGCCGGATGATGTTGCCGGTATTGGGGGGTATTTCGGGTTCTATCAGTACGACATGAAACAATTTAAATCTCCTGCAAATTTTTGGGTGGAGTGCGGGCAAAAACAAAATTGGTAATCCGTCCCGCTCCGGCTTTTTTCAGCAATGCGGCAATTTCTTCCAGTGTATCGCCGGTTGTCATCACATCGTCAATGATCCCGATATGGCTGTTGACGATCAGGTGTCTCTTGGCCTCGACTATCCCGAAAGCATTGCGAACGTTCTTTTTTCTTTCTTTAAACGAGATAGTCGATTGTTTTTCCGTTTCGCGGTTTCTTTCGACGAGATTGAAAACGAGATCGACTTTCAGGCAACGGGAAAGTGTTTTTCCAATTTCCATGGACTGGTTGAAACCTCTCTCGACCAGACGCCGTTTTCCAAGGGGTACGGCAATGAGGTAATCGGGAATCACTGGGTGCACTTTTTTCTCAATGGCTTTGTGAATCAGTTTTCCCATCAAGGGAGCCATGGCCAGATTGGCATCGAATTTCAGGAAATGAACCAGCTGGTCCAGCGGTGGTTCATAATCGGCGGCGACAATCGTTTCATCGTATGAGGGGCATTTCTTTACACAATTGCCACATGACAGGTTTTCATTCCCGGGATCGTGAAAGGGAAGGGCGTTCGCACATTTCAAACAGCGCGGCAATTGCGACGAGAAGTGCCGGTGATAACAATCGTTACAGATTCCGTCTCTGCTGGGTGAATGACACAGGGCGCACGGTGATGGAATGCTTTTGATGAGTCCGGCAAGGAGGGGAATACCTTGAAGAAAATTAAAATTCATCGTCATGTATTCCATCTTGTCTGTAAAATCTGTTTTTTCATCAATGCCATCACAGACATTATTATTACACTGACTGTTCGATAACGGATCATTTAAAGAAGCGGATTGTATGCCTATTGAGTTAGAAAAGGTTCGATCATTATTTTTCAAGCCTGACAGAACCAGAGATTCACAGTTCATGAGACGCGAAGTCGCAAGCCGGATGGCAGAGCGTTTGTCGCTGATAAAAATCGATCCCGGCTTCATACTGGATGCAGGGTGTGGTTATTCAGCGGATATGTCTGAGTTGGCAAAGCTTTTTGAGGGTGGTCATGTGATTGGCCTCGATATGTCCTGGGATGTTCTGGAAGAGGCCAAACGTGAAAATAACGAAGCCGAAAAAGTAAGCCGTTTGGTATGCGGGAATTTTGCCACTTTGCCACTTGAAGCGAACTCGGTCGATGTCATCTGGTCCAATCTGGCCTTGCACTGGTATCCGGAACCAGTCAGGGTTTTGAAGGAATGGTGCCGTGTCCTGAAGCCGAACGGCCTGTTGATGTTTTCCTGTTTCGGAAACGGCACTTTTGCGGAATTGAGAACGACTTTTTCTGAAATTGACTCGTATTCTCACGTCCATTCGTTTGAAGACATGATTCAGTTGGGAGATGGTTTGATTGAGTCCGGTTTTACGGAACCGGTATTGGAGAGAGAAAGGATTAATGTCACCTATAAGGACGTGGAAAAATTGCTGGCAGATGTTCGCGCGTTCGGGGGGAATGCCATGTCCGGTCGACGCAAAGGTCTTTTCGGGAAAAAGGCATATGAAAAACTGTTGAAATTGCTGGAAGAAAAAAGGGACAGGAATGGTACCTTGTCACTGGAATTCGACATTATTTTTGCCCATGCTTTCAAAAAAGACGATTCCATGCCAGCCGGGGAAAAAGTGATGCAGTTTTATGACAGAAGCAATCATGAAAATTAAAAAGGTGCTTCACGCACCTTTTTAACTGTAAGCGACCAGGGTATTTTTCATCTTCTTTAACGCAGCAGCTTCTATCTGGCGAATGCGTTCGGCTGACACGCCGAATTCTTCCGCCAGTTCGTGCAGCGTAGCGCCACTGCCGTCGTCATTTTTAAGCCAGCGCGCTTCTATGATCCGTTTTGACCGGGCATCCAGCTTGTCCAGTGCTTCCGTCAGGCCTTCTGACTGCAAACGATCATGCTGTTTGGCTTCCAGAACCCGGGTCGGTTCTGTCTGTTCAGATGAAAGATATGCGATAGGCGCGAAATTATCGTCGTCATCGTCGTGCTGGTTTTCCAGCGCGATGTCATGACCGCTTAATCGCGTTTCCATTTCTGAAACGTCTTCATCTTTTACATTCAGTTTTTCCGCAAGGGAACGAATTTGTTCTCTTGTCATGGCGTCGTTGCCGCTTTTATGGCTGCGCAAATTGAAAAACAGTTTTCTCTGCGCCTTGGTTGTCGCCACCTTGACCATTCTCCAGTTACGGAGAATGTATTCATGTATTTCAGCCTTGATCCAGTGAATGGCATACGAAACCAGTCGAACACCCATTTTCGGGTCGAAACGTTTGACGGCTTTCATCAATCCGATATTGCCTTCCTGTATCAGGTCGGCATGTGGAAGACCGTAACCGAGATAATTACGGGCAATGGAAGCCACCAGCCTCAAATGGGACAGGACGAGTTCCTGTGCTGCGGCAAGATCGTTATTTTCATGGTAACGCAGTGCCAATTCGGTTTCCCGTTCCTGGGTCAGCATTGGCAAGCGGTTGATTTCCGCGATGTAAGCCTCAATATTACCCAGCGAACCTGTAAAAACAGGAGCCAAGGCATGACGGCTAACCGGCAGCAATGAAGCTTGTGCGGACTTTGCGCTCATTCTTCCTCCTTTTTTATTTGGTTGAGTTAATTAATCTCTATTTTAGCACTCTTGCGATGAGAGTGCTAATTTTGCGTAAAGGAGCCGATTTTGAAAGAACGGAACTTTCATCGGGGGAGGGTTCACTTTATTCGAAAAGGGACGCCGGATTTTTGTTTTATCTCATTGGAACGGGAAATGGCAAAAATGGCGTCCTCGACATGTCAGTTGATCTTCCATAGTTGGCGGTTGACCGACAGGATAGCGCCAAGCCAGCCCAGTGCGGCACTTCCAGCCAGAAGGATGGCAGAAACCAGAGGGCCGAGCGGTGTCAGCTGAAAACTGGAACCATACAGCTGCGCCAGTTCAATAATGACCGTATTGAACGGGTACAGGCACAAGTCGATCAGGACAAGTGCGATTATTCCCGAGAACAGCCCGAGAAAGATGCCCATATAATAGAACGGACGCCGGATATAGGCCCTGCTGGCGCCGATATGCCAGGAAACGGTAATTTCATCAAGGTGCATCAGTACCTGAAGCCGGACAGTGTTGAAGGTAACGACAATGACCACTACGCTGAGAACGATGGCGAGGAACAACAGTCCCATTCGCATGACGCTCAACAGGGCGGCCAGTCGTTTTGTCCAGTCAGAATCGACCTGAACTTTATCGACGGATGGTATTTTCTGCAATTGGGTGGCGGCGGATTCGATTTGTGTGGACAGGTTGCGGCTGTCGGTACTATCTTTCAGGCGGATGATGTAACTGTCAGGCAGTGGATTGCTTCCAAGGGAGTCGACGACATCTGCAAGTCCGGTTTTTTTCTGCAGGGATTGCAATGCGGCATCTTTCGCTATGAATACAAGTTCGATATTCTGGTTTTCTTCCTGGAATATTCTGGTGATGGATTGCTCTGTAACGGCAGCATCTGCGGGAGATGTATCGGCTTTGAGGAAGACGCTGATTTCAGGGGAAACGGACAATTGTCGTGTGACAGACTGAATGTTATCCAGAAGCGTGATGCCGCCGAAAGGCAGTGCCAGTGTCATTGCCAGAACAAGAATGTTGAAAAAGAAATGTCCGGGAGAACGGCGGAACTGGCCAAGTGCATTGCCGATGGCATTGATATGATTTGTAAACCAGATATTCATGCTTGTTTACCATTCACGGGTTGTTCAATATGTTCGATTTTTCCCTGGTTCAGGAAAACAATTCGATCCGCTTTTCCGAAGAGCTGTTCGTCATGTGTGGAAATGACGCACGTTACGCCAGCTGACTGGAAAAAGGTTATGGCATCGATGACCTTGTTTGCATTGGCACGGTCGAGATTGGCGGTTGGTTCGTCAGCCAGAATGATTTGGGGACGGTTGACGATGGCGCGTGCGACGGCGACACGCTGCTGTTCCCCTTCTGAAAGAGTGGGGGAAAAGGATTCTGCACGATGGGCGAGATCCACTTTTTCCAGAGCGGCACGGGCGCGTGAATCGGCTTCGTCTTTGGGCGTACCGGTGACGAGCATGGGAAGCATGACATTGGCCAGAATGGTTCGGTCGGATAAAAGGTTTTGCTTCTGGAGAATCAGGCCCAGATTCCGTCTCAAATAAGGAATTCCGGCAGGCTTCAGCTGTCCGATCTCCTGTCCATTTACCGTCAGCGTCCCGGCATCAGGCCGCTCGATGGCGGCGATCATTTTCAACAGGGTCGATTTCCCGGCTCCGGAGGGACCGGACAAAAAGACGAATTCGCCCTGATTGATGGAAAGTGAAACATCCTGTACGGCAACGATATTGCCCGGATAGCACTTGGATACGTTTTGAAATTGAATCATTGCGCTCATGGTTAGCTCAACAATGCGTTTGAAAATTCTTCGGCAACAAAGGGTTGCAAATCGTCGATTTTTTCACCGACACCGATAAAATAAACGGGAACCGGGTGATTCTTCGCGATAGCCGCCAGTATGCCGCCTTTTGGCGTACCGTCCAGTTTGGTGACGATCAGGCCTGTCAGACCCAGAGTTTCGTCAAAAGCCTTGACCTGTGCCAGTGCGTTCTGTCCGGTGTTTCCATCAATGACAAGGATGATTTCATGCGGTGCTTCATCCATCCCTTTACCAATGACCCGTTTTACCTTTTTAAGTTCTTCCATCAAATGCAATTGGGTAGGTAGCCGACCGGCTGTGTCAACCATGACCACATTGATGTTTTTCGCACGGGCAGACTGAACGGCGTCAAAGGCAACGGCAGCCGGATCGCCGGATTCCTGCGCGATGACAGTGATTTTATTCCGGTCTCCCCAGACGGCAAGCTGTTCGCGTGCCGCTGCACGGAAAGTGTCTCCCGCTGCCAGGAGGACGGTCTGGTCGTTTTTTTGCAGGTGTTGCGCCAGTTTGCCGATGGTCGTCGTTTTGCCTGCGCCATTCACTCCCGCCATCATGATGACCAGAGGGTTGTGGCGGCCGATTTCAAGATTTTTTTGCAAGGGGGCCAGCAAGTCGGTCAGCAAAGCCGCCAGTGCCGTTTTGATTTCAGAAGGTTGGGACAGCTTTTCTTCCTTCACTTTCCGGCGAAGTTCATCAAGAAGATATTCTGTTGCAGGCATTCCGACGTCTGAAACCAGCAAGGCTGTTTCAAGTTCTTCAAACAATTCTTCATCGATGGTGGTTCCACCGAAAATATTCAGATTGGCTGAGGTTCTGGCAAGCCCGCTTTTGAGGCGACTCAGCCAGGATTGCTTTTTTTCAGTATCTTGCTTGGCAATGGCTGTCGATGCATCTATATTATCGGGAGAGAGTTCGAAAGACTCATGTGGTGTCAATGACGAGTCTGCCAATGTGGATTGGTTGTTTTCCTGCTCGGCAGGAACATCACTTGTTTTCTTTTTGAAGAAGCTGAACATGGGCAAAAAATAGACTGGATAAAAACGTTTAAATAGACCCGTAGAAAATATCATTCTAGCAGAGCTGCAAATATGAAAATTCGAAAAATGTTGTTTGGTCTGATGTTTGTCCTATTCTGGGTACAGAATGGCGTTCAGGCAGAACCGGCTCAGGAATTCGTCCTGAAAAACGGTATGAAAGTCGTTGTCAGGGAAGATCATCGGGCTCCGGTTGTTACCCATATGGTCTGGTACCGCGTCGGTTCGATGGATGAAACGAGCGGGACGACGGGGGTTGCCCATGTGCTTGAACACATGATGTTCAAGGGCACGAAGAAGTATCCCGATGGGAGCCTCTCCAGGATCGTCGCCGGATTGGGCGGGAAGGACAACGCCTTTACCAATACGGATTACACTGCCTATTTTCAGCAAATCCCCAAAGCCAATCTTGAGAAGATGATGGAACTGGAGGCGGACCGCATGAGCAATCTGCAATTCAGGGATGCCGATTTCCAGAAAGAAATCAGGGTTGTGATGGAAGAGCGGCGCTGGCGGACGGATGATCAGCCGAATGCGCAGGTCGATGAAGCGTTGCGGGCAACGGCATTCAATGCCCATCCTTATCACTGGCCGGTTGTCGGCTGGATGAACGATTTGCAGAACATGACGGTGAACGATGCCGGAAACTGGTATGAAAAGTGGTATGCGCCGAACAATGCCACGATGGTCGTTGTCGGTGATGTGAATGTGGCGGAAGTGAAAAGACTTGCCGAAAAGCATTTTGGCCATATCCAGCCGAAAAAGCTGATCCCGACAAAACCGCAGGTCGAACCGGTTCAGAAGGGCATAAGAAGAGTAGCCGTCAAGGCGCCGGCGGAGAATCCTTCCGTTGTTCTGGCTTACAAGGTTCCGACCCTTGAGGATGTTGAAAAGGATGGTGATGTTTATGCACTTGACGTTCTGGCAACGGTGCTGGATGGTTACGATAATGCGCGCCTGTCTTCTTCTCTGGTACGCAAAAATCAGGTAGCCATTGACGTGAACGCCGACTATTCAGCCATAGGGCGCGGTCCGGCATTGTTTGTTGTTGAAGGCACGCCGGCAAAAGGCGTTTCGGTGGACGAGCTGGAAAAGAGACTGAAACAGGAAATTGCGAATATTGCGGAAAAAGGAGTTTCACCCGAAGAATTGCAACGGGTCAAAATGCAATTGATTTCTTCCCAGATTTACAAACGGGACTCCATGTTCGGGCAGGCGATGGAAATCGGTATATTCGAAATGTCAGGTATTGGCCAGAAAAAGATCGATCGTATTATCGAAAAATTGAAAGAGGTGACGCCTGAACAGGTTCAGGCGGTTGCCAGGAAATATTTTTCGGATGATTCACTGACAGTGGCCACTCTGGTACCGGTTGCGGTGACTGAAAAGAAAAAATAAAAGGGGCAGCTCCTTAAGAAAAATGAAGAGTTCAAAATGAAAAAAATCGCTGAAAAATTTCTTGTGCCGGCATTAAGCCGGAAGCTTGTCGGTCTTTTATGTTTACTTGGCATCAGCTCGATGGCATGGGCCGCTATTCCCATTCAGCAATGGACAACGAACGGGGCAAAAGTCCTTTTTGTTGAAACCCATGTGATTCCGGTTATTGATGTCAATGTGGACTTCGATGCAGGTTCGAGACGTGATCCGGCGGCGAAAAGCGGACTGGCCGGGTTGACGAATGCCTCGCTGGACAAGGGGATCAGGGATGCCAGAGGCATAGTGATTGCGGAGGCGGAAATTCTCGATACGTTTGCCGATGTCGGCGCAGCGAGAAGCAACAGTGTCAATATGGACAAGGCCGGATATTCCGTGAGGGTACTGTCGGGTCAGGAACAATCGGACAAGGCTGTCAGTATGTTGTCGGACTTGCTGGCGAATCCGTCTTTCCCAGCTGAATTGCTCAATCGCGACAAGGCACGGCTTATCGCGTCCATCAGGGAAGAAGAAACCCGTCCGGAATCCATTGCCGCAAAGGCATTCAAAAAGAATATTTATCCTTCACATCCTTATGGCGTCAGTGCGACTCCTGAAACGGTCAGTTCCATTTCCAGAGACGACCTGGTTTCCTTTCATAAGGAACATTATGTTGCAAACCGGGCTGTCATTACGATTGTCGGCGATACCGATTTGAATGGTGCGAAAAAAATTGCAAACCGGATTGCTGAAAAACTGGCTGTTGCGAAAAACGGGTTGCCTGCGATGCCTGAAGTAGAAATGACCGTCGCCGGAATAGATGCCATACCGCATCCGGCGACACAGGCACACATTCTTGTGGGCATGCCTTCCGTAAAACGGGGCGATCCTGATTTCTTTGCGCTGACAGTGGGCAATTATATTTTAGGCGGAGGCGGTTTTTCTTCCCGCCTGATGCAGGAAGTCCGTGAAAAACGTGGACTCACTTATGGCGTGTATAGTTCTTTTTCTCCGATGATTCAGAAAGGTCCTTTTCTGATCGGTCTTCAAACGGAAAAGAAACAGGCCGACGCTGCGTTGAAAGTGGTTAATTCAACGCTGGACAAGTTTCTGGAAACCGGGCCGTCGCAAGCAGAACTGAACGCGGCCAAAGACCATCTGGTCAACAGCTTTGCCATGAAAATGGACAATAACCGTAAAATTCTGGATCTGGTGTCAATGATTGGTTATTATCGGCTGCCTCTCAATTATCTGGATACCTGGACGGATAATGTCAAAAAGGTAACAGTGAAAGATGTGCAGAAGGCATTTCACCGGAAAGTGGTTGAAAATGAATTGGTTACCGTTGTAGTCGGCAATCAGGAATAAAAAAAGGCCGGTATGGCTGACAACGGCATCCAAGAGAATGGCTTTGAAAAAAGACAAACCAAAAACTTCCCTCCATAAAACGGCTCATCAGGTCAGGATCGTCGGGGGCATCTGGAAACGGACGCCACTGGCGGTTGCAGACGTACCTGGACTCAGGCCGACACCGGACAGGGTAAGGGAAACGCTTTTTAACTGGCTCACGCATTTAAAGGGAAACACATTCGGCCGGATGCGCTGTCTGGATTTGTTTGCCGGGACGGGGGCATTGAGTTTTGAAGCGGCTAGCCGGGGTTTTTCGCAAGTGGTGACAGTTGAAGAAAACCGGACCGCTTATTCCCATCTGGAAGCGATCAAAAGAAAGTTGAATGCCGAACAGGTAAAAATCGTTCATGCCGATGCTTTTGCTTTTGCGGATCGGCTTTTGAAGGCAAACGAGCGGTTCGATCTGATTTTTCTCGATCCGCCTTTTCAGGAAAATTTTTTGCCCGTTATTTTGCCCATGTGTGTCAAACTTCTGTCTGACGGGGGATTGATTTACGTTGAGTCGAATGAACCTGTTACCGACGAAAAACTGGATCGATTATTGGCCGAAGGGCAAAAATGTCACATTTGCAGGGAAAATAAAGCCGGTCAGGTTTGTTATCATCTTCTTGAAATGAAGGCATCGAGCCAATCTTGAGGCATAATATACAAAGTTCAATTCTGAAAGAGTAAAAAATGGTTATTGCTGTATATCCGGGAACATTCGATCCACTGACAAGAGGGCATGAGGATCTTGTGCGTCGTGCATCCGGCCTGTTTGACGAATTGATTGTCGGAGTAGCCGACAGCCGTGTCAAAAAACCGTTTTTTTCCATGGAAGAACGCATGCAAATCGCCAAGGAGGTTTTGGGGCATTATCCAAACGTCCGGGTCGAAAGTTTTACGGGATTATTGAAGGATTTTGTCAGAGTCCACAATGCAAGCGTGATTATCCGCGGCTTGCGTGCCGTTTCCGATTTCGAGTATGAATTCCAGATGGCTGGCATGAACCGGTATTTGATGCCGGAAGCGGAAACGCTGTTCATGACGCCTTCCGATCAGTATCAGTTCATTTCCGGTACAATCGTTCGCGAGATCGCCTTTTTGGGCGGTGACGTTTCCAAGTTCGTTTTCCCGTCAGTGGAAAAATGGCTGAAGAAAAAAGTCACTGAAATGAAATCCTGAGCCGATCAGTTTTTCAAAAACCATTTTTCAGAAACTTCGAAAGAAAACAGGAAGTAATGGCCTTATTAATTACTCACGAATGTATCTGTTGTGATATCTGTGTTCCGGAATGCCCCAACGAAGCCATTGCATTAGGCAAGAAAGTCTGCGAAATCGATCCCGATAAATGTACTGAATGTGTCGGTCATTATCCGGAACCGCAATGCAAACAGGTTTGCCCGATGGATTGTATCGTCAATGATCCGGTTCACAGGGAAACACCGGAACAACTGATGGACAAATTCAACCGTCTTCAGAAAAAATAAAACCGGAATAAAAAAGGCCGCACAAGCGGCCTTTTTTAATAAGCGACCTGATCAATCAGACGTTGAAGAGGAAGTTCAGAACATCGCCGTCCTTGACGATATATTCCTTGCCTTCAGCGCGCATTTTTCCGGCCTCCTTTGCCCCCACTTCGCCTTTGTGAGCGATGTAGTCTTCAAAGGAAATGGTTTGTGCACGAATGAAACCGCGTTCGAAGTCGGTGTGAATGACGCCTGCCGCCTGTGGTGCCGTATCGCCGATATGAATTGTCCAGGCACGGACTTCCTTGACGCCAGCCGTAAAGTAGGTCTGCAACCCCAGCAGTTTGAAGGCCGCTCTGATGAGTCTGTTCAGGCCCGGTTCATCCATCCCCATATCGGAAAGGAATTCGGCACGGTCTTCTTCAGGCAATTCAACGATTTCAGATTCAATCGCGGCACAGATGGCGACAATCGGCGCATTCTGCGATTCGGCGTATTGTTTCAGCTGGTCCAGTAAAGGATTGTCGGTGAAACCGTCTTCGGAAACATTGGCGACGTACATTGTCGGTTTTGCCGTAATGAGACATAACGGACGGATCAGTTCCATTTCTTCCTTGTCCAGTCCCATGGAACGGACAGGTTCGGCCTTGTTCAAATGTGCTGCAACACGTTCCAGTATGTTACAGAGTCGTGCAGATTCCTTGTTGCCGGACTGTGCTTTTTTGATTTCCCGTGCGATCGTTCTTTCAACGGTATTCAGATCAGCCAGAGCCAGTTCGGTCTGAATGACTTCGATGTCACTTAACGGGTCGACTTTGCCTGCGACGTGAACCACATTATCGTTCTGGAAACAGCGGACGACCTGGACGATGGCGTCCGTTTCGCGGATATGGGCCAGAAACTGGTTGCCCAGTCCTTCACCTTTCGACGCGCCGGCAACAAGACCGGCGATGTCGACGAATTCGACAACGGCAGGGAGGATGCGTTCCGGTTTGACGATGGCTGCCAGATCATTCAGTCTGTTATCGGGAACCTCGACAATGCCTACATTAGGCTCGATGGTGCAGAAAGGATAATTTTCTGCCGGGATGCCTGCCTTGGTCAGGGCGTTAAAAAGGGTGGATTTGCCGACGTTCGGCAAGCCGACGATACCGCATTTCAAACTCATGGAAAGTCTTTCTGAAATTATCTGTATAGAACTACAGGAATTAATAATGTGCCAGGCACTTTATCAATTATATAAGTGATGTCAATGTTTGGCATACCTCTATATATGGGATGTTTTCGCAAAAGGAAAAACATCGGAAAGATGCTTGGGTGTCATGATGTTGTAAAAATGTTGTGAAAAAACAAAAAAGGAAATAAGAGGGGTAATGGTGTTGACAAGGAACAGCCGGGAGCTCATAATTTCATTTCTCTGCTGCATCGAGGAAGTTGATCGAGGCAATAAGTGGGGAGTTGATGGCGTTTTTTAGATTAGTTTTTGGGTTGGTTTAAAAAAATGAAATAAAAAAAGTTGTTGACAAGGATTAAAAAGAGGTGCATAATTTCGTTTCTGTGCTGATGACAAACAAAACGCTTTGTTGGTAAGCCGGAAGAAGTAAGGCGAAACGATCTTTAAAAAGAAAACAGATGATAAGCGTGGGCGTTTGTTAGTTGCAAAAACTAAAGAAACAAACGTTCACAGAAGAAAGTAAGGACTTCGAAAGAAGAAACCTTGTCAGTATTTTGAGAATAGATTGATACAGAAATGTATTGCAATCGAAACAGAGATTGAACTGAAGAGTTTGATCCTGGCTCAGATTGAACGCTGGCGGCATGCTTTACACATGCAAG
>CAJKQK010000025.1 GCA_905202055.1 uncultured Oxalobacter sp.
TTACGGCAGACTCCATCACCAATGAAAAAGGTGAAAGTTTTTATCTGGTTCGCGTCAGAACGAAGAAAAACTATCTGGGTACCGAAGAAAAGCCGCTTCCGATCATTCCTGGCATGATGGCATCCGCCAGCATCAAAACCGGAAGCAAGAGTCTGATGACGTATCTGTTGAAACCGATTTTCAAGGCGAAAACAGATGCATTAACCGAAAGATAAGTTTTTGTACAATAAAAAAGGCACCCGTATGGGTGCCTTTTTTATTTTCAGATAGCCGTGAATTTCCGTTGTCCGTGTCCGTCAGACGTGTCCGGACATAAGAACAACCAGCTGCAATCTGTCTTTCACATCCAGTTTCTCGAATATGGAACTCAAATGTGCCTTGACTGTTCTCTCTGCGATATCAAGCTCTTTGGCAACTGCCTTATTACTGCATCCCTTATTGATCAGCCTGGCAATTTCCACTTCGCGTCGTGTCAAACCATTCAGGGGATTGGTTCCGGCTGCGGCAAAAGAACCGGTTTCTTCGTTTTGCCGTGCATCAGGTTTCGCAGGTATGGCAGATTCATGAAGCCTTGCCATCAATGCAGGAATACCGGCTGAAGACAGCCAGACACCTTTTTTGGAAACGACTGAAAGAATCTTTCTGCACTCGGCCTCTCCAAGTGTGGGAGGACAACAGGCAACTGCGCCAATGGCGAGACTGGCCAGCTCGGCGGCAGGTGTAAACGAAATCCCCCCGAAAATGAGCCTGGCCTGATTCTTCAGAGAAGCAATCTTTTTCAATATTTCCGAATCGCGCGCACCCGGCAAATTCATATCCAGAACAATCAGATCCACCGGATTGGCCGGGAGAAAATCCAATAACGTTGCAATGGAATCCATCAGCCTGACAGTCACCTTGCTGCCGCTTATTTTCATCCAGCGCGCAGCGAATTTTTCATTGGATGTAGCGATTACATACATGAAGGTGACCTTGTAATAACAATCAATATGTCCTGCTTTTCGCTTTCCACAAGAAAACCGGTGCAAGAACCTTTTTGTCAATCTTACAAGATAATTAATTTTTCCTCGCGGAAATTTTTCAAATAGTCCGATCCGGCTACAAAAAAAACAACACGGTTAAAGACTGCCTTGTTTTCATCGGGCACAGAAATTCAGATATCGAGATTAGTAAAACGTTCCGTGACCTGAAAATTATAATCAGGATAGTGAAATAACGGAAAAAGTGGTTCAGTCTCGCCATGACGATAGCTCCACAAGGACTGATATTCGGCAGTCGTTTCACCCATTTCTTTCAATTGCCGCAAATAGGCGGCCACGGATTTATTCTCCACAATATAGACGTTTTTTGTCTGATTGATAATCGGGCTATGCGCTCGACCATGATCATAATCAAAACGAAGAATCCGATGCCCCCGTTCATCTATGCCGACTGTCTGGAAAGTCATGCTCTTGCCGATACCCGGTAAATTCAGCACATTTCTGTCCGTTGCCAGAAAAGGCAAATGATGGTGTTGCATAAAACGGTCCAATACATTTATCCGGGAAGGATAAGCGCTCATTTGCTGCAACAATTCTTCAGTCTGCATATCATTCATTATGCCATCTGTTTTTTCTTCACAGGCTTCCTGCATGGAACGGCTGTTCGGTGTAAACAAAGCGGCATTCTCGTCAAACCCTTTGACCGAAAAGGTATAGTAAGGGACGACACCGGCTTTATTCAGTGTACGGCGCAATTTGGCCGCATGCCCCCTGCGCGATGCGGCAACGGAATAGACATGCTGGTTTGTGACGATCCAGCCTGCCGAGCCAAGTGCTTGCAGGGCTTTTCGGGATTCAGGGGTCACTTCCAGAGGAGACTGGAAATGGGTCTGGATAATGAATTGCTGAACTCCCGCCAGCGAGGCCTTCTCCCTGAATTCTTTCAGGATGACGAGCAATTCTTCATTGATGCGCATAGGCAAATAAGCCGGGAGGCGTGAACCCAGTCGCACTCTTTGCAATTCGGCATATTTTTCACCATCGTGCCGCAAACTGTTAGCCCGTCGCTTGCGCAAAGCCATCCGGTAGACGGCATCAAGCAATCTCCGTAAAGTGACATTCTGGCTCATCAAGGCATCGCCGCCCGTGATGAGAATATCCCGCAAACGGGTGTCCTCTTCAAAATAGGACATCAGGCGGTTCAACTTTTGTTCCCAGCTTTCTTTGGGCTTTAGCTCTGCAAAATTGAAATTCAGTCGTTCACTCTGGAAATCGTACATTCGCTGGCACACGGCACACAGACCACCGCATGCCCTTCCCATCGAATCGGGAATCATGATGGCGACATCAGGATAACGTCGATGGATGTTATGCCCTTGAGGCAACATCCAGCCGGCAACATTGGATTTGCCTGCCGCCACCTCATCTTCACGCTCCCAGGCACGGATCTGTCCATATTCGTTTACCAGCTCTTCAGAATACAATACATAACTGCGAATGGCCCAGTCGTCGTAACCGTCTTTTTCCACATTCAGCAGTGAAAGGTAATAAGGAGTAACGAAAAAGGGCATGCCTTTCTTTCGGGCTTTTTGCAGCAATGCCAGCGTTTTCTTCGGCAGACTTTTACCCATAAAATGGTTCAGTTCCGATGGACTTCTGATGGCAAGAGTCAAATGGAACCGATGGTCACTCCACCATTCCATTATCTGCGCCCGCTTTTGTTCATCGGTCATTCCATCAGAAAACTTGTATAGTGTCCTTTCACTATGTCTCCTCTTGATTTTCCCGATCAATAAAGAAACGATACGTTCCTTGTTACGTTCCCGCAAAGTCATTACCGAATCGTCGAGACCATCAGGCCAGCGTTTTTTGTACGGTTTCACTGTCAGTTGAACTCTGGGAATGTATCGCCCTTCGAGCTGCATAAACAGGACATACAGATCGACAAACAGGTCCGTAGGCATATCCCCCGGCAAAGTTTCCCCTTTAATGAAACGCGAAAGCAGAGTCAATGTTTTTATTTCCAGGTCACTGCCACGTGACATCTCGTAGACGGATGTCGACTCATAGATGACGAACCACTTCAATGTCCTGGCGGCATCACGTTGCCAGCCAGTCGCAAAACGATCGGGATCAGCGACATGTTCACGCAGACTGGCAATGAAATCCGATACCTCACTGGACGTGTAAACAATCCGGTACCACTCAGGCAACTGTCGGGCAAACCTCCGACGAAGCCCGGCCATTGATAATTGCAATAAACCCCTCGGGGCTATTATCTTTTTTTCACTCATGGTCAACTCTCCAACCCGTTACTGGAAGAAAATAGCCTGCAACACAGCAGAAAGCGATTGGTAGAGTGCCTTCTGCCAAAATAAACAGGACAACATTTATCTATAACTATAACAGATGTGCATTTTCACTCCTGAAACCGCTTGTTTCATTGCAAAAATAAATAAGCTTCCAGTATAGGCAGCGAAACAGGACCTGCTGGTTCTTTATGAAAATCAGGACAATCACTCGACAAATATTTAAATTTTCAGTGTGAATCCGATTTTGCGGTTTCATAACCATAAGTGGCAAAATACGGTCTATAGTGTGTTATCTTGAATAAAGCAGCTTCCGGCCCTTGAAAAGCAACCGTTTTAAGGCCGTCAACCGATTGTCTTTCCTGTCAAATATTTGCCATGAACACAACCAATCTCGTTAACGCAGCCATCTTTAAAGAATTGACCACACATCTTCAGGAGGCGAAAAAGTGGTCTCTTGCCGATCATTTTGAAAAAGATCCGGGCCGCTTTCCAGCCATGACCCTGACGGCAGGCGGCCTTTTTCTGGATTACTCCAAAAACTGTCTTTCCGGCAAAACGGTGGAACTGCTTGTCGAGCTGGCAAAAGAATGCCGGCTCGAACAAAAACGGGACGACATGTTTCGGGGCGACAAGATCAACACCACGGAACACCGTGCCGTTTTGCATACGGCACTTCGTGCACCCCGCTATGAAAAAGTACTGGTAGACGGCAAAAATATCATTCCGGAAATACATGCCGTTCTCGATCGCATGCGCGTATTCTCCGAGAAAATCCATTCGGGAGAATGGAAGGGATTTTCCGGCAAAAAGATCACCGATATCGTCAATATCGGCATTGGTGGATCGGACCTCGGTCCGAGAATGGCAACTCAGGCATTGCGTCATTTTCATGTAAAAGGTCTCACGATTCACTTCGTCGCCAACGTCGACGGGCACGATCTGGAAGCCGTGCTCGATAAAGTCGATCCGGAAACCACGCTGTTTATCATCGCTTCCAAAACGTTCACAACACTTGAAACCATGCTCAATGCCCAGTCGGCGCGCAGCTGGTTTCTGAACTCGGGCACAATCCGGGACTTGTCCCGTCATTTCGTCGCTATTTCCACAAATGCTCCTGCCGTCCGGAAATTCGGTATTCCCGAAGACAATATGTTTCCTTTCTGGGATTGGGTCGGGGGACGTTATTCGGTCTGGTCGGCCATCGGGCTACCCCTTGTTCTGGCAATCGGATACAACCACTTTACGGAATTTCTGGCGGGCGCGTATGCAATGGACGTGCATTTCAAAAACGCTCCTCTGGCGTCCAACATGCCGGTCATTCTTGGACTCGTCGGTATCTGGAACCGTAATTTCCTGGGATATTCATCTGTTTCCATCGCTCCTTACCTTCAGGACCTGATCAGTTTCCCGAATTATCTTCAGCAACTGGAGATGGAAAGCAACGGAAAACAAATTCAGAAAAACGGGGAAGCGGTCGTTTACAAGACTTGTCCTGTCATCTGGGGCAATATCGGAACGAATGGCCAGCACGCTTATTTCCAGTTGTTGCATCAGGGCACGGAAATTATCCCGGTCGATTTCATTACGGCACTCCAGCCGCATCACACGCTGCCAAAACATCACTCGGCACTACTGGCCAATTGCTTCGCCCAGTCCGAAGCCCTGATGGTCGGCAAGTCCGCCGAAAAAGTGCGCGCCGATCTGGAAGCAACCGGCATGACTTCCGCGGAAATAGCGGTACAGACACCCCAGAGAATGTTTCCGGGCAACCGGCCTAGCAACACCATATTGATGAATGTGCTCCGCCCTGAAACGCTCGGGGCGTTAATGGCCCTCTATGAACACAAGACCTTCGTTCAGGGCGCCATCTGGAACGTCAACAGTTTCGACCAGTGGGGCGTCGAACTGGGCAAGCTTCTGGCAAAAACGATTGAAAATGAACTGGAAGGAGATACTTCAGCCCGTCACGACAGTTCAACCTCCGGTTTGATTGCCCTGGCCAAAGCAAGCCTGAAAAATTAGGACGCATTCCGGCTGAAAAAAGCACAATCGTCGATTGTGCTTTTTTGTCTGGAGTTCTCTACCGATACGCCGTCCTGATGAGAACGGGCTGTTTTGATTTCGGATCGGACGATAATATCGATGCATTGTCAGGATCAGGCTTATTGTTCATTCTGATAATTTTCGGCGATGTCCACTGACCTTTCAATACGTCTTCTTTCGGCTGGTAAAGTTGAAGCAACAGGAAGAATTTCCCCTCCGGAACCGGCATCCAGTTACCCAGTTTTTCCTCTGCCGGTTTCTGGTGCTGGAGATACAGGGTCAACGTCCCATCCTCATTTAATTTGAATGATTGCCTGTTCGAACTGATCGTATAGGAACTGGCCGGATTGAATGCGGAAAACTGCTGCGATACCGGATAGGCCGACAAAGACCAGAAAGCGCTGACCGGAGGCAACCTGTTTTTGTCGAATTTCATTTCATACTGGCTCTTGCCGTTCAGTTTCTTGTTATTTGCACTGACTTCATAGATGATTCCCCAGATTTCTTCTGAAGAATTGCCGTAAAGATTTTTTGAAGCGATATAGGCCCGGTAAGGATAATTCTCCTTCAGCAGGTTGGAGCTGTTTCCGTACAGGACAGGAACCTTGACGTTCGTTTTCGACATGGCATCCAGCTCTGCCTGTCCAGCAGCCATTCCATCTATCAGCGCTTTTTTCTCGGAATCCGACATAGTGGAATAATCGAAAACCTTGCCCGGGACGATTCCTATTTCGGCAAAGCGTTTCATCATGCCGCTCTCCTCTTTTGGAACCGTACAAAATTGCAGCATGAAATTGAGATAAGTGAAAAACTCGGGTGTTTTGGCTTTCGCAGAGTTATAAACCGGAAAATTCAATGGCTGCGGAGCAGGCGGCGGAGTTGTATGCGCATACTGGCTGATGGGTTCAACTTTATATTGACCCATTATGTTCGTATTTTTTACAGCATCGTCTCCGATCTGAAGCCGGAACATGGCGAATACGAATGAAGAAGGCGATTCGACAACCCGGGAAACACCTTCCGGTTTATGACCTTTCCAGCCCGGAGCGACCAGCAGAAGGCGTCCCCCACGACTTCCTTCTTTCTGGCTGCTGAAGTAGTCGAAATCGTTTCCGAACAAATCGACAAACTGGACCGAAAAATAACGCTTTTCCTCTACCGGAGCAATCGTGACGACAATAGGTTCACGACGCAAATCCAGCCAGGCACTGCCATAGGCCATATCCGTTTTACCCGGTTTCACACTGATTTCAGTCAGGGTTTGTATTTTTTCTCCATTGCCGTTTTCCGTCGCTTCTTCCGTTTCGGCAACTTCCACTTCGGTCGTCAGCTGCATGGGTAAAACGGCCAGTTCATTGAAAGGTTTCACGAAATTCGGATTCTGCGTATCGATGGCGGTAATACTCATATTCCGATAATTCTCAACGATCGGATACCCATAAATATAAGCTTCCTTGGCAATCTGGGTGATTTCCGTTTCATTGAGGCGTTTTTTCTGATGACATGACGCCAGCAGAAAAACCGCCAGTAAACCAATCAAAATATGCGTGAATTTCATAAAATCAGTCAATTATGGCCAGCAAAACAATATTGTCTTGAAAATTAAATAAAAAATTGTTTTATTGAAATGAATCGTACTTCAGCCAATCCCAAATTTCCACGAAAGATTGGATATATCAATAAAATTTTTTTGATCGTTCGCTTATACTTGTATCAGAGACAGGTTCACGCGAGACGATACTTCACGGAATTGACGAAAAATGACTATTCATTCTTCTGTCGGCTGATATCTTCACGCTTTAATCCGTTTTTCATATTGACTATTGCCGTATAGAAGTAACAGAGCCGCCATTATGTGTTAATTTGAAACAGTGACTCCATATCCAAGCTGCCCCAACCCTTTGTGAAGGTAAAATATGAACCAACTGGAACAATTGAAACAATATACGACCGTTGTAGCAGACACAGGTGATTTCCAGTCCATCGAGCGTTATTCACCGGAAGATTCCACGACCAATCCTTCGCTGATTCTAAAAGCCGTTCAAAAAGAGTCGTATGAATCGCTGCTGGAAAAAACCGTTCGTGACAATCAAGGCAAAACAACGGAAGAAATCATGGACCGCCTGCTGGTCGCTTTCGGTGTGGAAATCCTGAAAATCGTTCCGGGCCGTGTTTCAACCGAAACGGACGCACGCCTGTCGTTCGATACCGAAGGCAGCATCAAAAAGGGACGTGAACTGATTGCGCTATACAAGGCAAACGGCATTTCTCCTGACCGTGTCCTGATCAAAATCGCTTCCACATGGGAAGGCATCCGTGCCGCGGAAGTCCTTCAGAAAGAGGGCATCCGCTGCAATATGACGCTGATGTTTTCCCTGCCACAGGCCGTTGCCTGTGCCGAGGCAAAGGTCCAGCTGATCTCCCCCTTCGTTGGCCGCATTTACGACTGGTACAAAAAGCAGACGGGCACCGATTACACGGGTGCGGACGATCCGGGTGTCCAGTCCGTCAAGCGCATTTACGATTACTATCGCAAGTTCGGATATCCGACCGAAGTGATGGGAGCCAGTTTCAGAAACACTTCCCAGATCATCGAACTGGCCGGTTGCGACCTTTTGACGATCAGTCCGGAACTGTTGCAGAAACTCTCCGAGTCCGATGCACATCTCACCCGCAAACTCAGCCCGGAACTTGCGAAGGCCGATCCTATCGAAAGAGTCACCTACGACGAAAAATCATTCCGGCTTGCCCTGAACAACGAAGCCATGGCGACGGAAAAACTTTCCGAAGGAATCCGCCTGTTTTGTGCAGATACAGTAAAATTGGAAAAAATGATCGACGCCTTGCGCTGACCGTTTAAAAAGTTTTATTCACGAATGGTGCTTTCTTCTGACGAAGAAAGCACCATTCGTGGTTTTGGGGAACGTTTTCCTGATTAATACTCGTTCTCATTTACGGATCTTATTATTGATTCCACCTTCTTATCATGACGACAAATCAACCTGCCATCGGCGAAATCATCCGGAAAAAGAAAATTAATGGCCTGACGTCGAAGGAAGCCGAAGACAGACTCAAACAAGAAGGCCTGAATGAACTGTCGTCTTCCAAACCCCAATCGATTCTGGCTATTGCCTGGGGCGTCGTTTCGGAACCCATGTTTTTATTGCTGATTTCCTGCGGCATCATCTATCTTCTCATCGGTAACAGGGAAGACGCTTTCATCCTTCTGGGCTCCGTTGCGATTATCGTCGCCATGAGTTTTTTTCAGGAAAAGAAGAGTGAACGGACGCTCGAAGCACTTCGCGATCTGACGAGCCCGCGAGCGCTTGTATTTCGCGATGGTGAACAGATTCGCATCTCCGGAAAAGACGTCGTCCGCGACGATATCATTTTCCTTTCCGAGGGCGATCGCGTTCCGGCAGACGCATTTCTTCTGGAAGCGCAAAACATGACCGTCGATGAATCGCTTCTGACCGGTGAATCGGTACCGGTACGCAAGCAGGCTTCCGACACGGGTGATATCCCTTCGGAAAGGAAACCCGGAGGTGATGATCTGCCTTTTCTCTTTTCCGGTTCACTGGTCGTCCAGGGAAAAGGTATCGCCCGGGTGACGGCAATCGGTGAAAAAACCGAATTGGGAAAAATCGGCAAGGCACTCTCTTCGCAGGAAGCCGAAACCAGCCGCGTTCAGGCGGAAACAAGCCAGGCAGTGAAGGTCGTTGCCACCACCAGCGCGGCCCTCGTCGGCTTGCTGGTCATCTGGTACGGGATAACCCGCCACGACTGGTTGAACGGCATACTCGCCGGTTTGACACTGGCAATGAGTATCATGCCTGCAGAGTTCCCGCTCGTACTGGCGATTTTTCTCGGTCTCGGCGCCTGGCGAATGGCGCAAAAACATGTTCTCACCCGCCGCATCCCGGCGATTGAAATGCTGGGAGCAGCCACTGTTTTATGCGTTGACAAAACCGGGACGCTGACACAAAACCGGATGGTTTTATCCAAAGTCATGGCCCATGGCGACCTGTATGCTTTCGAGAATGAAGCATCGCTGGAGCATGACAATTTCCCTGAAAAATTCCATGAAACACTGGAATTCGCCATGCTCTCCAGCCAGCGCGATCCGTTCGACCCGATGGAACGGGCCATCCAGCAGGCAGGGCGTCAGGTACTCGCAGGTACCGAACACATTCATGACAGCTGGTCGCTAGTCGAGGAATACCCCCTTTCACGCGAATTGCTGGCGATCTCCCGCGTCTGGCGTTCTCCCGATTTGACCCGATATGTCATTGCCGCCAAGGGCGCACCTGAAGCGATTATGGATCTTTGCCATCTCGATGAAACAACGATGGCAGGCATTTCCGAACATGTGAATTCCCTCGCCGAACAGGGCTTGCGTGTTCTCGCCGTCGCGAAGGCTTCTTTCCGGCACGGAGAACTCCCCTCACAGCAGCACGACTTCGATTTTGAATTTCTGGGCATCATCGGTCTGGCCGATCCATTGCGGCCGTCAGTCAGAACAGCGGTGAAGGAATGTCTGACAGCGGGTATCCGGGTCATTATGATAACCGGCGATTATCCGGCCACGGCAAAGAAGATTGCCGAAGAAGCAGGGCTGGATGCCAGCGGTGTGGTTTTGACAGGTCAGGAAATGGAGTCCCTGAGCCCCGGTGAATTGAAAGAACGCATCCGGAAAGGGAATGTTTTTTGCCGGGCGACACCGGAACAGAAACTCCAGCTCGTCAATCTCCTGAAGGAAAACGGCGAAATCGTCGCCATGACCGGGGATGGCGTCAACGATGCACCGGCATTGAAATCAGCCCATATCGGCATTGCGATGGGAGAAAGAGGGACCGACGTTGCCCGTGAATCGGCTTCACTTGTCCTGCTGAACGACGACTTTTCATCCATTGTCTGCGCTGTCAGGCTGGGCAGGCGTATTTTCGACAATATCCGCAAGGCTGTCGTCTTTATCGTCGCTGCGCATATCCCGATCGCGGGACTGTCCCTCATCCCGGTCATGCTGGGATGGCCCTTGATGCTGTTGCCGATCCATATCGTGTTTTTTGAACTGATGGTCGATCCGATCTGTTCCGTTGCCTTTGAAAACGAGCCTGAAGAAACCGATGTCATGACCCGGCCTCCCCGTCCGACAAACGCGAAGATTTTCGATAAATCCATCCTGCTGTTAGGCGTCAAACAGGGACTGGCCCTTCTGGCATGGGTCGTGTTCGTTTACTGGTTTGCCCAGAAAAACGGTTTCGATTCCGAACAGGCCAGAACGCTGACTTTTACGGCAATGATTATGGGCGATATCTGGCTGATCCTGATCAACCGTTCCTGGAGCCGGTCTTTCTTCAAATCGCTCGTGCAACCGAACAGGATTTTGTGGTCGGTTCTCGCCGCGACAATCGGCGTGCTGATTGTGGGAATCTTTGTACCCGTGGTCCGAACCCTGTTCCATTTCGGCGCAGTACAATGGCAATATGTTGTCCTGTCCGTTGTGACAACGACGATTTTTACAGGATTGATTTCGCTGATTCCACTCTTTCGGAGGAGAAAATAAACGGGGATTACTTTTTCAGATGAGGACTGTGACGCAGCATGGCGAAAAGCGCTCTATTGACTCTTTTGGTGTCTTCAATGAGATCAAAACTGTCCGGCATAAACAGCCAGCTTTTCAAAAGCCCTGAAAAAGTGAACCCCATCAATCGACTGGCCAGGGCGATATCGAGATCGTCAGGCAACTGTTTTCGCAATTGGGCATTGACCAGCGTGTTCTGGATCATGCTATTGCAATAGGTCTGCCATTCTTTTTGCTGGATGACGATGGCGTCGGATTCATCCGTATATTCGCACTTGTGGAAAAGGATATTCAAGACCTTCCGGTAGTGGGGATTGTCGATGACTCCCTGCATCAGATTTTCATGCCCGGCACTCAACTGTTCAACCGGATCTTCGGTATCTTTGTCAGCCGTTTTTTCGACAAGCGCCGTCATCGGTCCCCGGACTCGCTCACACATGGCTTCAAACAGCTCGTCTTTGTTCCTGAAATGCCAGTAAATGGCACCACGCGTGACGCCGGCGGCCTCGGCGATCTCGTTTAACGTCGTACGGGAAACCCCCTTTGCATTAAAAACGTCCTCGGCAGCATCAAGAATCCGTTCACGGGTTTCAAGAGGTTTTTTCCGACCGGCGATTTCCATCAGTACATCCTTTTAACAAGTTGTAACAAAATATAAGGTTTGTTGCGCAAAAATATCTTCTGGACAATAATTCAAAGAAATAGATTACATACATTCATGATTGTATGTTAAATTACATTCCCAGTCATCTACAATATGGCCCTTATTTTTATTTAAATTGGTTTTCCCGTTTTCAGACCGATTGGAAAACCGATCCATTTCACAAAAAAAATCCATGAGATCCATTTCCTGTTTAAAAAGCGTAGGCGCAGCCCTCTTAGTTGTTTCTCTTCTTTCCGCATGCGGCGATAAAGCCGCGCCACCGGCCCAGCTGCCAGAAGCGGCTTATGTGACGATTGCCCCGGAAAAAAGAGCGGTGGAAAACGAATTGCCCGGCCGTCTGGAATCCTACCGGACAGCTGAGGTTCGTGCCCGGGTTCCCGGCATTGTTTTAAAACGGACCTTTGAAGAAGGTGCGTTTGTCAAACAGGGACAGGTTCTTTTCAAAATCGATCCCCGCAGCTATCAGGCATCGGTACAAAATGCCAGGGCGGCCCTTTCCCGCGCTGAAGCCAACAAGGTACAAGCCGATCTGAAACTGAAACGGTACAAACCACTGGTCGAAATCAACGCTATCAGCAAACAGGAATATGACGATGCGATTGCCGCTTCAAAACAGGCAAGTGCCGACGTTGAAGCAGCCAAGGCCACTCTGGTCAATAACAAGCTGAATCTGGAATATGCGACCGTCACTGCCCCGATTTCGGGAAGGATCGGCCGTGCGATGGTCACGGAAGGCGCGCTGGTCGGACAAAATGAAGCGACGCTTCTGGCGACTATCCAGCAAATCAATCCGATTTACCTGAACCTGACCCAGTCGAGTGCCGAATTGCTGAAGCTTCGACAGATGATGCAAAGCGGTGCCTTGAAAGATGCGGAAAAATCCGGCCTTAAAGTCACCATGGTCATGGAAGACGGTTCCATTTATCCACATACCGGCAAATTACTCTTCTCCGACATTTCAGTCGATCCGACGACCGGTGAGCTGGCTTTGAGAGCCCTTTTCCCGAATCCGGACAATATGCTCCTGCCGGGTATGTTCGTGCGCGCCCGCCTTGAACAGGCTGTCAATGAAAATGCGATTACCGTTCCGCAACAGGCTGTCCAGCATACCAATGACGGTTCCCAAGTCATCGTGATCAATCAGGATAACAAGGCTGAAATCCGCAAGGTCAAGACAAGCAGCGCTATCGGTAACCGCTGGCTCGTTACCGAAGGTTTGCAACCTGGAGACCGGGTGATTGTCGAAGGACTGCAAAAAGTCAGACCGGGTTCGCCTGTGAAACCGGTTGAATGGAGTGATCCGCAGGCTCCGGCCACAGCGCCTGCCGACGCGCCTGCTGAAGCGGGTGCCAAAGCGGCTGGCGGTGAGGCTGCCGCTTTGGCTGGAGAAGGACAGGCACAAACCACTCAGGCTAAATAAGCAAAAATAAGGAACATTTTATGGCAAGGTTTTTTATTGACCGCCCTGTTTTTGCGTGGGTCATCGCAATCTTCATTACACTGGCAGGGATCATTTCCATTACCCAGTTACCGGTATCGCAATATCCGAATATTGCGCCTCCGCAGGTCACTGTGTCGGCGACCTATCCCGGCGCAACGGCAAAGACAGTTGAAGACAGCGTCATTTCCATTATCGAACAGGAAATGAACGGCGCGACGGGCTTGCAGTATATGGAATCCGAAAGCCAGAGTAACGGCTCCGGCAAGATCACACTGACTTTCACACCGGAAACGGACGTTGAACTGGCTGCTGTCGACGTACAGAACCGCATCAAACGTATCGAATCCCGTTTGCCTTCGGCTGTGACCCAGCAGGGTGTACAGATCAACAAGGCGCGAAGCAATTATCTCGCCATTATCGGCCTCTCTTCGACAGATGGCAGTATGACGCCGATCCAGCTGGGCGATTACCTGTCCCGTAACGTCGTCAATGACATCAAACGTCTGCCGGGGGTCGGTGATGCGACCATTTTCGGTACGGAAACCGCGATGCGCATCTGGCTCGACCCGATCAAGCTGACGGGCCTGAAACTGACGCCTACCGATGTCGCGAACGCGATCAAGGGACAGAATGCCGTCGTGACGTCGGGTGCTATCGCCGGTACGCCTAATGTCGGCACGGAAACGTTCACGGCCAACGTCAACGTTCGCGGTCAGTTGAAGACTGCCGAGGAATTCGGAAATATCGTTTTGCGTGCCAATACCGACGGTTCTGTTGTCCGCCTGAAAGATGTGGCTCGTGTGGAACTGGGTGGCCAGTCATATGAAAGCTATGCCCGTCTGGACGGCAATCCAATCGGCGCTTTCGGCGTTCTGCCGACGCCAACAGCCAACACGATGGCAACCATGCAATCCATCCGGGACAAGATGGAAGAATTGTCCCAGTACTTTCCGAATGGCGTGACTTACAGTATCCAGAACGATACGTCCCAGTTCGTCAAGGTTTCCATTCATGAAGTGGTGAAGACCCTGTTTGAAGGGATTTTCCTCGTTTTCGTCATCATGTACCTGTTCCTTCAGAACTTCCGGTACACGATCATTCCGACTATTGTCGTCCCTATCGCGCTGATGGGTACCTTTGCCGTGATGAATGCACTGGGATTTTCCATCAACATGCTCTCCATGTTCGGCATGGTGCTCTCCATCGGTATCCTGATTGACGATGCGATTGTGGTGGTTGAAAACGTGGAACGTATCATGGCGACTGAAGGCTTGTCGCCCCGTGAGGCGACTTACAAGGCGATGGGCCAGATCACCGGCGCCATTGTCGGTATTTCCCTGGTTCTGACCGCTGTTTTCATTCCGATGGCATTCTTCGGTGGATCGGTCGGCGCCATTTATCGCCAGTTTTCCATTGCGATGGTCGCATCGATGGCATTCTCGGCATTTCTGGCCTTGTCCCTGACCCCGGCACTCTGCGCAACGATTCTGAAACCGATCGATCCCAACGCTCATGAAGAGAAAAAAGGGTTCTTCGGCTGGTTCAATCGCAAATTCCACAGCATGACGATGACGTATGAACGCCAGGTATCCAAAACCCTGGGCAAAACGATGCGCTACATGCTTATTTATGGAGCGATTGTCGTCTGTACCGCATTCATGTTCTGGAAACTGCCGACGTCTTTCCTTCCCAATGAAGATCAGGGCTACGTTTATACCAACGTCCAGCTGCCTTCCGGCGCAACACAGGCCAGAACGCTGGAAGCCCTGAAAGTCGTCGAAGACCAGTTTATGAAGGAACCCGGAGTCGATCACGTCGTGACGGTTGTCGGCCACAGCTTTTCCGGGCAGGGCCAAAACGGCGGTCTGGCTTTCGTGACATTGAAAGACTGGGATGAACGGGGCTCCGACGACTCGGCAGACGCTATCGTCAAGCGGGCTTTTGGACGTTTTTCGCAGATTCGCGACGCAGTCGTTTTCCCGATGAGCCCTCCTCCGATTCGTGAGCTCGGTACAGAGTCCGGTTTTGTCTTCCGTCTGCAGGATCGCGCAAGCAAAGGCAATGACGCCCTGGTCGCTGCACGTAACCAGTTGCTGCAACTGGCGGGACAAAGCAAGGTATTCAAGAACGTCCGTTTCGACGGTATGGAAAACACCGCCCAGCTCGAATTGAATATCGATCGCGAAAAGGCGAATGCACTCGGCGTCTCATTCGACGACATCAACGCGACGCTGGCGACGGCCTTCGGCTCGAACTACGTGAACGACTTCGACAGCAAGGGACGCCAGCAGCGTGTTGTCGTACAGCTCGACGCGTCCGACCGCATGACGCCGGACGATATCAAAAACCTGTATGTACGCAATTCCAAAGGCACCATGGTACCGTTCTCGGCTTTCTCGTCGTCTGAATGGTCCAATGGTCCTGTCCAGCTGATCCGTTATAACGGGTATCCGGCCATGCGTATCACAGGTAGCCCGGCTGAAGGTTACAGTACCGGTGCGGCAATGGACGAAATGGTTGCACTGATGCAGCAATTGCCGGAAGGTTTCGGTTATGAATGGACTGGCCAGTCGCTGGAAGAAAAGACCTCGGGTTCACAGGTACCTATGTTGTTTGCATTGTCTCTGTTGGCTGTTTTCCTCTGTCTGGCTGCCCTGTATGAAAGTACGTCGATTCCGGTCGCCGTTCTGCTCGTTGTCCCGCTCGGCGTTTTCGGTGCCCTGATCGGTGTGTTCCTGAGAGGCATGCCGAATGACGTGTACTTCAAGGTCGGGTTGATTGCAACTATCGGTCTTGCCGCGAAAAACGCGATTCTGATCGTCGAATTCGCCAAGGACTTGCAGGCCCAGGGCAAAGGCCTGATCCGTTCCACCCTTGAAGCGGTCAGACTGCGTTTCCGTCCGATCATCATGACGTCGCTGGCCTTTATTCTGGGTGTTGTGCCACTGGCCATCGCATCCGGCGCGGGTTCTGCCGCACAGCAGGCTATCGGTACCGGTGTTCTGTTCGGTATGATTGCAGCAACGGTTCTGGCCGTTTATCTGGTTCCGATCTTCTTTATCGTCGTCCGTTCGCTGTTCTCGGGCAGTGCACGCCAGCAATCGATGTACGCGCGAAACAATACACAGGACAGAAAGAAACCCTGGAAAATCAGCTGGGACTTTCTGAATCGGGGAAGCAAGAAGGACAAGGACAGTCAGCAGGACAATGAAAGTCAGAAGGACAAGAAAGATGATTAAGAGAATAACCCTCGTATTACTGGCTGCCGGTGTTTTGAGCAGTTGTAGTATGGCGCCGGATTACATCCGGCCGGATGCCCCGATTGATAACCGGTTTCCGGGCAACAAGGATGACGCTTCGGCAAAAACGCCTGTCACCCGGATCGGCTGGAACGAATTTTTCCATGAACCCCGTTTGAAAGCGTTGATTGCCGCCGCAATCGAAAACAATAGGGATCTCAGGGTGGCCGCATTGCGGATCGAGGAAGCCCGTGCCCTGTATGGCATACAGTTTGCCGACCGCCTGCCAAACTTCGATGCCCAGGGAACAGGAACCCGTCAAAGAACCGTCGGAACGACCGGTGGCATGGTCACCCAGGGTACTTACACCGTCGGTCTTGGGATTTCTGCATTCGAACTGGACTTTTTCGGGCGTGTCAAAAGCCTGACCGACGCTGCACTGGCAGATTATCTGGCAACGGAAGAAGCACAGCGTGCCGCTTATATAAGCCTCGTTTCCGAGGTTGCAAAAACCTATTTGACCGAACGTGCCCAGGCGAAGCAGATCGAACTGGCGAAAAATTCTTACGAATCGTACAAGCGCACTTATGGACTGATGCAAAAACGTTATGAAGTCGGCGCATCGTCTGCTCTTGAACTTCGGCAATACGAAACCCTGATGCAATCTGCTCTGGTGACGCTTTCTACTCTGCAACGACAACATGCCCAGACTGAAAATGCCCTGGTAGTCCTGATCGGCGGAAAGCAGATCAGGGACCTTCCTCCTGCACATGATTTGTCGGAAGAGGATATCATGCAGGATATCCCTGCCGGATTGCCGTCCGATCTCCTGAACAACCGGCCGGATATCCGTCAATATGAGCAGTCGCTCAAAGCGGCCAACGCAAACATCGGAGCAGCCAGGGCGGCATTTTTCCCGCGTATCACACTGACAGGATTTGCCGGTACGGCCAGCCCGACCTTGTCAGGTCTTTTCGATGCAGGATCGGGCGCCTGGACATTCATGCCACAACTGACACTGCCGATTTTCGATGCCGGCCGCAATATCAGCAATCTGGATCTGGCTGAAGCCCGCAAAAATATCGCCGTGGCGCAATATGAAAAAACCGTTCAGGTCGCCTTCCGTGAAGTAGCCGATGCCCTGATGGCACGCGACTGGCTGAACGAACAGGTCAAGGCTCAGGCAGCCGTTCTGAAATCGGAATCCGAACGTTTACGCCTGTCCGAAGCGCGTTACAACAACGGTATCGCCAGCTCGCTGGAAGTATTTGATGCCCAGCGCCAGCAATTTGCGGCAGAGCAATCGCTCGTTGATGCGCGTATGTTACGCCTGATCAATACGGTGGAATTGTATCGTTCACTGGGTGGCGGTCTTGTGGATGTCAATGCTCCCGCAACAGCCAAGGCCTCTGCTCCGGTTGTCGCTCAAGAGCCCAAAAGCTGATGATATTTAATGAAGTGTTTCCTGTGCAATATTTATTGAAAGAAAGATTCGATTCTGTTGCACAGGCGACAACGGTTTTAAATCGCCACAGCCCTGTTTCAAAATGCCTGCATTTTTTGGCTATAATCAATTTTTATTTTATTGATTATGGCATTATTTTTCGGAACAGGTTTACGTTAAAATCTGTCATTAAATGCCGGACCGGTTTTGTTGATCAGTGTTCTGCAATATCAGCGTCTTTCATGTAATATGTCTGTCATTCATTTATATTCATGAATCCACGGATATCCCAATATCTCCAATAAACATTTTCGGGTATTTTTTTAACTGATACTCACCTCTTTTTTCGAGGACATCATGGCTAACAATATCAAAACTATCAGCGATGCTTCCTTTGAAGCAGATGTATTGAAATCCGACAAACCTGTTCTGGTCGATTTTTGGGCAGAATGGTGCGGGCCTTGCAAAATGATCGCCCCTATCGTCGATGAAGTTGCCTCCGAATATGCCGGCAAAGTCAGTTTTACGAAGATGGATGTCGATTCCAACCCGGCAACCCCTGCAAAATTCGGCATTCGTGGTATTCCGACATTGATTTTGTTTAAAAATGGCGCTATTGTTTCTCAAAAAGTAGGAGCCTTGAGTAAAAGCCAATTAACGGCTTTTATCGATAGCAATATCTGATATCATCACGTCAATGGCGGTTACATACCGCCATTTTCAGCCTTCATCATCAGTCTCCAACGGTAAATCCCTTCTTGACTCTCTCTCGTTGTAAACCTTAAGTTTTAACATTATGCATTTATCCGAATTAAAGTCTCTGCATGTCTCAGCATTGCTGGAAATGGCGCTTGGTCTCGAAATCGACAACGCTGCCCGTATGCGCAAACAGGAACTCATGTTTGCTATCCTGAAAAAACGTGCCAAGGCAGGCGAGCAGGTTTACGGTGACGGCGCACTGGAAATTCTTCCCGACGGCTTCGGTTTTCTTCGCTCCCCTGATGCCAGCTACATGGCATCCACCGACGATATCTATATTTCTCCTTCACAAATCAGACGCTTCAATCTCCATACCGGGGATTCCATCGAAGGCGAAGTCAGGACACCGAAAGACGGTGAACGTTATTTCGCCCTGGTCAAAGTCGACAAGGTCAATGGCGCTCCGCCAGAACAGTCCAAACACCGTCTGCTGTTTGAAAACCTTACCCCTTTGCATCCGGACGAACCCCTGAAACTGGAAAGGGAAATCAGTTCACAGGAGAACATTACCGGCCGTATCATCGACATGATCGCCCCTATCGGCAAAGGCCAGCGCGGTTTGCTGGTCGCTTCTCCGAAATCCGGTAAAACCGTGATGTTGCAACACATGGCACATGCCATCACGACCAATCATCCCGATGTGACCCTCTTCGTCCTGCTGATCGACGAACGTCCTGAAGAAGTGACTGAAATGCAGCGTTCCGTTCGCGGCGAAGTCATCGCATCGACATTTGACGAACCGGCAACGCGCCATGTCCAGGTTGCGGAAATGGTTCTTGAAAAGGCAAAACGTCTGGTCGAAATGAAAAAAGACGTTGTCATCCTTCTGGATTCCATTACCCGTCTGGCTCGTGCCTACAATACCGTTATTCCGGCCTCTGGCAAGGTGTTGACCGGTGGCGTCGATGCCAACGCCCTCCAGCGTCCGAAACGCTTCTTCGGTGCCGCACGTAACGTGGAAGAAGGTGGTTCCCTGACTATCATCGCAACGGCACTGGTCGAAACAGGCAGCCGCATGGATGACGTGATTTACGAAGAATTCAAGGGCACAGGCAATATGGAAGTTCATCTGGAACGCCGCCTGGCTGAAAAACGCGTTTATCCGTCTATCAACCTGAACAAGTCCGGCACGCGCCGCGAGGAATTGCTGATCAAACCGGATCAGTTGCAGAAAATCTGGATTCTTCGCAAGCTGCTTTACGGCATGGATGAAATCGAGGCGATGGAATTCATTCTCGACAAGATGAAGGCGACCAAAAACAATGCCGATTTCTTCGACCTGATGCGTCGGGGCGGCTAGGTTCGTAAAGCCTTCACAAAAAAACGGTTACGTATCGACGTAACCGTTTTTTGTTTAATGGAATTGCTGCATTTTTCAATATATATTCAACAGCAACTGTCCATTCTTTGAATAAATGTTTTAATTGGCCGTTTTAACAGGATCTTCATTAAATATATTGTAAATTTCGTTCAAATAATCGATTAATTGACTGATAATATATTCATTGTTCTCAAATAAAATAATATTTTTAAGATCAATAAAAATATTTACAAGAAATACAATTCGGGGAGGTGAAAATGGATCTTAAAGGAACACGCACGGAACAGAATCTGATCGACGCTTTTGCAAATGAAGCCCAATGTTCCGCCATATATGATTATGCCGGTCGTCGTGCCAGCGTTGAAGGTCATAACGACATCAGTGCAAAACTGGAAACCAGTGCCAAAATCCGCAGTAACCAGGCCAGGGGGAACCTCCAGATTCTTCAGAAAAATCCGATGACCGGACTTTCCAATACCGTCACGCGCCTGAATTTGCAATCACTCATTTCAACCGCCACCAAAAACTATCACGACAAATATTCCAAAATGGCTGAAGTGGCCCGTGACGAAGGTTTTGACGGGATTGCAGACTGGTTCGATACATTGGCAAAAGCAGAGCGCATGGAAGCCAAACTGTATGAAGACGCTTTGAAAACCCTGCTGGACTGAGTGACGCACATGTTTGAAAAAAGGCAGATATGAATATCTGCCTTTTTTGTTTTCTTCCTACTCTCCGGGAAGAAGAATTTTGTGGTCTTTGCTGAACTGGTAATCGCGGAAAATGTGTTCTGCGTCTGGCAGCTCGTAAGACCCGTCACCCATTTGCCGGGTCGTTTCTTTCAAACGGTAGGTATAGTGCCCGCACGTCCAGACATTGTAGTTTCGCATGTGGGTGCACAAGCATATCTTGTCCTTGACGGAGATGAGTTTTCCATCCGGACGGGATCCCAGTTCACGATAATACGATTCCAGATAGGCGCATTTTCCGTTTTCCAGAAGATAGCCATAGGATTCACAATTGGGACGCAAACCGATCCCGAGTGCCGGCGTTTTCTTCAGCATACGCATGGGATACCCGGTAGGCGATACCAGATTCACTTCAATGTCATCTTCATCGGCAGAGAGATACGCCTGTTTGGCCTTGTCCGGCAAACCGCACTCTTTGGAAATGGTAAACCGTGTTGCCACCTGAACGCCGCCAACGCCCTGCTCCATGAAAGAAACGGCATCGGAACCGGTGAAGCCCCCTCCGGCGGCGATCAGGGGTATTTCCAGTTTTTCCGCCCGGAGATACTCGATAATCTCGCCCACGATGGTTTTCAGGTCATACTTGGCCCAATCCATTCCGAATCCAAGGTGTCCTCCGGCCAGCGGTCCCTCAACGACCACATAGTCAGGCAAGCGGTTCAGCTTGGCGTTACGGCGCAGGAAAATCTGGAGTGCACGTACTGAAGAGACGATAATGCCCAGCTTCACGTCACGAAAACGGGGATGGTCTTCAATCAGCTTGAAAGAATTGGCGTGAAGGCCGGCGGCAAGGGTAATGCCATCGATACCTGCGTCCATCGCTGCCCGCAGACGGGCACGCAAGGTTTCGCGAGGCGCATTCATCGTCAGCTTTTCCATGCAGTTGATGAAAATGAGGCCGTCGCCGCGCTTTTTTTCCATGGCACTTGCAACATGCAGTCTGGTGGCTTCTTCCACTTCCCCCAGATTGAAAACGATACCGGATTTATCTTTCCGACCGATCAGCGCCTTGAACTGGAAGGTTTTGTTCTTCGTATAGCGTGTTCCGAAATAGCGGTCGGCAGAATCCATCGACATGGCATCGGAAATATGGCCAATGCCGCCGAGCCGTGCCGCTTCAAGTGCCAGTTTCTCGGTGGAGATATCAACTCCCATGCCACCAATTACGATGGGGACATATTCCTTTCCGTTCAATTTCAAACGGAAATCATCAACACATTTCATCGCTATCCTTGGACTACTGTTAAAGTTGGGCGCCTTATTTTTGTTTCTTCTGAATAAAAGGGAGCCAAAAATATTGTAACTGCGTCGAACTTGCTTCTAAATAGCCCTAATTTCATATACATGCACTTATTGAACAACTATTTTTCCTGTGCAACACATCATGTCTATCGAGGCCTGACAAGCCAAACTGCACCATTATAATTTTACTTTATGAATATGCAATACAAAAAAACGAAAACTGCATATAACCACCGGGAATGGTGGAATTACGATACAACAACTTTTTTTGCAAACCACATCAATGTGACATCAACACAGGCATCGTTGCATCCCCGAGAATGGTTCGGGTCACCCCGCCAAGGAGAAACTCCCTGAAGCGGGTATGGCCATAGCCTCCCATTACCAGCAAATCGCAAGACTGCGCTTCCGCCAGTGCCAGTACAGCCGAACCGATGTTTTTATCCACCTGAGGCGGCAGCACTTCAACATTAATGCCGTGACGGGCCAGATAAACGGCAAGGTCATTTCCGGCATGTTCGGCGTCGACATCGGGTTCCCTGTCGATATTGAACATGGCAATCTGGACGACGTCTGCCCGCCTCAATATCGGTATGGCATCCGCAACAGCACGGGTCGCTTCCCGGCTCGCATTCCAGCAAATCATAACCCTTTTTCCAACTTCTTTCCCAAAGGACGACGGAACGATCAGAACCGGCCTGCCGGCATTCATCATGACATACTCCGGAAAATCGGGAGCGACGACGGGAGACGTTTCGTGAAGGTCAGTCTGGCCGATGACGACGAGATCCGCAAAACGGGACAACAGGCTGATTCCCTGATTCGCTTCGCCATCCACAATGCGACCTTCAAATGAAGGCACGCCCATCTTTTTGGCCTGCTCATCGAATTCCTTCACGAAACCTGCCGCACGATCGTGCAGGAACCGGAGATGGGACGCAATGACCGGATCTTTCTCATCGATGTGAGCCTGCTGGAAGGTAAGAGTTGAAACACCGACCATGGCGGCACCTATCAGGAAGGCATTTTCAGCGATAGCCAGCTGACAAGCCATGCGGATACGCTCTTTCGCATGCGATTCGCGGTCAAGATGTACCAGAATTGTTTTGTATGACATGATCACTCCCGTTCAGATTGATAGAGAAGGAGAAGACAAGCTCGGTGGATAAAAGGGGCGACCGGAAACAGCCGCCCCGATTTTACATTTGTTCCAGACCAAATGCCTTATGCAGTGCCCGTACAGCCAGTTCCATGTATTTTTCGTCAATGATGACGGAAATTTTGATTTCAGATGTCGAAATCATCAGTATATTGATACCTTCTTCAGAAAGCGTACCGAACATTTTCGAAGCGACGCCGACATGGCTGCGCATGCCGATCCCGATAGCCGACACTTTGGATACCTTGGCATCCCCGATGATGTCGGTAGCGCCGATTTCTGCCTTGATGCGGTTGTTCAACAGATCCATTGCACGGTTGTAATCCGGGCGCGGCACGGTAAAGGTAAAGTCTGTTTTCCCGTTGATCGACTGGTTCTGGATAATCATGTCGACTTCGATATTGGCGGCAGCGATTGCTCCGAGAATCTGGGAAGCGATACCAGGTCTGTCAGGAACCCCGACAACCGTAATTTTCGCTTCGTCACGGCTGAATGCAATTCCGGAGATAACAGTTTGTTCCATATGCGAATCTTCTTCAAAAGTGATCAATGTGCCGGATTTGGCTTCTTCTTCGATTGGAATGTCAGGATCGGTCATGGAGG
>CAJKQK010000026.1 GCA_905202055.1 uncultured Oxalobacter sp.
GGATAATGCTTTGCTACCCATATTTATCTTCCTCCAATATATTGGTCTGTTTTACTTCTTTTTTCTGGCACATGCCAGTCTTCTTTACAATGAAAGAGGTTTCCCTCTCCCTTCGTATTCTTATGTTATTTTCCTGCGGCCATCCGCGATTTCAGCCGTGCCTTGGTACCCGGCGACCATTCCTGCGGGTCAACCCAGATATTGATGACGGCACACTTTCCTGTCTTCGCCACAGCTTCCCTTCCACGATGCAAGGCGCCTGCAATGTCTTCGGGATTATGGACTTCTTCCCCATATCCGCCCATCATTTCAGCAAATTTACCATATGGCAAGTCACTTAACAAATTACCAACATTCCCCCTGTCGCCATATTTCGCCAGTTGTGCATAACGGATCTGGTTCATTGCCGAGTTGTTGCCGACCACAGCCAGATAAGGCACATGGAAACGATTGGCTGTTTCCATGTCGAATGCGGTCATGGAAAAAGCGCCATCCCCGTAGTAACAAAGAACTTCTTTTTCGGGATGGGCCAGTTTCGCGGCAATAGCGAACCCGGTTCCAACTCCCAGACTGCCCAATGGGCCCGGGTCCATCCATTGTCCAGGATTACGTGGACGCACAGCCTGTGCCGAAATCGTGACGACATCTCCCCCGTCCCCGATATAAACCGTATCGTCATTCAAAAATTCATTCAGTTCATAGGCAACACGATACGGATTGATCAGTTTGTTTTCCGAACGGAACAAGGGTATCAGTTTTTCAAGTGCCTTTTCTTCGGCAACCCGTAATTCCTGCATCCATTGCAGACGTTTTGCCCGCGCTCCTTTTTCGACCCTTCCCGAAGCTGCCTGTATCACGGCATTGAAAATGGTACCCGCATGTCCCAGCAAGCCCAGCTCAATATCCCTGTTTTTCCCGATTTCGACATAATTCTGGTTAATCTGCACCACTCTGGCATCCGGATTCAGTTGCTTTCCATAGCCAAGCCGGAAATCGAAAGGAGTCCCCACAACAAGAATGACATCCGCATTGGCCAAAGCCATGCCGCGAGTACGATCAAATGAGTGAGGATTGTCGTTTTTCAGAATGCCACGTGCCGCCCCATTGGTATAAGCGGGAATATCGAATGCCTTGACCAGCTCTGCCGCCTCGGTATGACTGCGGCTGTTCCAGACCTGGCTCCCGAAAAGTACCGCCGGTTTTTCGGCATGAACAAGCAAATCGGCCAGACTTTCGATTTCTTCCGGGGCGCACATGACTTTGGGAGAACAACGGTAATGGCCGGCAGCAGGCACCGTACAGTTTTTGAACTCTACCTTTTTATCGAGAATGTCGCGCGGTACTTCAAGATAAACCGGCCCGGGCACTTCACCCGTCGCCTCACGACAAGCCATGGATACCATATCGGCGACGCGTTCGGTCGTTTTTACACTGCTGGCCCATTTGGTGACAGGAGACATCAGTTTGACATGATCATACTCCTGCAGGGAGCCTTGCAAATACTGGCTCGTCGCACCCTGACCGCCGATATGCAAAAGAGGCGTTTCGGAACGCAGTGCAGTCGCCAGACCGATAACGGCATTGCAACATCCGGGACCGGCTGTGGTGACAAGACAGCCTGTTTGACCGGTTTGCCGCGCATATCCGTCGGCGGCATGGGCGGCAACCTGTTCATGACGAAAATCGATGATCCGGATACCTTCACTGACACATCCATCGTAAATATCGACGATGTTGCCACCTGACAATGTAAAGATGGTATCGACACCTTCGTTCCGAAGTGCTTTTGCAACCAGATGCCCACCTGAAATGGTCTCCGGATTCAACGAATCTTCTGCTGTCGTGCCCATGTAATGTGTGATGACTCTGCCGTTTAACGTCAATCAAACGACAATAACGTTTCTTTGGGAAATCAAACGCTGAAGTAACTGTTTCATCAGACAACTGTTTGCATGAAGAAACAAGTGCTACAGCCAATTTTCAAGCTAACAGGTATCATAGCTTCTTAAGCCAAAAATCCCGCTTGACCACAGTCAATTTTTTCCTCATCCCCTAGCTTCACGCGCTAATTTCATGAATAGCCAAGGCTTCATTCGACTTGTCTTTTTGACTGCCTTATTTCATGATAGGTGTCCATACCCTCCAAAATAATAAAAATGCCATGTCGATATTGCTTTCCACTTTGAATGCCCGTTACGCCCATTCAGCACTTGGCCTTCGTTATCTGAAAGCAAATATGGGGGCGCTTCAATCCAGAACCGAACTGATGGAATTCGTCATTGGCGCAGATGTGGCCGTTCTTGCTGAAAAAATACTCTCAGTAAACCCACGCATATTGGGACTGTCGGTTTACATCTGGAACGTGGAAGAAACGACAAGACTCGTTTCACTGATCAAAGCCGTTTCACCCCGAACAATCATTATTCTCGGGGGACCTGAAGTATCCCATGAAACGGAAGGGCAGCCAGTCGTCCAGCTGGCTGATTATGTCATCCGGGGCTGGGGTGAAGTGACTCTGCCCGCTTTATGCCAGCAGATTCTGGAGGACAAAGCACCCCCTTTGAAAATCCATCAGGGAATTCAGCCAGCCATAACGGATATTACGCTGCCTTATGATTTGTATACTGATGAAGATATCGCCCACCGTACACTTTACGTCGAAGCATCCCGCGGATGCCCTTTCCGCTGTGAATTCTGCCTGTCCTCACTTGATAAAACTGCCTGGACTTTCGATACAGATCTGTTTCTTGACGAGATGGAAAAACTATACCGGCGCGGTGCAAGAAATTTCAAATTCGTCGATCGTACTTTCAATCTGAACATTAAAAGAAGCCTTCAAATCATCCAATTTTTCCTGAAAAAGCTGGAAGCCGCGCCGTTGGACCCCGTATTCGCCCATTTCGAACTGGTTCCGGATCATTTGCCCGATGCATTGAAAGAAGCCATTCTGCAGTTTCCCGCAGGTTCGCTGCAACTCGAAATCGGGGTTCAGTCGTTCAATACCGACGTACAAAGCTTGATCAGCCGAAAACAGGACAACGAAAAATCGGAAGAAAATATCCGTTGGCTGAGAGAACATACCCACGCCCACATGCATGCCGATTTGATCGTGGGGCTGCCGGGAGAAAATATCGACAGTTTTGCAAAAGGATTCAACCGTCTGGTTGATGTCAATCCCCACGAAATACAGGTAGGCATTCTGAAACGCTTGCGGGGCACCCCTGTATTAAGGCATGTCGAGGCATACCGGCTGGTTTTCGATTCCTCTGCACCTTATACGATTCTGTCTACCGCCGATATCGGATTTGCTGACATGCAGCGGATGAAACGTTTTGCACGCTACTGGGATTTGATTGCCAATTCAGGCCGTTTTATCAAAACATTGCCGTTTATATTGAAGGATCAACCGTTCAAACGTTTCATGGCCCTGTCCGACTGGATCTATCGGAAGTCGAATGCCATGCATGGGATTGCTCTTGAAAGACTTGCCGCCCTGATCACGGAATGGCTGTGCGAAAATGGCGAGGAACTTGCGACCGCCCGGACTATTGTAGGCGCCGATTTCATTCCACGATCGGAAAGAGGCAAAAAAGGGGAAGACAACAAACACACTGCCAATACGGCCCTGATCCGGCAAAACCGGCGGAAAAAAAATGAATAATGGCGTATAGCCAGTTTATTTCAGCCAGCCCCGGTGCCTGAAATACCAGAAAGGGGCCAATGCACTTGCCACCATCAGCCCAAGTGCAAACGGATAGCCGAAATCCCATGCCAGTTCAGGCAGGATACGGAAGTTCATACCGTAAATACTGGCGATCAGTGTCGGCGGCAGAAATGCCACACTGGCGACCGAGAAAATCTTGATGATCTTGTTCTGGTTGATGTTGATGAAACCGACCGTCGCATCCATCAGGAAGTTGATTTTTTCAAACAGGAATGAAGTATGGCCATCAAGCGATTCGATATCCCTTAAAATCTGGCGTGCTTCTTCAAACTGGTCCGAATCGAGCAAACGCCCTCTCATCAAAAAGCTGACTGCCCGTCGCGTATCCATCATGGTACGACGGATACGTCCATTCAAATCTTCTTCCTTGGCAATCGTAGAGAGAGTGGCCGCCGCGTCCTGATCGGTAAACTCTTCCTGAAGGACTTTACTGCTGACTTCCTCGAGATTACGGTAAATGCCTTCCAGCGCATCGGCAGAATATTCTGCATCCGTTGCGTACAAGTCGAGAAGAACGTCTTTGTAATCGGTAATGGAACCGGGACGTGATCTGGCTCGCATTCTGACGAGCCGGAAAACCGGCAAGTCTTCCGGATGCATCGAAAACAACATGTTACGCGTCAGGATAAAGGCAACGGTAATGGTCTGCGAGGGACCTTCATCGTCATCATCGATCCGGAAATCCGTCCGCAAATGCAAATCACCGTTTTCCGCTTCGTAATACCGTGCAGACGCTTCGATATCCTTGACATCGTCTTCATCCGGCATCGTCACATCATAGGTGCTTTTCACCCAGGAACGTTCTTCTTCAGTCGGATCGGTCATATCGACCCATATGGGGGCGACATTTTCCAGATCCGCTCTGGATTCGATCGGTACCTGATTCAAGCGGCCGTTTTGAAGGACGAAGACATTGATCATGAGAAAAAACTTTCAGACACATTAACAGGGTTTCTGTCGACAGAAATCAGGGATGGATCACATCACGCACAGATTTCAGTTTAATGACAAACATTCAAATGGCGTTATTTTGAATGGTCATTAAATTATTGCCCAACTGAAAATAGCGCAAGTGTACTGATAACATGTATATGAGGCAAGTTACTTGCGCACAATTAATTTTCGCTATCGCGGGACGTCAGCCGACCCCATCCTTCTTAAAATAAGAGAAGTCCGGCGCATCAGATAGGCAGAATTCCGGTGCGAATCGAAATAACGGGGCTTGGGTAACATAGCCGCCAGTTTGGCTGCCTGTCCCGGACTGAGATTGGCTGCGGACGTTCCATAATAATGGCGCGCCGCCGCCTCGGCGCCGAATACTCCGGTACCGAACTCGACCAGATTGAGGTAAAGCTCGAATATCCTTTCCTTTTCCATCCAGAACTCGAGCATGTAGGTAATCACAAGTTCCTGTACTTTTCTTACGTAACTGCGGCTGCCGGAAAGGAAGAGGTTTTTGGCCAGCTGTTGTGTGATGGTAGAACCACCGGCAACAATTTTTCCTTTCTTGCTGTTTTTTTCATACGCTTTCAAAAGCGCGTCCCACTCCACACCTTCGTGATCGGTGAAATTCGAATCTTCGGATGCAATCACTGCCCGTTTCAAATTTCGCGAAATACGTTTATAGGGTACCCATTTATGCTGCAATTTCGCCCTGGGATTCTTTTCCTGCAAAACGGACAATTGTTGTCTCATAAAGCTGGTTGAACCCGGATTGAAATGAACCCACCAGGCAATCTGAAAGAAAAAATAAATCTGCATCGCCAGTATAAGTCCCAAAGGGACAAAAACGATCCAGCGCCAGTACTTCCGGCAAAGTGCGGCAAGTTCCTTTATTTTCATCATTATTCGCGCCCGAAATATGAAAATACTGCCTTGGTATCCGGTTTGACGCCGCGCCAGACAAAGAAGGATTCCGCCGCCTGTTCCACCAGCATCCCGAAACCGTCCCGGCCGTTCACGTTACACTGCCGCGCAAATTGAATGAATGGCGTCGGCTCGTCGGCATACACCATATCGAGCGCCAGCGCATTGTCAGCAAAAATGTTTCTGGAAACCGGTGGCATTGCATTCGACAGTCCGGCAGATGTCGCATTGATGACAATGTCGTACGATTCTTTCAGCTCATAATAGGCGGAAGCACTTGTCTTTCCAAAATCCGAGAACTGTTTCGCCAATTCTTCGGCCTTGGCCACATTTCTGTTTGCGATATGAATAAAGGCCGGCTTCTGTTCAAGAAGAGGTAGCATGACACCATAAGCGGCTCCCCCTGCGCCAAGAAGCAGAATCCGGCTATTTAAAAGGGAAATGCCGGCATTTACCGTAATATCGGCCACCAGACCTGCACCATCCGTATTGTCACCGACGATCATGCCATCCCTGAAAACCAGTGTATTGACCGCTCCCGCCATCTTCGCTCTTGGAGTCAGTCCCGTTGCCAGATTGAATGCACCGAATTTGAACGGCACCGTTACATTCAATCCTTTGCCACCTTCTTCAATGAATTTCCTGACTGTTGCGTCAAAACCATCCACTGGTGCCAGCAATCGTCCGTATTCCATATCCTGCCCGGTTCCGGTTGCAAACAAGGTATGAATCTCCGGCGATTTGCTGTGAGCGACAGGATTTCCTATGACGGCATAACGATCAGGCATAACCATGCATTAAAGGTAAAGTTAAGCGATTTTAATGAAATTTAAGGTAAATTCGAAAAAACAATCAAGACGTCGTCGTTACAACCTGCGATTTCAGTCCCTGATCACGCGTAAAATTCAAACGTGTAATAATGCTTCGGGCATTCCCGCTAAAACGGCCAAAAGGTGCGGCACGCCGCACGATATTCAAAGCAGCCGCATCGAGTGCCGGATTACCGGACGACTTGACGATACTGACCCCACCGGCTTTTTCATAAAGAGAGCCGTCATGATACACGTTAATCCGGACAGTCAGCTGTCCATACAAACGGGTTCCATTTTTTTGTGGAAAATTTATGACACCGATACTTTCGACTTTTTTCTGTACTGATTTGAAATACATGGCATCGCCGACATCTCGGGTCTGAGAGGTGATGGTCTGACCTCTGTCGTCACCATAAGCATATCCTCCTCTGGCATTCCGGTTGAACACAACCGAATCACCTTCACCTCTTCCACCTCCCGTTCCGCCATTACCGTTCCGACTCCCGCCGTTATTGGCCGGATTGGCACTTTTTTGCGGGGAAATCTTTTTTTCCGGTACGGGAATGCTTTTCTGATTGCCCTGTCTGGAGAGAGAAGTAATCGGCCTGCTTTCGACCGGCTTGTTTTCCGGTGCCTTTTTTTGAGGGATTTTCCCCGTGATTGTCTGAGCATTAATAAGGGTTTCACTGACCGTTTTGCCTCCGGCAGCCGACCCTGTCCACATGCCATTGCCGCCCCCACCACCACTGAGTACGACCTCGATAACGGGAGGAGCATGCCTGAAACCGGATGCCGTGGGAGTAACAAATTTAACTGACAACACAATGGCGTGTATCAGAACGGACACAGCGATCGCTATGCCAAGTCCACGATTTTTCAGTATTGAATTTGCCGGCATTGAATGAATCACCAAAAATAATGCATGCGCCTGAATTTCAAGAGAATTTATGCGCGATCACTATACACCCATTCAGTATTTTACTCTGACAATTCTTCTTCGTTTTCGTCTGACGCCGTTTCATCGACATTTTCCGTCACATCAAGAAGTCGTGCCTCGACAGACAGATCGATTTCATCCCAACGTATCAGGTCGATCCTTACCTGCGTTCCACGTGCCAGCGGACGCATTCCCGGCATGGCGATGGTCAATGGAATATCGACAAGGCGAAGCATCTCATCCCTGATGACAACTGCTTCTGTCTGTTTGACATTATTTTGAGAGAGCCATCGCAAACACCAGTAACGTTCCATTTTCGACTGGAATTCGCCATATGCGTTATAAACAGAATCAAACGCACTGACAATAGCGAATAAATTGGCATCTTTAGGTTTGAAAGGTGCAGACAATGGGGCAGTGACCCCATAATTGACGCATGCCAGAATCTGCCACTGATTAACAAGATCCGTATAACGCCGCAAAGGTGAGGTACACCATGCATACTGGTCAACACCCAACCCCTGATGAGGCGCCGCATGCGTGACCATTTTTACCTGCATGCGATTCAGCCAGCTGCCCGATCCCCCCCCCTGACTCCTGTAGATTCCGGGAATACCATGTTCATGCAGCAGCTTTCCCCATGTACTGTTGGCGAAAATCATCAGTTCTGCCACGATTTTGTCCAGCGGTGCGGTTCGTTTGCGGCGTTCGATTGTGACGATATTGTTTTCATCCACATAGAAGTTGAAATCGACACGATTATTCTGCTCGGGCTTCAAACCGAAACCCTCGCGCTTTTCCATTCGTTTTTTCTCGAAAACCTGAGAACAATGCCATAAAACAGCAATATCGCCTTTATGCGGGTACTCTCCCTCGCCTTTTTCAAGGCTTTCAACCGTTATCAGGCTGTCGAGGTCGTTATGACGGAGGTTTTCGGCAACACGGATCATTTCAGCCCGTGTTTCCGTTTCAATAACCGACCAGTCCTGTGGGTTCAGTGTCGCATACAGGCTCATCGCCGGACGCTTCTCACCGGCACCAAGAGTGAACACGTTGACAAGTTCGTCCGGCAGCATGGTGATTTTGTCACCTGGAATGTAAACCGTCGAAAGGCGTTTCTTGGCGATCTCATCCAGTGAATCGTCCGGTTTCATGCCCAAAGCCGGTGCGGCGATGTGAATACCGATACGGATGTTCCCATCAGCCAGTCTGGTCACTGAAAAAGCATCGTCAATTTCAGTAGTGGTGATATCGTCAATGGAAAAGGCGTTAACCTCGGTTTCAGGTAACTCCAGGGCCATATCAGGAATATCGATTTTCGGAAACCGGGTTCCCTTGGGGAAATTTTCAAACAGAAACCGTGCCAGATGCAATTCTTTCGGATTGCTTATCCCACCCAGATCAAGCAACAGACGTTCCGGGGAGATATGCAACTCGTCACAAGCGGCAAGCAATGCCTTGTATTCGATACTGTTTTTATCAGGCTTGCATAAAAGGGCCACGGCATTCGTCCTGATCGGATCTGGCAGACGTCCCTGTACCAACTCGTCAATGTATTGTTGCTGAATAATTGCCTGTTGCCGTTTTTTTTCCAGGCCAGCCAACGCTGCCTGCAAGGATTTTTCAGGGGCGGCCTTATAACGACCTTTTCCTTTTTTATAAAAATAGATGGGCGCCGAATGCAATCGGAGCAATAAACCCGCGGCTTCTTCAGGCTTCGGATCGTGACCGAAATATTCCCTGCCGAGATCCTGATAACCAAATTCATTTTCTCCGGCCACTTCCCACAAAAAATCCAGATCGATCTCTTCCGATACAAGAGAAGCTTCCGAAATCAGTTCAGCAGGCTCATGCGAGCTGAACTGGAACAACACATCCTTTGCACGAACCTTTGTTCGCTTGCCTCCGGGCAACTCGACCTGAAAGGCCTCTCCGACCTGATTCAGGATACCGCCCGTTTTAAATTCACCGGATTCTTCAAAAAATAAATTCATTCACCGCTCTATTCAATACGCAAACTTGATATATGGCACTCAGCTTATGTTCGGCCGCGATCTTTCAATTCTACAAAAAGAAAGCACATTATCGAGATATTCCTCAAAATCGGACAATCCATGATCACTCCCGTCAATGACAGTCTGGTTTGCCCCCTCATAATGCTCCACCATCATCCGCCAGTCGAGCAATGCATCCCCTTTGGCCGCAATCAGCATATATCTTAGCGGGTTCGTGATTTTCCTTACCTGAATCGAATGCAATTCCTTTTCATACCGCTCAACAAATTCAAGCCATTCCCGTACCCTGAGGTCACTTCTATCAGGACTGTCTCCCAGTATCTTTATGTTCCATGGATCGATCACAGGATTCAGCATGACAGCACGACACTGCAACTGCTCAGCAATCCAGTTGGCGTAATAACCTCCAAGGGATGAGCCGATCACTGTGAGCGACTCCGGGGGGCGATCCCTCACCAGGCCCAGAGCAATTGCGATCGATTTGGCTGGAGATGAAAGCAATTGAGGGCAAATATACTCTTTCTCATAATCCAGCGCCTTCAATCTGCCTTCAATAAGCTGTGCCTTGAAAGACTGGGGCGAAGACTGAAATCCATGCAAATACAAAATCATGATGATTGCCTATTTTACGGATAACTTATCCAGTATTTTCTGATGAATGCCGCCAAATCTGCCATTACTCATCACCAGAATGTGATCACCCGGTCGCGCAACAAGTACGATTTTATCGACAAGCGTGTCGATATCGCTGAACGCTTTTGCCTTGTCGCCCAATGACGACAACGCCTGTTCCAGATCCCAGCCAAGGCCATTCTTTCCTCCATCGGCACCATAAGCAAAGACCATATCCGCCTCTTGCAGGCTTTGCGGCAAAGCCTGCTTCATGACACCGAGTTTCATGGTATTGGAGCGTGGCTCAAGTACCGCGAGAATACGTTGTCCAGGCTGGAGCGCCGTTTTCTTTTTCAAGCCGGCAATCGTGGTGGCAATGGCCGTAGGATGATGGGCAAAGTCGTCATAAACGGTTATACCACCGACGTTTCCACGACATTCCATGCGCCTCTTGACATTTTTGAATCGTGATAACGAATCGATGGACTGTTCGGGCCGAACCCCGACATGTCGTGCTGCCGCAATGGCAGCCAGTGCATTGAGACGGTTATGCTCGCCGGTCAATTCCCAATGAACGGTTCCCTGATACTGTCCATCGAAAAATACATCGAAATCGCCGTTATCCTTCTCGATCATCGACCATGAATCTTTTGCTTCATCGCCAAACCATTCCTTTTCACTCCAGCATCCCCGTTCGACTACCCGTTCCAGTGCCGGTTCACGATTATTGACGATCAGGCGACCGTTTCCCGCCACCGTTCTCACCAGATGATGAAATTGTGTTTCGATGGCCGAAATATCGGAAAAAATGTCTGCATGATCGTATTCCAGATTGTTCAGAATGGCCGTTTTTGGCCGATAGTGGACGAACTTGCTTCTTTTATCAAAGAATGCGGTGTCGTATTCGTCCGCCTCGATGACAAAAAAAGAAGAGTCCTTTTCGCCATGCAGTCGTGCAGAAATGCCGAAATTCAATGGAACACCACCAATCAGAAAACCGGGGGAATATCCTGCATCCTCAAGTATCCATGCCAACATGGAAGTCGTCGTCGTTTTGCCATGCGTACCCGCCACGCCGAGAACCCATTTATCGTTTAAAATATGTTCGCCAATCCATTGCGGGCCTGAAACATAAGGAAGCCCACGATTCAAAATGGCTTCCATGAGCGGATTGCCTCTTGAAACGACATTTCCTATAACAAACAAATCCGGTTTCAATTCGATCTGTTCTTCATCATATCCATTGATCAGTTCAATACCCTGTTCCTGCAATTGCGTACTCATTGGCGGATAGACATTCGCATCGCAACCGGTTACTGTATGCCCTGCCGCTTTTGCCAAAACAGCGACCCCGCCCATAAAGGTTCCGCAAATACCTAGGATATGAATATGCATGATGCTTCGATCAAATAATAAATTCAGAAAATTTTAAACGATACGCAAGAGTTTTCGCCGGGATTTACACAAACATGACAATCAACCGATTAATCGATATTGCCAATTTACGACAGGAAATCGCTATCGCCGCTGCACGCATGATAGCAGAGGAAGGAACGAGTTACGAAGTGGCCAAACGCAAGGCCGCTCGCCAGATACTGGGAAACAGCCGCATTACGGGAGAAATTCTGCCGGACAATATGTCGGTCGAAAAAGAAGTCAAACTGTATAACGAACTCTTTCTTGCGGATTCCCAGCCGGCACGATTGTTGCACTTACGCACACTTTCACTGAAATTAATGCAGGAACTTGAAGAGTTCAACCCATATATAACCGGTGCCATTCTAAATGGCACGGGAGGAGAACACAGCGACATCCATATACAGTTATTTACAGATAACGTAAAAGATGTCGAGATTTTTCTTTTAAACAACGGCATTGATTTCGATGTGTCGGAATTGCCTCATTTTCGGGGAAACGGCCACACAATCGAAACGATTCATTTCATGTGGCACGAAGAAATCGCCCATCTGTCGGTATATGAATCGGACGATATCCGCAAATCGGGCAAACTTTTTGGCTCAAATTTTTCCCGAACAGATATCAATGGTTTGAGGCGGTTGATTATTCAAAGCACTCCGTCTGAAAAAGAATAATTTTTAATATTTCCGGCGTTTTTCCTTGCCTCTTTACGACATTTGACGGCAAAATGCTGAAAATCCAATTAAAAGCAACTTTAACAAGCCATGGCAAAAAACATTCTTCTGCTGAACGGCCCGAATCTGAATCTGCTTGGTACACGCGAACCGGACATTTATGGAAAAACGACTCTGGATGATATTGTTACGTCCGCCAAAACCCAGGTTGAAACGGCCGGCGGCCAATTTGCCAGCTTTCAAAGCAATCACGAAGGTGACCTGATCGATCGCATTCATCAGGCCCGTACCGAAAATATCGATGCCATTGTCATTAACCCGGGCGGATTGACTCATACAAGCGTTTCATTAAGAGATGCCCTGTCGGGAGTCGCGATTCCCTTTTATGAGGTTCATATCTCTAACATCCATCAACGTGAACCTTTCCGTCATCATTCTTTTCTATCTTCCATCGCAAAAGGTGTAATATGCGGACTGGGAGTGGATGGATACCGTATGGCTATCGAACACGCACTCAAATATTAATTACCAACATTTAACAGCATTTTTGCGGGATTTCTATGGATTTACGTAAATTAAAGACCTTGATCGACCTCGTTGCCGAATCCGACATAGCCGAACTTGAGGTAACGGAAGGTGAAAGCAAAGTTCGCATTGCCAAGAACTCTGCCGTACAGGGACAGCAATATGTCATGCAGGCACCTGCCGTCATGCCACAACAATATATGCAAGCCCCTGCAGGCATGCCACAAAACGTAGTCGCTCCTGTTGTAGCAGAAGTTACTGCCGAAAGCGCCATCCTGGAAGGTCATGTCGTGAAATCGCCGATGGTAGGAACCTTCTACAGTGCGCCGGCTCCGGGAAATCCGTCTTACGTTGAAGTGGGTTCTCCAGTCAAACAAGGCGATACGCTTTGCATTATTGAAGCAATGAAGCTCCTGAATGAAATCGAAGCAGAGGCCTCAGGCGTTATCAAACAGATTCTTGTAGAAAATGGCGAACCTGTCGAATTCGGCCAACCTCTGTTTGTTATTGGTTAAATACGGTTAATTTTGGTTAAATAAGCTCTAATTACCGTTATTTTCGATTTACGGAACAATCGCCACCAAATTATGTTTGAAAAAATACTTATCGCCAATCGCGGTGAAATTGCGCTGCGTATCCAGCGTGCCTGCCGCGAACTGGGTATAAAAACTGTCGTCGTCCATTCTGAAGCGGATCGTGAAGCAAAATACGTGAAACTTGCCGATGAATCCGTTTGTATTGGGCCAGCCTCTTCGGCACAAAGTTATTTGAATATGCCAGCCATTATCAGTGCGGCTGAAGTTACTGATGCAGAAGCAATTCACCCTGGCTATGGTTTCCTGTCCGAAAATGCCGACTTCGCTGAACGCGTCGAAAAATCCGGTTTTGTTTTCATTGGCCCCCGTTCGGAATCCATCAGGGTCATGGGCGATAAAGTCAGCGCCAAACAAACCATGATCAAGGCGGGAATTCCGTGTGTACCGGGCTCGGAAGGGGCGTTGCCGGACGATCCGCAGGAAATTATCGCTACTGCACGCAGAATCGGATTTCCTGTCATTATCAAGGCTGCCGGTGGTGGGGGCGGTCGCGGAATGCGTGTCGTTCATACCGAAGCTTCCCTGTTGAATGCCGTCACGATGACGAAAACCGAAGCGGGCGCCGCTTTCGGCAACCCCGAGGTTTACATGGAAAAATTCCTTGAAACCCCGCGCCATATCGAAATTCAGGTCCTTGCCGATGACCACAAAAACGCCATCTGGCTTGGTGAACGCGACTGTTCAATGCAGCGGCGCCATCAAAAGGTTATCGAGGAAGCTCCAGCACCGGATATTCCACGCAGACTGATCGACCGTATCGGCGAACGCTGTGCCGATGCATGCAAGAAGATCGGATATCGTGGCGCCGGTACATTTGAGTTCCTGTATGAAAACGGGGAATTCTATTTCATCGAAATGAATACGCGCGTTCAGGTCGAACATCCGGTTACCGAACTGATTACCGGCGTTGATATCGTTCAGGAACAGATACGCATCGCAGCAGGCGAAAAACTGAGTTTCCGCCAGCGCGATATCCGTCTGATCGGCCACGCTATTGAATGCCGTATCAATGCGGAAGATCCTTTCACGTTTATTCCATCGCCGGGTAAAATCACATCATGGCACGCACCTGGTGGTCCCGGCATGCGCGTGGATACACACGTTTATGCAGGATATCGTGTTCCTCCCTATTACGATTCCATGATCGGCAAAATTATTTCTTATGCTCCGACCCGTGATATGGCTATCCGCAGGATGCAGGTTGCCTTGACGGAAATGGTAGTGGAAGGCATTCAGACCAATCTGGCCCTTCATCGTGAATTGATGCATGACCCGAGCTTTATCAAAGGTGGCACCAACATTCATTATCTGGAGCAAAAACTGGCTGAAATGTTTCCGGAAACCGAAAAATAAATAAACCGGTCAATCTGTCTGGAGCTTATAGTGAACTGGAATGAAGTTTTTGTAGAGGTCGCTTTTGATGTAACGAACGCGTTTTCAGACGCTCTCATGAATGCAGGCGCCCTGTCTATTACTGTGGAAGATGCCGATCTGGGAACACCCGCAGAACAACCCCTGTTCGATGAACCCGGCGCAGATTCAAACGAATACGCATGGAAACGCAGCCGCATCATCGCTTTGCTTCCCGCAGACACTACTCCAAAAGATGTATTGCAGAAGGCAACAGAAGAAAGCGAATTAGCCGACGTTCCAGAATTTATTGTTCGCGAAGTGCCTGATGAAGACTGGGTTCGCGTCACCCAGTCTCAATTCGACCCGATTCATATCGGGGAAAAAATCTGGATTGTGCCCAGCTGGCACGATATTCCGGATCAAAGCGGAATCGTTCTCGAGCTGGATCCCGGCCTTGCATTCGGGACGGGATCTCACCCGACAACAAGGCTATGCCTTGAATGGCTCGAAAAAAACCTTAAAAAAGGGCCGTCTGTACTTGATTACGGGTGCGGTTCCGGTATTCTGGCGATTGCCGCCATCAAGCTGGGCGCCAGTCAGGTGACTGGTGTGGACATCGATCCACAATCGATTATCACGTCAACTGAAAACGCCGAACGCAATCATTGCCGCTTTTCGTGTCATCTGCCGGATGAGTTCACCTCTTTTGAACCTGACCGTCAATATGATATAGTCATTGCCAACATACTGGCCGGCCCATTGAAGACGCTGACGAAAACCTTGACCGAACGAATCAGGAAAAACGGATCACTGGTTTTGTCCGGCATTCTTGAAGAGCAGGCCAATGATGTGATCGAGGCGTATGCCCCTTATATTAATTTGACGGTCTGGAAAAGCCATGAAGGATGGGTCGCTTTGTCAGGCCAACTTAACCGGCTTTGATCCCAAGCATGTCACTGGCTACACGTTGTCCCAAATGCAATACGGTTTTTCAGGTTAACGAGGAACAGCTCAAGCGCTATTCCGGCGTTGTTCGTTGTGGTGTCTGTCATAACCCGTTTAATGGCATTGACCACCTGATAGGTCGCCTTTCCCGGAGTGAACCTGACTCTGCCCGACCGAAAGCAGAAAACATTTCATCATCAGCAGCAGTCTCTTCCGATATAGCCCGGATCAAACCTGAAGAACGGGGAAAAACGCGGTCCAGAGAAACCTCTTCTTCAAATTTAGAGCCATTTTCCAAAGAGATAAACGAAGATGACGGTAATACGGCAGCAAACGAGGCACTAAAGGCACAAGAGGCCGCACTGAAAGAATCCTTTGAGAAACAGATCCAGTCGATCAGTTTTGACCTGAATGTCTCTTCTTTAGACGTAGACAAACCGGAGTCTGTCCTCCCGGCCTCTGAAATTACCCTGGCTGGCGATGTTACCGGCAACCCCGCAGAATCGATGTCCTCTCACGCCGATATCGGCAAAAAAGAGCCGTTTTTACCGAGTGCCCCTGCAAAAGATGATATCGCACCAGCTATCATTGTCGATGTACCGGAAAAAGGTACCGAGAAACCGGTATCCGCTGAAGAACTGGCCAAAATTGTCGAAAAGAAGAAAAAAAGATCCCGTTTCTCGCAATTCCTTTGGGGTATCGGTTCTCTTTTATTGCTTGCGCTTGCCGGGCTTCAGGGCATTTATCATTATTCTGAAGAAATTACGGCATGGTGGCCTCCTTCGGAAGAGCTGGTTAACACCACATGCGAATTATTGTCGTGCCCCGTTAAAGTCCCTGTAAAGAAACCTGTATTGTCGATCGAGACAACTGCTCCCGAAAAGCTGGAAAACCTGGCGAATCAATACACCCAGAATATTACGATGTCCAATAACAGCCCGAATCTGCAGATATGGCCTGCGCTTGTGATGGAACTGACGGATTTGGACAATAAGGTCTTGTTGCGCCGCACTTTCCAGCCGGAAGAGTATCTTCCTGAAGAAGCGGGGACAGCAAAAGGACTTGCTCCGGAGTCAGGCATCACCTTTAAAATGACTTTCGAATTTGCGCACAATTCGGCTGTAAAGAGCCGGGTATTTTTTCTTAATAATCCCTGATCACAACAATATTTACATTATGAGCTCTCTAATTTGCGGGTCGCTTGCGTACGATACGATCATGTCGTTCCCCGACCGATTTTCCGAATCCATTCTTGCCGACCAGTTACACAATATCAACGTCTGTTTTCTCGTTCCCAGCATGCGGCGGGAATTCGGCGGCTGTGCCGGCAATATCGCCTACAACCTGAAGCTTCTGGGTGGAACGCCTTACATCATGGCTACCATCGGGATGGATGGCGCGCCCTATCTTGAACGACTGGCCGAACAGGATATTTCCCGTCGTTATATCAAGACGATCAAAAGAACCTATACGGCCCAGGCCTTCATTACGACAGATAAAAACAATAACCAGATTACGGCTTTTCACCCTGGCGCCATGTCACTGTCCCACGAAAACAAGATTGAAAATACGACAGGAGACAATATCCAGCTGGCTATCGTTGCGCCTGACGGTCGTGACGGCATGATCCAGAATGCCGACGATTGCGCCAGACTTGGCATCCCTTTCATTTTCGACCCTGGTCAGGGCCTTCCCATGTTCAACCAGGAGGAACTCCGGCATTTTATCGATATCGCCACTTATGTCGCCGTCAATGAATATGAAGGCGAGATGCTGGCTCAGGCAAGCGGCTGGTCTTTGGAAGAAATCGCGTCGAAGGTCAGGGCACTTATCGTGACCTGCGCTGAAAGAGGCGCGGTCATTTACGAAAAAGGCGAAAAACATGAGATTCCTTGCGTCAAGGCAGCAAAAGAAGCCGATCCCACCGGCTGTGGAGACGCCTTCCGTGCAGGCCTGATTTATGGTCTGACCAATGGCAAGGATATGCTGACGTGCGGTCGCCTCGGCAGTCTGATGGGCGCTATCAAAATCGAATACTTTGGCCCACAAAGTCATAAATTGACGGCAACTGAAATTGCCGCCCGTTTCGAGAAAGAATTCGGCTACCGCTACTGAAAACAGAAACGACAAAAGGCACGCTTATAACAAGCGTGCCTGAAATACAGCAACCAATCCGGAACGGCTTGCCTGAAATCAGGCAGCAGCGGACATTGCTTTCAATGCAGCAGCCAGACGGCTTTTATGACGTGCGGCTTTGTTTTTATGAATACGTTTCTTGTCGGCGATACGGTCGATAACGGAAACGGTATTGTTGAAAACGGAAGCAGCAGCTTCCTTGTCGCCTGCAGCAATCGCTTTCTGTGCCGATTTGATTGCAGTACGCAATGCAGAACGCTGACTGGAATTGTGAGCATTCAGTTTTACTGCCTGACGAGCACGTTTGCGTGCCTGAGCTGTGTTAGCCATAAAATTTCCTAAAAACCTGTGTTAGTTGTTGGATTACGAACCCTTTTCGCAATACAAAATCTGTTTAGCCTTTGATTTTAATCGATACAAGGGCTTATGACAATCCTTATGTTGCACATATGCCGTTAAAATGGAAAGAATCCTGAAGAAAAGTACTTGTTCCCCCTGTCAGCCATCATGAAAACGATCAAGGCCTGATCGACTGTTTCCGACAGGTTCAAAGCCACTTCACAAGCGCAGGCAGAAGACAGCCCGCAGAATATCCCTTCTTCAGAAGCCATTTTTCTGGCCCGATATTCTGCGCAGGCCTGGCTGACCTCTTCGATCTGATCTACCCTTTTCTTTTCGTAAAACCGTGGACGCTGATTGTCCTCCCAGTGATACATGCCGGTAATCTGGTCCCGATTTGCCGGTTCAACCCCGATAATCCGGATTTTTTTGTTCTTTTCTTTCAAAAAACGGGAAACTCCCATAATCGTACCGGTCGTTCCCATCGGACAGACGAAATGGGTGATTTTTCCCCTGGTCGCACTCCATATTTCAGGACCAGTCGTTTCATAGTGGGAAAGAGGATTGTCAGAATTGTTGAACTGATCCAGCAATACCCCCTCTCCGGCTGCCGCCATCTGTTCGGCAAGATCCCGCGCATATTCAATGCCGCCACTTTTCGGCGTCAAAACAATTTTTGCGCCATACACCGCAATGCTTTGCTGTTTGAAGTAATTGGCACTTTCCGGCATGACCACAATGGAGCGATAGCCACGGGCGGCAGCCATCATGGCCAGTGAAATCCCGGTATTGCCACCGGTCGCTTCGATCAGTGTGTCACCCGGATGGATTTCGCCTCGTTCCTCTGCATGGTGGATCATCGTTTTCAGGACTCGATCCTTGATGGAACCCGATGGGTTGCCGCACTCCCATTTCCCAAGGACAATGTTCTTGCGAATTTTGGCATTTTCACTCGTCGAACGGAGCAACTCCACCAAAGGAGTGGAACCGATCGTACCTTCAATTGTTGTATATGGCATATTCAGGTAGACCGCCTATCCAGAAAAGCGCGCGCTATGGTACCGACATCGACGTATTCGAGCTCCGCACCGACCGGAACGCCTCTTGCCAGCCTGCTGACCCGGATACCTCGCGCCTTGAGCATCTCGCTGATGTAGTGAGCGGTTGCTTCGCCTTCGTTGTTGAAACTGGTTGCAAGGACGACCTCTTTGACAATCCCGTCCGTTGCCCGCTTGATTAATTTGTCGAAATGTATTTCTTTCGGCCCTATTCCGTCCAGAGGAGAGAGGCTTCCCATCAGGACGAAATAATAGCCCCTGAACGTCAATGTCTGCTCGATCATCATCTGGTCGGCAGGCGTCTCCGTAATACACAAAAGGGAAGCATCCCTTTCCTGATCACCGCACATCTCACACAGTTCGGATTCAGTAAAAGTATTGCAACGCTCACAGTGGCGCACACTGGAAATGGCGTTGGCAAGAGCAGCGCTTAACTGTTGTGCACCATCCCTGTCGTGCTGCAAAAGATGATAGGCCATTCTTTGCGCCGACTTCGGACCTATACCCGGCAAATGCCGGAAAGCCTCGATCAGTTGCTGAAGTGAAGTAAGCGATTTCACGAAACGTGCAAACCTGATTAAAAAGGCATTTTAAAACCCGGCGGCATCGGTAATCCGGCCGATACGCTGGCCATCTTTTCCTGCGAGGTCGCTTCCGCTTTACGGACGGCATCATTGAAAGCCGCCGTAATCAGGTCTTCCAGCATTTCCTTGTCGTCACTCATCAGCGCGGGATCGATCGATACCCTGGAAACATAATATTTGCAACTCATCAGGACGGAGACCATTCCCGCGCCAGACTGTCCTTCAACAATGGTCTTGCCCAGCTCTTCCTGAGCTTTTTCCATATTCTGCTGCATCGCCTGAGCCTGCTTCATCAGGTTTGCCAATTGATTTTTCATATCCATTCCGTTACGGTTAAATAGGTTTGATGGAACCCTCGACGATATGTCCGCCAAATTCAGCAATGACGGATTTCACATAGGGGTCATTTGTTATGGTTTCTTCAGCCTGACGCTGCCTTTCGGCACGCACTTCGATTGCATTCTGATTGGCGGTTTCTTCAACCTTGCCGATTTCAGTCGTTATTTTGACCGGCTGACCGAAATGTTCTGTCAGAACCTCTGTCAATCTGTTGATATTATTGGGCGTGCAAAGAGTAGCAATAGGCGACCTCAAATGCAATACATAAGCGGAACCATTCCTTTCCCAATGAACCAGCTCCGTCTGTTGCGCCAATTGCTGAACCATTCCTCTTACCGGCAATACGGCGGCCAATGCCGGCCAGTTTCCATCCCAGCTACCGTGCTCCACATTCCGTTTTTCCGGAACGTCGAGTGGTACAGCCTGCATCTCCTCCGTCGTTACCGGCATGGCCACTTCTGCAACCGGTGCATTCTTTACTTCCAGAGTCCCTGCCGTTTGACTTTCCTGACTCGAAAAAGATTCATCTTCTATCCAGGGCGGAATAGCCTCACCCGTTTCCTGATGCTTCTTTTCAGGAAGCGAAACTTTTTCCACTACCGGAGAAGAAAGAACTTTCTGTTGCGCACCCGGTTCTTTTCCCCTATCGCTGCTGACACGACTTTTTGCCTGCTCCATGTTTTTCGATATGGCTTGCGGGATACTACGGCGCCCTTTGTCGGGACTGAACGCGAGCATCCGCAAAAGCGTCATGGAAAACCCGGCATATTCGTCCGGCGCCAGCCCCAGCTCGTTTCGGCCATGAATGGCAATCTGGTAATAAAGCTGTAATTCTTCAGGGGAAAAAATCGCTGCAAGACGCGACAGGTTTTCGGAATCGGCAATATCATCAAGAGGATAATCCGGCACGCTCTGGATCATGGCAATTTTCTGCAGCAACAATCCCAAATCCTGCAAGGCCGTGCTGTAGGACAAGCTGCGAAATGCCATTTCATCGGCCACTTTCAACAGATTGGTTCCATCACGGTTGGCAAGATGATCCAGCAGACGGACCAGATAAGTCTGATCCAGTGCACCCAACATGTCCTGAACCGCCTCATCCGTTACATGTCCTGCTGCATAGGCAATGGCCTGATCCGTAAGTGACAAGGCATCGCGCATGGACCCCTGTGCTCCCTGAGCAAGCAGTCGAAGCGCCGGTTTTTCAAAAGGAATATTTTCAAGCTCGAGGATATGGCTCAAATGATCGACAATATGGGATACCGGCATCTGCTTGAGATTGAACTGCAGACACCGTGACAAGACCGTCACCGGAATTTTCTGCGGATCGGTTGTCGCCAGTATGAATTTGACGTATTCAGGCGGTTCTTCAAGCGTTTTCAACATGGCATTGAATGCCTGTGATGTCAGCATGTGAACTTCGTCGATCATGTAGACTTTGAAACGGGCGGCGGTTGGCGCATAAACCGCCTGTTCCAGCAGTTGCAACATATCGGCGATACCACGATTGGAAGCGGCATCCATTTCGACATAATCGACAAAACGGTCGGAATCGATTGCCTTGCACGCTTCACAAACTCCGCATGGCGACGCCGTGATGCCTTTTTCACAATTCAGGGACTTGGCAAGAATTCTCGACAATGTTGTCTTGCCGATACCTCTTGTGCCGGTAAACAGGTAAGCGTGATGCAGACGCTGGCTTTCCAGCGCGTGTGACAAGGCACGAACGACGTGATCCTGCCCAACGATATTATCGAAATTCTTTGGGCGATATTTTCTGGCGAGGACTAAATAGGACATGGGTGAATTGTACCTTATTGCTTCCTGTTTCGTTTAAAAGTAAGGCAATATGCTGCCTGCTTTTTTATCGGAGCAATGATACTGCGAAACCGGATTTTTCGCGGTGTTTCAGCTCAATTGAACCAGCTGAAAAAGATATATGAAGAAAAAAGCAAAGGCGAGCCTTGACTGCGGCACTCACGGAGATTGGCTGTGGCTGCTTCGTTCCCGACCTGACCAGATTCACCATTCCGCAATGCGCAGGGGCCCGCCACTTGGCATTGTACAGCAAAGAAACCGTTCTGCAAGAAAATAAGCGCTTTTTACAGGCCGAGATCTTTCCACATGCTGTCCACTTTCTGCCTTACCTGATCGTTCATAGTGATTTTCGTGCCCCATTTCCGGCTGGTTTCACCCGCCCATTTGTCTGTCGCATCAATGCCCATTTTGCTCCCAAGGCCGCTGACAGGAGAAGCGAAATCCAGATAATCGATCGGTGTATTATCCACAAGAACTGTATCCCTTACCGGATCGACTCGTGTGGAAACCGCCCAGAAAACTTCTCCCCAGCTACGGATATCGATGTCCCCATCGACCACAATGATGAATTTTGTGTAGAGAAACTGCCTCAAAAAGCTCCAGACGCCGAACATGACCCGTCGCGCATGCCCCGGATAAGCTTTCCGGATTTTGATTACGGCAAAACGATAACTGCAGGTTTCCGTCGGCAGATAAAAATCGATTATTTCAGGAAACTGTTTTTGCAACAAAGGGACGAAAACCTCATTCAACGCCAAACCCAGCATTGCCGGCTCATCGGGCGGTTTTCCTGTATAGGTTGAAAGATATATCGGATCTTTGCGCATGGTAATCCGGTCTATCGTCAAGACAGGAAATAAATCCTGCTCGTTGTAGTACCCCGTATGATCGCCAAATGGCCCTTCCATTGCATGTTCATAACCCGATTCATGTGACTCATCAGGATAGATATGCCCCTCCAGTACAATTTCAGCCCTGGCAGGAACCTTCAAATTGCCGTTTATTGTTTTGACCAGTTCAGTACGCTGCCCGCGCAAGAGTCCGGCAAACTGATATTCCGACAATTCGTCCGGGATTGGTGTTACGGCACTTAACAAGGTTGCAGGATCGGCGCCGATCACAACAGCGACAGGAAACGGCTTGCCCCGGTTGGCAATGGTATGCTCCCTGAAATCCTGCGCTCCTCCTCTATGCGGCAGCCAGCGCATGATGACCTTGTTACCGGCAATCACCTGCTGGCGATAAATGCCCAGATTCTGCCTTTTCTTGCTTGGCCCCTGCGTTACGACAAGCCCCCATGTAATCAATGGCGCAGCATCTTCAGGCCAGCATGTCTGAACCGGCAAAGAGTGAAGATCGACGTCTTTTCCTTCAAAAAGAACGCCTGTTATAGCCTCTGTTATGGGCATACTGACATTATATTTCTTTGCCAGCTGTGTAGCTGCCTGCGCAGTGTTTACACCCTCGACAACCATGTGAACCTCTTTGAGCGTTTCGTCGAGAGATTTTCCCTGTCCGAGCATTATTCCGGCTCTTCTGTTTCTGGAGTGCATGCTTGTACATGTTACAATCAGGTCGCCT
>CAJKQK010000027.1 GCA_905202055.1 uncultured Oxalobacter sp.
GTGACCATTTCTGATGCAGTTGTTCAAAAAAACACCATGATGAAGTGTGATGAACTCCAAATCAGCGGTTTAGAGGTTATTTGCGAAAGGGGAGATTTATTTCGGCTCTGCCCTTGAGTTTAGCGGGGTATGTCAGTACTATAACGCGTCATTTTTCAGCCGACCTTTAACACGTTCCTTGCCTCCCCGGGATTCGGCTGACCCAGACAGGAGGCTGAATAATCCGTAAGGAGCAATTCGATGCGTCATTACGAAATCGTTTTTATGGTCCATCCTGACCAGAGCGAACAGGTTCCGGCCATGATCGAACGTTACAAAAACAGTGTAACTTCCCGCGGCGGCAAAATCCATCGCGTCGAAGACTGGGGCCGTCGTCAACTGGCTTACATGATCAACAAATTCGCCAAGGCTCACTACGTATTGATGAACATCGAATGCGACGGTGAAACACTGAACGAACTGGAAACCGCATTCAAATTCAACGATGCCATTTTGCGTCACCTGACCGTCAAGATGAAACACGCTGAAACCGGTCCTTCTCCAATGATGAAATCGGCTCAGAAAGAAGAAGCTCCCAAAGCTGCTCCTGCTGAACAGGCTTCTGCCTGATTGTTAACCGACAGGAGACCTGACTGAACCCTGAAAACCTGCTTCATCTGATTGCCAGACCGATAGAACGTGAATCGATCCGTTATACACCCGCTGGCATTCCTGTGATCTCCGCCCGATTGTGGCACCGGTCGCAGCAGATGGAATCAGGAACGAACCGGAACGTCGAATTCGAAATGCCAGCCATCGCTATCGGCGACATTTCAAAAGAATTCGAAAAACTGTCATCCGATTCTTTCTATCTTTTCAAGGGATTCATGGCGACGAAAAGCCTGAAAAGCAGAAGTCTCGTGTTTCACATAACCGGCATTTCATCAATTGAATAGTCCAAACCTTTTACATACAGGAGCCGAAAATGGCATTTGGTAAAAAATTTGACAAGAACAAAAACAAAGATAAACGCAAACAGCAAAACCCTCTGTTCAAACGTAAAAAATTCTGCCGCTTCACCGCTGCAGGCGTGGAACAGATCGATTACAAAGATATCGATACCCTGAAAGATTTCATCCAGGAAAACTGCAAGATCATGCCAGCACGTCTGACAGGAACCAAGGCACATTATCAACGTCAGGTAGACACCGCCATCAAACGCGCCCGTTTCCTGGCCCTGCTGCCATACACTTCCCTGCATTCCGCCTGATCGCTGACGGATAATCTAAAGAATACTGGAGAAAAACATGCAAGTTATTTTGATGGAAAAAGTCGGCAATCTCGGTAACCTTGGCGAAATCGTCAAAGTGAAAGACGGATATGCCCGCAACTATCTGATCCCGCAACGTATGGCTCGCCGTGCAACCCAGGCTGCCATTGAGGAATTCGAAGCAAAACGAGCCGAACTGGAAAAAGCGGCTGCTGAAAAACTGGAAGCTGCCAAAGCACAGGGCGAAAAAATGGACGGCCTGACCGTTCAGATCCTGCAAAAATCCGGTGTGGACGGCCGTCTGTTCGGTTCCGTCACCAACTTCGACATTGCAGAAGCATTGACAAAACAGGGCTTTGACATTCACAAGGCTCAGGTTCGTTTGCCAGAAGGTCCATTCAAGACCGTTGGCGACTTCCCTGTTTCTATCGCCCTGCACTCTGACGTTGTTGCCGACATCACCGTTTCCGTTCTCGGCGAACACGTTTGATTCGAACGGCATTCAATAAAAAATCCCGGACAATGTCCGGGATTTTTTTTGCCTCCCCATTCAATATCCCTGAATCAGATATTCCATTTTTTAACAACGGAAACCCCATAAAAAACGGCAGGCTCTCTGACAAGCCTGCCGTTTTACCTGAATTGAGACACTTATTTTTTCTTCTTCATATGATGAACCAGAACCGGGATCTGGCAAAGGTTCAGCACTTTGGTCGTCACGCTACCCAAGAGCAACTGTCCCAGACCGGAACGACCGTGGGACCCCATGAAGATCAGGTCACAAGCCTGTTCGGTTGCCGCATCGGCGATGGCCGAAGCGGCCGTATTGGAAAACAGGATCATGCTGGTGAATTTGACGCCAGCCTTTTCAGCGGCTTCCTTGATCGGCTGGAGATATTCCATTCCGACCTTGCGCATCAGTGCGTCGTATTCTTCTTCAATAGGATAAGTCGGCGGAATGATTTCGACATAGACCGGATATTGGTATTCCGGTGCGACATACACACCGATCACTTCAGACTTGTTGTCAGCGGCAAAAGCGATACCTTCCAGTGCAGCGGCAGTGGAAGGATCCGAGCCGTCTGTTGGAATCATGATTTTATTGAACATAGTGATCTCCCTCGGGAATAACCAGCAGTTTTAATGTTATTTATCGGACTCTGACGCTTGTTTGACGCTATCGACAAAACAGCCCCCTGATCCATAGACTAAATCAAGAGTGGGATTACATCAATTCTTCAAGTCGTATTTTTGTCACTTTACCCATGACCGTCGACAGATTTTCCACTTTTTCTATTGCGGCATCCATATTCTTCTCCTGGGTCAGATGCGTCAGGATAATGATATCGACCAGCGTTTCGCCTTCCGCGGGTTCCTTCTGCAGGAAAGCGTCGATGGAAATATTGAGATCGGCCAGAATACGGGTGATTTCAGCGAGGACACCCGGCTGATCCTTGACTTGCAAACGCAAGTAGTAACTCGTCGTCACTTCGGACATCGGCAGAACCGGAGTGTTTTTCATCGCATCCGGCTGGAACGCCAGCGGTGGGACACGATGTTCCGGATTGACCGATTCCAGACGGGCAATATCGACCAGATCGGCGATCACGGCAGATGCCGTCGGTTCCGAACCGGCACCCTTGCCATAATACAGCGTCGCACCAACCGCATCGCTGTTGACCAGAACGGCATTCATCGCACCTTCCACATTGGCAATCAATTTCTTCGCAGGAATCAAAGTCGGATGAACGCGCAGTTCGATACCATCCGGCATCCGTTTGGTGATGCCCAGCAACTTGATCCGGTAACCGAGCTGTTCCGCATACTTGATATCGATGGCATTGAGCTTGTTGATACCTTCAACGTGCGCCCTGTTGAACTGGACAGGAATGCCGAACGCCAGAGCGGACATGATCGTCACTTTATGCGCAGCGTCATAACCTTCAATATCGAAAGTCGGGTCGGCCTCGGCATAACCAAGCTCCTGTGCTTCTTTCAGGACGGTATCGAAGTCCAGCCCTTTTTCACGCATTTCGGAGAGGATGAAATTGGTCGTGCCATTGATGATTCCGGCAATCCATTCGATCCGGTTGGCCGTCAGGCCTTCACGCAACGCCTTGATGATCGGAATGCCACCCGCGACAGCCGCTTCGAAAGCGACGATGACTTTCTTTTCCTGTGCGGCCTGAAAAATTTCATTGCCGTGCAAGGCCAGCAATGCCTTGTTGGCGGTAACGACATGCTTGCCGTTGGCAATCGCTTGCAGGACGAAGTCTTTGGCAACGTCGTAGCCGCCGATCAGTTCGACGACAATATCGATATCCGGGTTGTTGACAATCAGATTGCCGTCCGAAACGACTTCGCAATCGTCTCCGACGATTTTCCGTGCCCGTTCGACGTCACGGTCGGCGACCATCACGACTTCGATACCACGGCCGGCACGGCCACGGATTTCTTTCTGGTTACGCTTCAAAACATTGAAAGTACCGGAACCGACGGTTCCCAGTCCCAAAATTCCAACTTTTACAGGCTTCATATTTCCTTGATGAATAAATAAAGTCTTAAACGATTCTCAATTCTTTTTCTTTTTGAGGCTTGCCATATTTTCGCATCGCCAGTTCTTCCGTACCGTACTTCTTGCGATAGTACTCGAGGAAGCGGGCGATACGTTCGATCGCATGCGTCAGGTCATCCGAATTCGGCAGGAACACGACACGGAAATGATCCGGATTGATCCAGTTGAAACCGGTGCCCTGAACGATCAGAACCTTTTCACGTTCCAGCAGGTCATAGGCGAACTGTTTGTCATCCTCGATCGGATAAATTTCCGGATCGAGTTTCGGGAACATGTACAGGGCCGCTTGCGCTTTCATACAGGTGACGCCCGGAATTTCCGTCAACAGCCTGTGCGCCAGATCACGCTGCCGGGTCAACCTTCCGCCTGGCGCAACCAGATCATTGATACTCTGGTAACCGCCGAGTGCGGTCTGGATGGCGTACTGCCCCGGTACGTTCGAACACAGGCGCATCGACGAGAGCATATCCAGCCCGACAATATAATCCTTTGCGTATTTCTTTTCGCCCGACACAACCATCCAGCCCACACGATAACCGCAGGAACGGTAGTTCTTGGACAGGCCATTCATGGTGATGAACAGGACATCGTTGGCAAGCGAGGCTATCGACGTGTGCGTCACGCCGTCATACAGGCATTTGTCGTAAATTTCGTCCGCAAAAACGATCAATTGATGTTCACGGGCCAGATCGACGATTTTCTTCAGCAGTTCGTCCGGATACAGTGCTCCGGTCGGATTGTTCGGATTGATGACGACAATCGCCTTGGTATGGGGTGTGATTTTCGCTTCGATATCGGCAATGTCCGGCATCCAGTCCTTGGCTTCATCGCACATGTAATGCACGGCCTTCCCACCGGCAAGATTCACGGCAGCCGTCCAGAGAGGATAATCCGGTGTCGGAACCAGCACTTCATCGCCATTGTCGAGCAGCGCGTGCATGGAAAGCATGATCAGTTCGGAGGCGCCGTTGCCGATATAAATATCATCAATCGTGACTCCCTCGATATTTTTCTGCTGCGTATACTGCATAATCGCCTTGCGTGAGGCGAACATCCCTTTCGAATCCGAATACGGCGCGGCATTCTGCATGTTCTTGATCATGTCACGGACGATTTCATCCGGAGGATCGAAACCGAACGCACCGACGTTACCAATGTTCAGTTTGATGATTTTCTGACCATCCGCTTCCATTTCCGCCGCTCTTTCAAGAACGGGTCCACGGATGTCGTAACATACATTTGCCAATTTCTTCGATTTGTTAATTAGGTGCATTGTGTGCTCCCGGAGTTCGTTTAAGGATGGTGCCCTTTTCAACCATGACAATATATCATTCTGACCAATAGTTCAGCGGGAATCAAGATCGAAACCGCTAAATGGTAAAGCCTATCACTTTATGACGAATTAGGTAAGAAAAAAATCGTTTGGTTCGCTTTTTGCCAAATTTCATAGTCCGCTTTCATTAATAACAGTAACATTCGCATCATATGAATATCGAACCCGAAAAAAACGGCGCTTCACAAACCGTTACCGCCATCACCAATGAAACCATTACGATTAATGGCACAGGCTATACGCACAGTCTGATCGTCATGCCGGACATGAAGCCCGTTTCATGGCCGATTCACTCATTCGACGAACTGACACTGCCAGACCTGATTGAACTGGGACAATACAAACCGGACATTATTGTGCTGGGTACAGGACGGCAAACCCGTTTTTTAAGGCAGGAAGAAACCTTCCTTCTCCTTGAAAAAGGCATCCTCATCGAATGCATGAACAACCGTGCTGCCTGTGGGGCGTACAACCTGATTGTGGCAGAAGACCGGCACGCCCTTCTCGCTCTCATTATGGACGATATGGAAGAGATAAAACAGTAAAAAAAGGTTACACTGTCGTCGTAGCGTTTTTTTGACCGCATATGGCTTTTCCCGCCATAAAAACATAAAAGAAAGCAAAAAAAATGTCAGAAGAAACCGTTCGGCTTGACCAGATCGTTCCCGACTTCACCGCACAAGCAACTGTCAAACCATTCAAACTGTCAGACTACAAGGGTAAAAATCTTGTCATCTATTTCTATCCCAAAGACAACACGCCCGGCTGTACGGCAGAAAGCATCGATTTCCGCGAATACTACCCGGAATTTTTGAAAGCCAATACCGAGATTGTCGGCCTCTCCCGGGACAGCATGCGTTCGCATGAAAATTTCGCGAAAAAATTCGATTTGCCTTTTCCCCTGATTTCCGACCCTGACGAAACCATCTGCAACCGCTTCAATGTCATGAAAACCAAAGTCCGTTACGGCAAGCCGGGCCAGGGTATCGAACGCAGCACTTTCCTGATCGACCGTGACGGAAAACTGGTGAAAGAGTGGCGTGGTGTCAAGGTGGCCGGCCATATTGAGGAAATCCTCGAGGCAGCCCGACAATTGAACAAATAGGCGTTCTTTTATAAACGGACAAAACAGTGGGACTTTTATCGCAGTAAATTATTTCAAAACCGACCGGACTCATCGGTCGACACTGCCGGATCATTTAAATATCCATAACAAAACGAGGTTCTGATGCCATTACCGAAAATGCCAACCAAGCCTGCAGATACCATAACGCAAAAAGACATGGCCGCCACCAAATTGCCACTCAACGCCGCGCCAAAAGCCCGGAAAAAACCGGCCGCAAAACCCGCAGTAACGGCCAAACCGGAAACAACGGAAACCAAAGTGTCGGCGCCTGCTGCCAAAGCGGCACCGAAAAACGGTCAAAAAACCTCACAACCTGTTTCCAAGGCAAAACTGCCTCCCCGTCCACCCCGCAAGAAACTGGTCGAAACGACGAAACAGTCGCCTCTTTCGCGTGCCGCCAGCAAGTCCGGCGAAACAAAATTGTTCGTACTGGATACGAACGTCCTGATGCATGACCCGACCTGCCTCTTCCGTTTCGAGGAACATGACATCTTCCTGCCGATGATCACGCTGGAAGAACTCGACAACCACAAGCGCGGCATGTCCGACGTGGCACGAAATGTCCGTCAGGTCACCCGCACGCTGGACCAGCTCGTTGCCGACGTCGATGAAACCAGACTGATGACCAGTGGCATTCCCCTGAACAAGCTCGGCAACAAGGAAGCTCAGGGGCATCTTTATTTCCAGACCAAAGTGGAAGCGGCTCCACTGCCGAAAGACCTGGCTTCCGACAAGGCAGACAACCAGATTCTCGGCGTCATGATAGGGCTTGTGGCAACGCACCCTACCCGTGCCATCGTCATGGTCTCCAAAGACATCAACATGCGCATCAAGGCACGCGCACTGGGATTGTCTTCCGAAGACTATTTCAACGATCAGGTTCTTGAAGATTCCGACCTGCTTTATCCGGGTACCCTGCAACTGCCGGCGGACTTCTGGGAAAAACACGGCAAAAACATCGAAACATGGCATGAAAACGACCATCATGGCGTCAGCCAGACGTTTTACCGCATCAGCGGCCCGCTGGTTCCTTCCATGGTCGTCAACCAGTTCGTCTATATGGAGCCTCAGGACGGTGAAACGCCCTTTCAGGCACAGGTAAAGGAACTCAACGGGAAAACAGCCGTGCTGGAAACATTGCACGACTATATGCACAGCAAAAACAACGTCTGGGGCATTACCGCACGCAACCGTGAACAGAATTTCGCCTTCAATATCCTGTTGAATCCGGATATCGACATCGTCACGCTGGTCGGTCAGGCCGGTACCGGCAAAACTTTGCTGGCACTGGCGGCCGGACTGGCTCAGGTACTGGAAACGAAACGCTATAACGAAGTCATCGTCACCCGCGTCACCATCCCGGTCGGCGAAGACATCGGCTTTCTGCCCGGCACTGAAGAAGAAAAAATGTCCCCCTGGATGGGCGCGCTGGACGACAATCTCGAAGTCCTGTCAAAGTCCGACCAGAATGAAGGCGGTGAATGGGGCCGTGCCACGACTCAGGAACTCATCCGCTCCCGCATATCGGTCAAATCGCTGAACTTCATGCGCGGACGTACCTTCGTCAACAAGTTCCTGATCATCGACGAAGCGCAGAACCTGACGCCGAAACAGATGAAAACCCTCATCACCCGAGCAGGCCCGGGAACCAAAATCGTCTGTCTCGGTAATATCGCACAGATCGATACGCCATACCTGACGGAAGGTTCCAGCGGCCTGACCTATGTAGTCGACCGTTTCAGGGGGTGGGAGCACAGCGGACACGTCATGCTGGCCCGTGGCGAACGTTCCCGGCTGGCCGATTACGCCACCGACGTTCTTTAAGAAAAACGATATAAAAAAACCGGGCTTTCGCCCGGTTTTTTGTTGCAGAAAAAAAGGACTGTCAGTCCTGAACCCGTTTTTCGAATTCCAGCTTGCCGTCTTTTTCGTCCACGACAATGATATCTTTTGGACCATAATAGCCTTCCAGAATGTACTTCGAAATCGGATTTTCGATCTGGTTCTGGATCGCCCTTTTCAGAGGACGGGCGCCGAACAGGGGGTCGAAACCGGCTTCCGCGATCTTGTGGAGTGCTTTTTCCGACACATCCAGAGACATTTCCATTTTCTCCAGCCGTTTGTTGAGGATTTCGAGCTGGATCTTCGCAATTGCGCCGATGTTCTTTTCATCCAGAGCGTGGAAGACGACGATTTCATCGATACGGTTGATAAATTCCGGACGGAAATGCTTGCGCACTTCATCCATCACAGCGACCTTGACCAGATCCTGCTCGCTGCCGGTCATCGACTGGATCACGTGCGAACCAAGGTTCGAGGTCATGACAATGACGGTATTCTTGAAGTCCACCGTGCGTCCCTGACCGTCGGTCATCCGGCCGTCGTCCAGCACCTGCAACAGAACGTTGAATACGTCCGGATGCGCTTTTTCGATTTCATCCAGCAGGATAACGCTGTACGGTTTGCGACGCACCGCTTCGGTCAGATAACCGCCTTCCTCATAGCCGACATATCCCGGAGGCGCACCGATCAGGCGGGCTACCGAGTGTTTTTCCATGAATTCACTCATGTCGATCCGGATCATCGCGTCTTCGGTATCGAACAGGAACGAGGCCAGCGCCTTGCACAGTTCGGTTTTACCGACACCGGTCGGGCCAAGGAACATGAATGAACCGTAAGGCCTGTCCGGATCGGAGAGACCGGCACGGGAACGGCGGATCGCTTCGGAAACGGCCACAATCGCTTCATGCTGGCCGACCACCCGTTTGTGCAGGTAATCTTCCATATGCAGCAACTTGTCGCGTTCGCCCTGCATCATCTTGGAAACCGGAATGCCTGTGGCACGGGAAACGACTTCCGCGATTTCTTCCGCGTCCACATGGGTACGCAAGAGCTTCGGATGATCCGTTTCCAGTTTTGTTTCCTTCTTGTCGTCGGCTGCCAGTGCTTTTTCCAGTTCAGGCAACTTCCCGTACATCAGTTCGGACATCTTCTGGAAATCGCCGCGACGTTTGGCTTCGTCCATTTCAAGGCGAACTTTTTCGATTTCTTCCTTGATGTGCTTGGAACCTTCGACGCCCGCTTTTTCCGCTTTCAGGATTTCATCGTAATCGGCGTATTCTTTTTCCAGCCGGTTGATTTCTTCCTCGATCAGGGCCAGACGTTTCAGCGACGCTTCATCCGTTTCTTTTTTGACCGCTTCACGTTCGATCTTCAGCTGGATGATACGGCGATCCAGCTTGTCCATGACTTCAGGCTTGGAATCGATTTCCATCTTGATGCGTGAAGCCGCCTCGTCGATCAGGTCAATCGCCTTGTCCGGCAGAAACCGGTCGGTAATGTAACGCTGCGACAGTTCTGCCGCCGCGATGATCGCAGGGTCGGTAATTTCGACGCCATGATGCAACTCGTATTTTTCCTGCAAGCCACGCAAAATCGCGATCGTGTCTTCCACAGTCGGCTCATCGACCATGATTTTCTGGAACCGGCGTTCAAGCGCGGCATCTTTTTCGATGTACTTGCGATATTCATCCAGAGTCGTCGCACCGACGCAGTGCAGTTCACCGCGAGCCAGCGCCGGTTTCAGCATGTTACCGGCATCCATCGCACCTTCCGCCTTCCCTGCGCCGACCATCGTATGTATTTCGTCAATGAAAACGATATCCTGGCCTTCGTCTTTCGCCAGTTCGTTCAAAACGGCTTTCAGTCGTTCCTCGAACTCACCACGGAATTTCGCACCTGCCAGCAAGGCGGCCATATCGAGCGCCAGAACTCTTTTGCCTTTCAGGCTTTCAGGCACTTCGTCGTTCACGATACGTTGTGCCAGCCCCTCGACAATCGCTGTTTTGCCGACACCCGGCTCGCCGATCAGGACAGGATTGTTTTTTGTCCTGCGTTGCAAAACCTGAATCGCGCGCCGGATTTCGTCATCACGCCCGATCACCGGATCGAGCTTGCCCTGGCGTGCCCGTTCAGTCAGGTCAAGCGTATATTTTTTCAGCGCTTCACGCTGGCCTTCCGCATCGGCGGAATTGACGTTGGCGTCACCCCGGACGGCCTTGATCGCCGCTTCAAGGGCGCTGCGGGACAAACCGCTTTCACGGGCCAGACGGCCCGCTTCGGACTTGTCGTCCAGCAAAGCCAGCAGAATCATTTCACTGGCAATGAACTGGTCGTTACGTTTTTGCGCTTCCTTGTCAGCCAGATTCAGCACGTTCATCAACTCGCGCCCGATCTGGACATCGCCACCCGTTCCGGATACTTTCGGCAAGCGGTCAACAGCCGAATTCAGCGAACTGGCCAGCTTGTTGACGTTCACGCCTGCCCGTTGCAACAGGGATTTGGCGCTGCCGTCGTCCTGCCGCAACAAGGCAGAAACCAGATGAACCGGATCGACATACTGGTTATCGTTCCCGACAGCCATACTATGTGCATCTGCAATGGCTTCCTGTAATTTTGTAGTCAACTTGTCTTGACGCATTGCAACCTCCCAATATCTAACATTCTTTTAATATTGGGATCATCATGCCTCATTTCAAGCATTTCTTTATTGCGAAATAAGGAATGTGACACCATATTTTCAAAAAAATTATTGACTACAGCGTCGAAAGGTAACGGTAAGCGGCAAACCCGGCAATACACATCAAAATGGAACCGGCCACATGCAGCAGAATCTGGAGGCTGGCCCAGACATATTCACCCCGTTGCAACATCAACACCGTTTCAGCCGAGAATGTCGAAAAGGTCGTCAGGCCGCCCAGAAAACCGGTAATGATGAAGAGCCGCCATTCCGGGCTGATATTGTTGTGCCAGAAAAAGAACGAAGTCGCCATGCCGATGATGAAACCGCCAACCAGATTGGCCACCAGTGTACCCAATGGAATATGCTGGTGAATATTGTTCATCCACATTCCCAGAAACCATCTTGACCATGCGCCTATCGCAGCGCCCAGACCTACAGCTAGCCAGCTCATTTTTTCGCATTCCTTTTTTCAATTCATCAAAGCGTCAGTACGCTCTCTAACAAGGGGAGACTCCGGAATGAAGGCAACAGGCGGGGAAAAGCAAAAACGCCGATACCTTCACTGTCGGAGTGAAGCATATCAGGCGTCATCATCCACAAAAAAACGTGGCGGTTGGAAAAGGTGGATCACCATCACCTTGAAAGAGAAAGGATATCCTTTAATTTTGTAACATGCAAGACCGTTACAACCCTCTCGTTTACCTCCTAGGGTATCATGTCATGAACGGATCCAAGACGCTTTTTACCTCCGAATGACTTATTTCACACTGTTTCTCGTCTTCACCAAAATCGGCATGTTTACTATTGGCGGCGGTCAGGCGATGATCCCTCTGATTGAACGCGATATCGTCGGCCGGGGCTGGCTGAAACAGGAAGAATTCATCGACCTTCTCGCTGTCACCAATTCCCTTCCCGGTGTTTTCGCCGTCAATATCGCCATTTTCGTCGGGTACAGGATCAAAAAAACAGGGGGCAGTATCTGGTGCGCGCTGGGCACCATTTTGCCCGCTTTCTTCACCATGCTCGTCATCGCCTTCTTCTTCCGGCAATTTCAGGAAAATGTCTGGGTCATCAAAATTTTCAATGGCATCCGTCCTGCCGTAGTCGCACTCATTCTCGTGCCCTGCATTACCGCTGCCAAAGCCATGCGGCTGTCCCGCATTGAACTCGTTTTTCCGTTGCTGGCGGCGCTTCTGATCTGGCTATGCGGTGTCTCCCCCATATGGATCGTTCTTGGCGGTATTGCCGGTGGTCTGTTCTACAGCCTCTGGCTGAAAGACAAATTGAAGAGGAATAAGCCATGATCGTTTACTGCCAACTCTTCTACGCCTATACCAAAATCGGGATTTTCGGATTCGGGGGCGGCTACGCCATGCTCTCCCTCATTCAGCATGAGGTCGTCGACAAGTATCACTGGCTGAGCCTTGCCGAATTCACGGACGTGATCGCCATTTCCCAGATGACACCGGGGCCGATCGGAATCAACAGTGCGACTTATATCGGTTATACCGTCACAGGAAACGTCTGGGGAGCGATATTGGCAACCGTTGCCGTTTCCCTGCCGTCTTTTCTGATGGTTCTGGCCATATCGATATTCTTCGTGAAATTCAGGCAAAACCGTTACGTCTCTGCCGCTTTCACCGGTCTGCGTCCCGTTACTATCGGCCTGATTGCCGCCGCCGCGCTGGTTTTGATGAATGGAGACAATTTCATCGATTACAAGAGTGCGCTGATTTTCGTAGCCGCTTTCGTGCTCAGCTGGAAATTCAACGTTCACCCTATCCTGATGATCTGTCTGGCGGGAATTGCGGGATTGATTCTTTACTGACCAAACCGCAACCGAATTCAGATTCACCACTTTTTCAAGGCGGATTCATCCGACTTTTTCGCCTGCACCCAGCGCACATCCCCTTTGGCTGTCTGCTCTTTTTTCCAGAAAGGCGCCTGTGTCTTCAAAGCGTCGATCATGTATTCACATGCCCTGAATGCCTCACCACGGTGGCGGGATGCAACGGCAACCAGAACGATCTGGTCTGTCGGTTTCAACACACCAACCCGGTGAATCACGATCGAATCCAGAATGTCCCAGCGCCGCCGCGCATGGCTTTCGATTTCCTCCAGTGCCAACTCGGTCATCCCGGGATAATGTTCCAGTTCCATCGACAGGACACCATCGTCATCATTCACGTCACGGACGGTTCCGACGAACGAAACGACTGCGCCGATATCGCGATGATCGGAACGCAGCCGGTTCAGTTCGGCCGACAAATCGAAATTTTCAGTCTGGATGCGGATTGACATAATTAAAATGGCTGGAAAAAGGAACTTCCTTTTTAAACGATTTCGCCCGTTCGCTCAAGCCATTTTCTATCTTCCATGACCCCGATCATTATTTCCCCTGTCCGAAGCGGATGGTTTGCTTTCACGGCCGGACGCTGGTCTGGACGGTGCGGACGCAGGATGATTGCCACCTGCACCGGATGGACGGCTTTGTGCCACATGACCCGGTGAAGGCCTGCTCACCACGGAAGGTGAAGACGGGTGACTGTTCGCAGACGGAGCAGAGGATGGCCGTGAATTGACGGCAGGCCGGATTGCCGGAGGCATCGGGCGAGTTCCGGGAGCGACAGCCGGCCTCGTATTTTCAGGCTGCCTGCTAACCGGAGGGTTCGGCGCCGGACGACTCATCGCCGGGCGATTAGCTGGCTGTGCCGGACTAAGCTGATTGGCTGAAGGGCTTGGAAGCGGACGATTATTCGAAGGCCTGTTTATCGCCGGAACGGTCGCCGGTCTGTTACCGGCCTGATGATCGAGCTGCGGTGTCGTAACAGGACGATTGCTTTCCGGTCTGTTGACAGGCGGAATTTGGATGGGGCGGTTAGTTGTCGGCCTGTTTGCTCCTGAACCTGCCGCAGGTCTGTTACCGGATGAGTTATTCGTCGATGGTGCAATAACAGGCCTGTTATTGTTCGGACTGTTGACTGACGGGATCAGCATTGGCCGATTGCTTCCGGGCCTGTTCAATGACTGACCTTGTCCCGGTTGTTTGTTCGCAGACTGCTCCTTTCCTGACTGGTTGACGGGAGGGCGAGTGCCTGACATTCCCCGTCCGACAGGATTTCCATGTCCAGTTCCGGGTTGGCTATTATTGGTCAGGTTATTGTTTTTTCTCGGGATATCGAAAGCTTTCCCTGAGGAAGAACCGGGACGGTTTCCATTGTGATTCCTGTCAGTGAGCCCCATTTGTGTTGACCCCGGACGCTTGTTTTTATCGGTTGAAGGCCGGTCGTTTTTTCCTGGAGCGTGATTGCCCGCCGCTATTCCATCCGGCTTGTCTCCCGATTTCCCATGCGGTTTCTGGCCGGGCTTTCCAGGCTGTCCCGGCCCTGGCGTATTGGCTCCCGGTTTGTAGGTTTTGTCGCGATACGAAACGTCATGGCGGTGTTCCGGCCGGTGATTCCATTCCCTTCCGGGCATCGGTTTCCTGTGTGGTCCGGGTCTTCGGTAATACCGGTCAACAATATAAACACGATGATAGTGCCAGTCATAAACGGGGCGATACGATGTATAGGAAAACCACAATCCTGCGCCACTCCACATGAAGCCGGAGCTGTAGCCGGTCGCGTAACCGGCATAAGGCCAGGGATTCCAGTATACCGGCGTATAGGCAGGCCACCACCATGTGCCATAAACAACAGTCGGATTATAGTAAGGGACATAAACAATTTGCGTCGTGGCCGGTTCGATCACGATCGTCTGGTTGGTCGCCTGTCCTGTTGTCTGGACTTTGACCTGTTCGTTCGTTTTGAGATTTCCCTGTTCTTTCGCTTTCTGGCGCAAATACTGGACACGGTTCATCAACTGCTTCTGCTGCGACAGAAAAGCGTTTCCAAGACCAGCTGTCCAGTCGGGATATTCTGCCATCGGAACCAGAATTTCCGGGAATGCAGCAAGGGATTTGATACTGTCGTCCCAATTGGTCTGGCTGGCGGCCTCAACCGCGTCCTTCCCACGCAGATCCGGGTTGGCTTTCAACCAGTTACCCGCTTCGATCGCTTCGGAAGGATAAGTAGCCGCAATCAGGGTCTGGGTCAAAAGGACGTCAGGATAAAGGGCGATCGGGGCCAGCATCTGATCCAGTTCGGCATCTGAAAACAGGGGTGCCTGAGCGACAGTGGCCGCTCGTGGAATAGTATGGAGGGAAATGTCCTGCGCATTCACACTCGCTGCCGTAAAGCAGCCCAGTACACAAATACTCAAGAGGCAAAATGTCTTTTTGAAGGGGATACTGCCACTGCTCGTTTTCATGATCGTCTCCGCATGAAATTTGCTTTTATGCAATTGTCTTCAGATAGTTCATTATTGCCCGATTCAAAAATTAATAAACATAATTCATAACTTATTACATTTATTACACCATCCCATCCTGTCTGTTACACAATAAGGACATTCCTGCGTTACCCGCAAAAAAAGAGGGGAAAGAAAAAATGGCCTGTATTCCAAAGGAATACAGGCCTTTTGAAACTCACGAAATCGCAACAATCAGACGATCCGCATTGAAAAATCCGTTGCCTTCACACTTTTGGTCAATTCACCAATCGAAATCCTGTCCACTCCCGTTTCGGCAATGGCACGAACGGTATCCCGGTCAATCCCTCCGGAAGCTTCAAGGACGGCTCCCGTTTTCGACTGTTTTGTTATCCGGACAGCTTCCCGCATTTTATCCAGGCTGAAATTGTCAAGCATGATCGATTTCGCACCGGCTTCAAGCGCTTCTTTCAGCTGTTCTACCGTCTCGACCTCGATCTGGACTGGAACACCGGATTGTCTGAACGCCGCTTCCAGAGCCTGACGAATGCCTCCGGCTGCGGCGATATGGTTTTCCTTGATCAGAATCGCATCGTACAAGGCCATCCGCTGGTTCTCCCCGCCTCCTACAGAAACGGCATATTTCTGCGCCACCCGTAGTCCCGGCATGGTCTTTCGGGTATCGTAAATCCGCGCAGACGTTCCGGCAACCAGCTCGACATATTCCCGTGTCGCTGTCGCGACTGCCGAGAGCATTTGAAGAAAATTCAGGGCGGTTCGTTCACCTGTCAAAAGGGAACGGACAGAACCTGTCATGCGGCAGACTTCACTCCCTGCCGCCATCAAATCACCTTCGCCATAACACCATTCGATTTCAGTACGGGAATCCAGCGCCTTCATGACACCTTCGAACCAGGGAATGCCGCACAAAACGGCATTTTCACGCACGATCACACGAGCGGAAACGACTTCATTTTCCGGCAACAACAAAGCAGTCAAATCGCCCGAACCGACATCCTCGCCCAGGGCAGCGTCGATATGGGTTGCAATCGCCGCTTCAAGAATGCCATCCCCGAACATATTGTGACGGTTCATGCCGCCCCCATACCGGAAGTCAGTATCGCGTCCTTGTCCTGTGCCTTTTTCTGTTCGGCTGCAAAATCGAGCATTCTCCGGATGCACACAATCGCCTTTTCTCCGACTTCAGGATCGACGGAAATCACGTTATGCTCATGTTCGAGCACCTCAGCCAGATTCGAGAGTGAATTCATCGCCATCCAGGGACATTGCGCACAGCTTTTGCATGTTGCACTGTTGCCTGCCGTCGGCGCTTCGATCAGCGTCTTGCCGGGAACGGCCTGTTGCATCTTGTGAAAAATACCCTTGTCTGTTGCCACAATGAATGTCTGTGCATCCATGGTTTTGGCAGCATTGATGATCTGGGAGGTCGAACCGACTACATCGGCCAGTGCAACCACGGAAGCGGGCGATTCGGGATGGACAAGCACTTTCGCATACGGCATCTGTTCTTTCAGGTAAGCCAGCTCCGCCGCCTTGAATTCATCATGGACAAGGCACGACCCTTGCCAAAGCAACATATCGGCTCCGGTCTGTTCCTGAATGTAGGTGCCCAGATGGCGGTCGGGGCCCCATAAAATCTTTTTGCCTTCGGCGTGCAGTTTTCTGACGATTTCCAGACCGATGGACGAGGTTGCCATCCAGTCGGCACGTGCCTTGACATCTGCGCTGGTATTGGCATACACCACGACTGTCCTGTCCGGATGAGCATCACAGAAAGCGGTGAATTCCTCGATGGGACAACCCAGATCGAGCGAACAGCAGGCGTCCAGATCTGGCATCAGGATTTTTTTGTCCGGAGACAGGATTTTTGCCGTTTCGCCCATGAAGCGTACACCGGCGACAACCAATGTTTTTGCCGGATTGTCCCGTCCGAAGCGCGCCATTTCCAGCGAATCGGCTACACACCCGCCGGTTTCTTCCGCCAGATCCTGAATGTCGCCATCGACGTAGTAATGCGCGACCAGTACGGCGTTCTTTTCTTTCAAAAGCCGTTTGATCCTGTCTTTCAGTTCCTGTTTTTCTTTCTGTGACAATTCAACAGGCACGCGCGCCCAGGCATTGGCAACGCAAACCGCTCCGCTTTGCATTTCAGGCAAATCGTATTCAACTTCCTTGATGTCAGAATCTTGCATTTTATCGGCCGAAAAAAATTAAAAGCACATTCTTTAACTATCGCACAAACGGGAAAAATTGTCAGGAAAACAGCTTCATCCGTTTTATTCAATACCCTGGCTGTTCAGATATTCCTCATAATTACCCTTGAAGTCGATAATTTCGCCGTCCCTGATTTCAATAATGCGGGTAGCCAGGGAAGACACGAATTCCCGGTCATGCGAAACGAAAATCAGGGTTCCCGTATATTTTTCCAGAGCGATATTCAGGGCTTCGATGGATTCCATATCCATATGGTTGGTCGGTTCATCCATCAGCATGACATTGTGCCGTCCAAGCATCAACTTGCCGTACATCATCCGCCCTTTTTCGCCGCCTGACAAAACCCGGGCCTGTTTTTTGACTTCGTCACCCGAAAAGAGCAGGCGCCCTAAAATCGAACGGACAGCCTGATCGTCATCGCCTTCCTGCGTGAAACGGGTCATCCAGTCCGTCAGGTTCAGGTCATTTTCGAATTCTTCGCTGGAATCCTGCGGCATATAACCGATATCGGCATGTTCAGCCCAATTGACCGTGCCGAAATCCGGTTTCATATTGCAAACTTCCCCGCCGAGACAGCGCAAGAGCGTTGTTTTACCCGCTCCGTTGGCGCCGATGATCGCCACTTTTTCCCCTGCTTCGATCATGATGTTGAAATCCTTGAATATCGGATGATCGTAGGCCTTGGACAATTTTTCCGCTTCAACAGCAAGCCGATGCAGTTTCTTTCCGGTTTCAAAGCGGATGAACGGATGGACACGGCTGGATGGCTTGACGTCTTCCACCTTGATCTTTTCAATCTGGCGTGCCCGGGAAGTCGCCTGTTTGGCTTTCGACTTGTTGGCCGAGAACCGGCGGACAAATTCCTGCAATTCGGCAACACGTTCCTTCGCCTTGGCGTTCGCCGCCTGCTGCTGCGCCCTGGCCTGTGCGGATGCCAGCATGTAATCGTCATAGGTACCCGGATAGATTTTCAGGGTTCCGTAGTCCATATCCGCAATATGCGTACAGACCTGATTCAGGAAATGGCGGTCATGCGAAATGATGATCATGGTGGAATTGCGTTCATTCAACACATTTTCCAGCCAGCGAATCGTATTGATGTCGAGGTTATTGGTCGGTTCGTCGAGAAGCAAAATGTCCGGATCGGAAAACAGGGCCTGCGCGAGCAAGACCCTCAGCTTCCAGCCCGGAGCCACGGCACTCATCGGGCCATTATGAAATTCCAGCTCGATACCGACACCAAGCAGCAATTCCCCCGCCCTGGCCTCTGCCGTATAGCCGTCGTACTCGGCAAATTTCGCTTCCAGCTCGGCTGCCTTCATGTAATCTTCATCGGTCGCATCGGGATTGGCATAAATGGCGTCACGTTCAGACATGGTTTCCCACATTTCCTTGTGACCCATCATGACGACATCCAGAACCCGCATGTCCTCATACGCGAACTGATCCTGATTCAGTTTGCCGAGACGTTCATTCTGGTCGAGTGTGACTGTCCCCGAAGTGGGTTCCCTGTCTCCCCCCAGAATTTTGACGAATGTCGATTTGCCGGAACCGTTGGCCCCGATCAGGCCATAACGGTTTCCTTCACCGAATTTGACGGAAATATTTTCGAACAGCGGCTTCGGGCCGAACTGTACGGTAATATTGGCGGTAGAAAGCACGGTAACCTCTTAAACAGTTTCAGTAAAGCTGCCTATTTTACCTTACCGCAGGATAATCCCCAATATCGAGTTTGACAGTTCCCGCTTTTGACGACAAATGCGCGTTTGCACCCACAGGCAGGGTGACTTTGTCTTTCACATGCCCGAAGGGCAAGCCCGTCACAACAGGAATCGACAGGCGTGATCGGAGAAAGGAAAGCATGGCGTTGAAATCATATCCGTTGTCGTAATCGGACAATCTGAATTCGGAAAAATGCCCGAGAACAAGTGCTTTCTGTTTTTTTAGAATTCCCGCTTCATCCAGCTGAAGCAGCATACGCTCGACACGGTAGGGATGCTCGTGAATGTCCTCGACAAAAAGAATGCCGCCGGAAATGTCCGCCATCCAGGGAGTCCCCGCCAGATGCGCCAGCATCGTCAGGTTGCCACCCCAGAGCGTACCCTCGACCTCAACATCCGGATTGCCTTTTGCAGACCATTCAACTGACGTTTCGGATGATGTCACGCATTCATCGAAATGATTTAAAGTGAACTCGCTCAGATCCTTGCGCGTGAAATCGCTCTGGATCATCGGACCGGAAAAACTGACTGCCCCATGCTTTAACAATGCCATTTCGAAAACCGTGAAATCACTGTGTCCGACAAACAGTTTTCCGCTTTTTGCCAGTTTTTCAAAGTCAAGCGAATGCAAAATCCGGGTAGTGCCATACCCGCCGCGCAGGGCAATGACTATTTTCACCTCAGGATTGGAGGCCGCTTCCATAATCTGGCGGCTTCGCTCCTCATCAGTTGCCGCAAAACGTTCATGGCGTTTTCGGGGATCGACATAATTGAAAACCTCATATCCTCTCGACTTCAGCACACCAATTGCCCGCTGAAGGTCGGAATCCGGAACATGCCCGCCGGGTGCGATAATCGCAATGCCAATTTTTTCTGTTTTCATCACTCTTTTTTGTTTTTCACGAGGTGACTGACGCTTTTTCTCTTTTTGCAACGGCAAACCGAAACGATCCGAATCAGCCGAACCGGCTTCAGACCTTGCGCTTGCAACGACAACTTCTCCTGTTTCATACAAAGGAAAACCTGCCGCATATAGCGGAAGCCATCCTGATAAAAACAATGAAACAATAAACTTTTTCATCATCACCGCCCAGCTCCAGAATAAATCGGCCAGAGTGTTCAGTCATGTTTAAACTGTTTTTCAATGTCCCCGGTCAATTCACACTTCTTTCTGCCTTTTTTCGCCTGTTTTCTTCGTCCTGCAAAAAACGCTTTCAACAGCATGGAAGACTCGTTCTCCAATACACCACCTGTGACAGAGGTATGATGATTGAGTTCATTTTGGGCGAAAAGATCGATGACGCTTCCGCATGCACCTGTTTTGGGTTCCGTTGCACCAAAAATCACCCTCTTCAAACGGGCATGGATCATGGCACCTACACACATTGAACAGGGTTCCAGCGTGACATACAACTCACAATCGGGCAAGCGGTAATTCCCGCAAAAACCTGCCGCATTTCTCAGTGCTACGATTTCGGCATGGGCAGTCGGATCGTGGGCAGTGATAGGCTGGTTGAAACCACGCGCGATAATCCGTCCGTCCAGCACGACAACTGCCCCGACAGGGACTTCACCAGCCTCTTCCGCCAGCACAGCCTGCGCCAGCGCTTCCCTCATGAAAATCTCATCTGCCATCGGCAGGATCGGCCGTCACTTCAGCCCAGCAGTTCGGGGTTTCGTAAATCCGGATGCTTTTCAGAACCAGCTTGTTACCGTAAAACCCTTCGTAGACGTCTTTGAGTGTTTCAAAAGCGATCTGCGCCAGATTTTCGGCTGTCGGAACCCGATCCAGTACGACCGTTTTATGGTTCGGAAGGCTGTCAAGAAACTGACGGACCGGCTTATCGTTTTCATAAACGAGAAAAGCATGATCCCAATGCGAAACCAGATGGGTTTCGGCAAGCTTTTTCACTTCCGAAAAATCGAGAATCATGCCATTACTCGAATCACCATCTTTTTTGTGTGGGTGGCCCTCTAGCGTTATATGCAATACATAACGATGCCCGTGCAAATTGCGGCACTGGCTATGATGATCGGGAATACGGTGTCCGGCATCGAATTCGAGTTTTCTGGTAATGGTCAACATGAAAAATCAGGGTATCTGTAAGTATTTATGCGTTTGCAAACTCAATTTCCATTTCGGATTTTGCAAACAGGTGTCAATCGCTATTTTAACGTTTTGTACGCGGTTTGCTCCATCCATCGGCTGGACGTAAAAATGGGTGAAAGCCAGACTTTCGTAATCGGCCAGATCCTGACCGGGTTGGGGAACGACTACTTTCAGCTCGTCTCCCCCTGTGACAGCCAGATCCGATCCGGCTTTCGGGCTGACACAGACCCAGTCGATTCCATCCGGAACAGCGAGCGTCCCGTTCGTTTCGATGGCGATTTCAAACCCTTTGCCGTGCATGGCATCGATCAATGCCCTGTCCAGTTGCAATAAAGGCTCGCCCCCGGTAAACACGACATAACGATTTTCCATAAAACCGGCCGGCCAGAACGATTCAATGAAAGAAGCCAGATCATCTGCCTGCGCAAACTTTCCACCATTGACCCCATCCGTACCGACAAAATCAGTATCGCAGAAACGGCAAACGGAACGGGAACGGTCGGCTTCCCGGCCCGACCAGAGATTACAACCGGAAAAACGGCAGAAAACGGCAGGACGTCCGCTGCGGGCGCCCTCCCCCTGTAAAGTATAGAAAATTTCCTTAACGCTATAGGTCAAAATACTATCCCGGCAATCATCCATTCAAAGGATAATTCGGTATTCTCTCACCTATTGGATGATTAGTCATCGTTTTGGTCACCTGGTTTTTCACCGCTCCCGTCGCATTTCCATCGGGATTCCTTGACGCAGCCAGAAGTTGTTCGAATTCTTCATCATTGACAGGGCCCGAAATGTAATAGCCCTGACCGTAATCGCAATTGAAAGACGCCAGCATACGCAGCTGCGCAAGCGTTTCGACACCTTCGGCAATGACAGAAATATCCAGTTTATGCGCCATCACCGTCATTGCTTCGCACAAGACGCGATCCTCTTCACTTGTCGTCAGATTCTTGACGAACATCTGGTCGATTTTGACATAATCGATGTCGAGTTTCTTCAGATAAGCCAGAGAGGAATAACCCGTTCCGAAATCATCAAGTGCCACTTCGATACCGGCGTCACTCAAGGCAAGGAGCTGATTGCTGGTATGTTCGTCGATATCCAGCAAAAGTCCTTCCGTTATCTCGACGACAATCGCTTCCGGAGGCAGATTCAGGCTTTTCAAATGGGCGAACCAGACATTCGTATCGATCCCTTCATTCTTGAACTGGACCGGAGAAATATTGACGCTGACCTGAAAATCAGGGACATACTTTCTCCATTTTGACGCCGCCTTGGCCGCTTCAAGGAAGACCCAGTCACCGAAAGCCTGAATCAGGCCGGTATCTTCGGCCAAAGGAACGAACGATGCCGGGTTGATGAGACCGTGAACCGGATGATGCCAGCGGATCAAAGCTTCGGCACGACAGATATCCCCGGTTTTCAAATCGATAATCGGCTGGAAGACCGTTTCGAACTGGTTGTTTTCGAGAGCAACGTGCAGATCGTTGATCATGTGCATTCTTTTCTGTACGGCTTCCTGCATCGAAGGCGTAAAGTAGTGATACTGGTTTCCGCCCAGACTTTTTGCCGCATACATGGCCTGATCGGCATTTTTCATCAGATCGTGCGTATCTTTGGCATCCTGTGGAAAAAACGTAATGCCGACACTGGCGGAAATATGAACGGATTGCCCTTCCAGGGTAAAGGGTTCCGACAATTCGTCCAGAATGCATTGTGCGACCCGTTCCACATCCTTGAAGTCGTCGATATCGGAAACAATCACCGTAAATTCATCGCCGCCCAGTCTGGCGACCGTATCGGTTTCACGGACACAGACACGGAGCCGGTCACTGGCTTCTTTCAACAGGCAATCGCCCACGCCATGACCCATCGTATCGTTGACGTCCTTGAAATGATCCAGATCGAGAAACATCAACGCGACAGAGGCATCGCTTCTCTGGGCTTTTCTTGTTTCGAAAAACAGTTTTTCAGTGAACATTCTCCGGTTCGGCAATCCGGTAATCTGGTCATAATTGGCGTGACGCCAGACCATTTCCTCTGCCTTTTTCTTTTCCGCCTCGGCTTTTTCGACTTTCTCTTTCTCTAATCGCTCTTGATATGCACCCCAAAAGTTAGACACTTTTGG
>CAJKQK010000028.1 GCA_905202055.1 uncultured Oxalobacter sp.
CATGCTGGCCCGAAGTGAATTCAAGGCTCCTGTAACATTCCCTTCTCCGGCAATGCTGCCTTTGTATCCCTTGCCGAAAATACCGAGATCTGGCGCATTCAATTTCCAGGACAGGCGGTCTCCGACTCGCCCCAGATTTCCGGATGCGCGGATAGAATTCACTCCCAGTGCCAGTGATATGTCGGCATTGCGAACTTCTTTGTCTTTTATACGAAAACTTCCTTTTCCGGATAAGGGCTGGTTGAACAGCCGACTCGGCAAAAAGCTGTAATGGACATCAATATCCGGCTGCGGTTTCAAATGGCCCGATGTGTCAAAGTCAAAATTCAGGTCGGACTGTGGGAAATGCCCGAAAGCGGCAAAATTGAAACGGCTGATCTTGCCTTTGAATTCAAAGTCCTGCGGTTCCTTCAGATCCAGCTTGCCATCCATCCACATTTCACTTTGATCGGCTTTGAGCAACATTTCTTCAAGCGTAATCAGGTCTTCCACCTTCGTGACACGCGCATTCAGCCTGATCCGCGCCTCTTCGAGCTGCACAAGAAATTGCTGTTTTTTATCCCCATCGACAAAAACGATTTTTCCTGCGACATGAGTCGGCCGGATATTTGAATAAATCTCATGAAAATCGAAACGGGAAGTTTTCAACGTCACTTCGGTTTTTGCCGTTGAAAACTGCCCTTTTCCGGTAAATTGTCCCGCCTTGCCCATATCCAGCAGCACATTGTCTAACACGACGTTTTCGACATTGCCCTCTACTTTCGCTTTCACGGAATGGACGGGTAAATAATTTTCATCAAATGGCCCAGGTTTGGAATTTTCGACGGAAATCATGCCTTTGAGCGTTTTGTCTTCATGTGCCGTGACATGAATTTCCGCATTGAATAGCGCCTGAGGCCAGCTCGATTCGATTCTGGATGGATCAATGCCTTTTGCGCTTAAATGAGCCGACTGGAAAACAAACGGGGCAAAAGGGGTAACAACCGCTTCCAGCTTTGCTTTCGCGTCGTAACCATCCAGATTCCCGGAAACATACAGATTGTTCAGGTCGCCACCCAACTTGAGACTGGCTGTCGCTTTCGCCAGTTCATTATCGAATTGCAGTGCCCCCCTGATTTTAAACGGCTGTACGGTTTCAAGATCGACATTGATGGCGGCAGTGCCAAACGGGCTGTCAAAACCCAGATTCTTCAATTCCCAAATATTCCTGTCCGCTGTCAGCGAAAAATGCATATCTTTCAACTCAATCCCAACTCCCATGCCTGACACGGATACGGAATCGACGTTCACCCCGGAAATCCTGATGGCTACAGGAGGCGCCAGTGATTGCGGTAATATAAAAGGCTCATCCGACGACCTTTTCATATCGATCGCCAGTTTCGAGGCTGAAATTTTTCCAATGTCCAGTTGTCCCGAAAGCAATTGCCAGGGATGCCATTCAAATTGAAAATCCGTTATTTCAATATCGCGTTCAGGACTGCTATAGCTGATCCTTTCAATTTCGAATGAACTTGCCAGCGTTCCGCTCACGCCCTGAATTTCAATATCGCCTCCACTTGCCTGTACCACTCTCTGTACGATCCATTGCAAGGTCCACTCCTGGCTGACGAGCCATACCAGCCCTCCGGCCAGAAGGAACGGGACGAAGATGAGAAGTAAAAGGCGCCGTCGCATCAGAATGTAAATCCCAAAGAAAAATGAAGCCGGAATTCCTTGCTTCTTTCACCGTATGCCAGATCGATCCCGATAGGGCCCGCCGGGCTTCGCCAACGACCGCCGATACCGTAACCGAAAGCCGGGTCCAGTTCTTTTATCGTATCGCCTGCATTACCGGCATCGACAAAAAACGCGACCCCCCAGTTTTTGATGAAGTAATACTGGTATTCGACACTGGCAACCGCGAGGTAGCGACCTCCCACGACAGCCCCGCCTTCTTTCACGCCCAGACTTTCATAAGCATAACCGCGAACAGACTGGTCGCCGCCTGTTCTGAACAGGACGGTGGACGGGACTCCTTCCTTGCCGTTGGAGCCGACAGCACCCACCTCGCCGCGGAGGATCAGTTCTCCCTTTTCCCCGACCGGTTGAAAATGGACAGCTTTCATATAGCCCCTGACAAACGACTTGTCAGTCAGGACATGTTCTACCGCCCCTCCGATTTGTGCTTCAAACGCATATCCTTTCGTCGGTGCCAGCCGGTTATTCAAACGCCTTGTAATGATTCCGAACGTTAACGGGAGTGCATGGCTCTTTTGATAAGGCTGCCCCGCAATACGATTGTTTTCATTCAGATATTGAAGGGACAGGTATTTTTCAAGCCGTTGCGTACCCCATGCACGCCGATAATTTGCACTGACAAGCCGGGTGTCTTCCCCTTCGATTTCCGAACGGTCGTAAAGAACACCGAAACTGTTCCGGACTCCACCTGGTTCCTGTGGCAGAAAAACGTCCGCCTTGGCCGTTTTCTGTTTCGTCTGCAAGATGACGGCACTTTTCAACTTGTAATCACGACCAAGAAAATGGAGGTTGTCGTAATTCAGGCTGATCCGCTTGCCTGTATCGGTACTGTAGCCGACACCGATGGCAGCATGTTTTTTCTTGTTCTCGACAACCGTGACGGTAATGGGAACTTCTTCCTTTCCAGATTCAAGATCGGCCGTCACCTCAACCGAGCTGAAATAACCGCTGTCCTGTATCCGTGACTGCCAGTTCAGCAAAGCGTTTTCCCTGAAGGTGCGCCCTTCCTTTACAGGATTCAGTCCCATAATGACATCCTTGCCGTAACGTTCGAGCCCCACGATTTTGATCGGGCCGAACTTGACAGGATCACCACTGTTGATCACGACTTTCAGGGTCACTTCATGTGTTTCCGGATTGACGATCGCCTTTGTATCTTCCAGTTCAGCCCTCGGGTAACGTACCCTTGTCACCTGCCTCAACAAGGCAATCTTGGCCGCTTCCCAGTCGGCCATCCTGAAAACGGAGCCAACCGGCAACTCCCATCCTTTTTTCAGCTTTTCAATACCGGGTTTTGCCGATTCGGCCTGTCTGGTGATCGCTCCCTCGAATGTGATATCGATAGCCGCGACCTTGACCGCCTGGCCCGGATCGACGTCAATAATGACCTTTCGTGAATTATTGTCCGTCTTTTCCATTTTGGTGTGTATGACGGGAGAATAATATCCTTCCGTCTCGACCAGTTGGCGGATTTCATCCGGAGTCTCGCGGTAAAGCCGCCTCAACTGTGTCGTATCCATCTGTTCATTGCCTTTCCAGCGCAACAGGTCCAGATTATCCATCAGTATTTTTTTGACCGACTCGGGTGCATTGATGACGACATCGTAAGCAACCGGTTTGGCACAGACCGCCGATGAATACAAAACGAATAAGAAAACGAAGAGACTTTTAAGATAGACAGACGGGGAAAAAACGGCAAAACCCGTCCTTCCACTATTTCCGATCTTGTCTGTTTCAAAGTTGACCATGCAATTTACAATCTTTTTCGTTTAAACCACCGGCAATTGATGAATATCTTATCTGCAAAAGGAGTGCATTCATTCATTATTGCTCAAACCGTTCAGGAATTCCCGATCGTTTCCATATGTGTTGTCTTTTTATCGAAATAACAAAATCGTCACAAACGACCTGAAAAAAAAAGCAATCCTGTAAAATGCCAATCTGTTAATCCCTGACGGCAATGACATGAACACTACCCTGCCAAATAAACCTTCCGAATCCGTGAAACATGCACTTGTCCTTTTCAGCGGCGGACAAGACTCGACAACCTGCCTGGCATGGGCCCTGAACCATTATGACAAGGTCGAAACCATCGGATTCTCATACGGACAACGGCACGCCGTCGAATTGGCTGTCCGGCCCGGCATTCTACAGAAAATCAGGAATTTTTCCGAAGAATGGAATAAAAAGCTGGGAAAAGACCACGTTTGCGACCTTTCATTGATCAGTAGCTTGTCGGAAACGGCCATGACATCGGATGTCAAAATCCGGATGATGGAAAACGGCTTGCCCAATACCTTCGTTCCGGGCCGGAACCTGATGTTTCTGATGGTAGCCGCCATGCTGGCCTATCGGCGTGGTCTGAACATTCTTGTCGGAGGCATGTGCGAAACCGATTTTTCCGGATACCCGGATTGCCGGGATGACGCCATCAAGGCCATGCAACTCGCACTGAACATCGGAATGGATACCCGCTTGAACCTTGTCACACCGTTGATGTGGAAGAATAAAAAAGAAACATGGCAACTCGCTGCCGAACTGGGTGGACAGGAACTCGTCGATCTCATCATCAATGAAACGCACACCTGTTATGTTGGGGAACATGAAAAACTGAATACATGGGGATTTGGCTGCGGAGAATGCCCTGCCTGCCTGCTGCGAAAAAAAGGGTTTGAAGAATTCATTTCCCGGGATAAGCCGGAATAATCCATTCTGTTTTTGATAAAAAAACATCCACCGGTTTCCCGATGGATGTTTTTCGACTTTTGCTCAAGACACCGGCATTCTCAATCAGGATTTGCCATCCGCCCAGTTCCAGTCGCGAATGTTCGGCATGTCTTCACCGTATTTATAGACATACTCCTTGTGTTCCAGAAGTCTGTCACGCAAATACTGCTTGGTGTATGCCGCCCGTGAACCCAGACTTGGTAGCCTGTCGATCACATCCCCGGCAAGATGATAACGATCCAGATCGTTCAACACGACCATATCGAACGGTGTCGTCGTCGTACCTTCTTCCTTGTAACCACGGACATGCATATTCTGATGGTTGGTACGTCTGTAAGTCAGGCGATGAATCAGCCACGGATATCCATGATAGGCAAAGATGATCGGCTTGTCCTTCGTGAAGAGAATATCGAATTCCTTGTCTGACAAACCATTCGGATGTTCGCTCGGCTGCTGCAAGGTCATCAGATTGACGACATTGATCACACGAATCTTCACTTCAGGCAAGCGTTCGCGCAGGATCTTGACTGCGGCCAGCGTTTCGAGCGTCGGGACATCGCCGCAACAGGCCATGACGACATCCGGCTCGGAGCCCTTGTCATTACTTGCCCATTCCCAAATACCGATACCGGCGGAACAATGCTTGATCGCATCATCCATGTTCAGGTACTGCAGGGCAGGCTGTTTGCCAGCGACGATCACGTTGATGCGATGACGGCTGCGCATACAATGGTCGGTCACCGATAGCAGACAGTTTGCATCAGGCGGGAGATAAACACGGCTGATATCGGCTTTCTTGTTCATTACCAGATCGATGAACCCCGGATTCTGGTGAGAGAGGCCATTGTGATCCTGACGCCATACGTGGGAAGTCAGCAAATAGTTGAGCGATGCAATCGGGCGACGCCATGGGATATGACGCGTGACTTCAAGCCATTTTGCATGCTGGTTATACATCGAATCGACCACATGGATAAACGCTTCATAACATGGGAAGAAACCGTGGCGCCCTGTCAGCAGATAGCCTTCCAGCCAGCCTTCACACTGGTGCTCTGACAGCATTTCCATGACGCGGCCGGTATGGGATACCTTGTCGTCGGTCGGTTTGATTTCATCCATTGATGAACGTTCCGTGACTTCGAAAACCGCACCCCAGCGATTTGACGACGTTTCATCAGGGCTGAAAACACGGAAGTTCTTCGCTTCTTCGTTCAGGACGAAAATATCGCGGATCATATTGCCCTGGACACGCGTGCTTTCGGCGACAACGACGCCCGGCGACGGAACGTCAACGGCATATTTTCTGAAATCCGGCATACGCAATTCGCGCAGCAGAATGCCACCGTTCGCATGGGGGTTCGCCCCCATTCTGCGGAGACCTTTTGGTGCCAGTTCGGCCAGTTCAGGTATCAGGCGACCCGTTTCATCGAACAGTTCATGAGGCTTGTAGCTCAAAAGCCACTCGTTCAGGATTTTCAGATGAGCCGGGTTCGTTTTCACTTCACTGACCGGAACCTGATGGGCGCGGAAAGTACCTTCAATCTGCTGACCATCCACGATATGCGGACCGGTCCAGCCTTTCGGGCTGCGCAAAACGATCATCGGCCACTGCGGACGTTCCTTGAAACCGTTCTTGCGCGCATCGTTCTGGATTTTCTTGATCCTGGTGATGACCGTATCCATGGTCGCTGCCATTTTCTGGTGCATGATCAAGGGATCGGAACCTTCCACATAGAATGGTTCGTAACCGTAACCGCGCATCAGTTCGTCCAGCTCTTCAGGAGGAATGCGCCCCAAAACGGTCGGCCCTGCGATTTTGGCATCATTCAGATGCAGAATCGGCAAAACGGCGCCGTCGAAAACAGGATTGATGAATTTGTTGGAATGCCAGCCCGTCGCCAGCGGCCCGGTCTCGGCTTCACCGTCACCGACCACGCAGGTCACGATCAGGTCGGGATTGTCGAAAGCCGCGCCGAAAGCATGTGACAAGGAATATCCCAATTCACCACCTTCATTGATCGAGCCGGGTGTTTCAGCGGCCGTATGGCTTGGAATGCCACCAGGGAAAGAAAACTGGGTAAACAGCTTTTTCATCCCTTCTTCGTCTTCAGAAACGTTGGGATAAAACTCGCTGTACGTTCCTTCCAGATAGGTATTGGCAACCAGAGCCGGACCGCCATGTCCCGGGCCGGTAACGAAAATCATGTCCAGATCATATTTTTTGATCACCCGATTCATATGGACATAAACGAAATTCAGGCCCGGCGTCGTACCCCAGTGTCCCAGCAAACGCGGCTTGATATCGTCCGGCTTTAAAGGTTCGCGCAGTAATGGATTATTGAATAAATAAATCTGTCCGACGGACAAATAGTTGGCTGCACTGAAATAGGCATTCATTTTATGCAGCATATCAACCGTCAAAGGCTCACTGTTCTGCTCAAGCTTTCCCGCTTCACCCATATTCATTTCCTTTCTATTCTTTCGAACTCAGCCTGCCAAATGCGACAAGATCCAAATGACAATGTTTAGGTAAGTGAACATCTATTCTTTTGAAAAAAAAGAACTTTGCCACCAGTCACAACATGGCAAAATTTTTTATTCGAATAGGGAATAACTCTCTTTGACTGGCAAAGACAGCCTCATCAACAATATAACAGGAAAAAACTCCATTTAGTCACTTTGACAGGAACAGGATTTGAAAAACTGCGATTGATCAATTTTTGAAGTAAAAAGACCTTATTTTTTTTCTTTTTCAGGTCTTTTCCAGTCATTTATCGTCGTTTGTTTCGCACGGGAAACCGTCAGCGATCCGGCCGGGACATCCCTGGTCAGGGTCGTACCGGCTCCGACAGTCGCACCGCTACCCACTTTGACCGGCGCAACCAGTTCGCAATTGGTCCCGATGAAGACATCGTCCTCGATAACCGTCTTGTGTTTGTTGGCGCCATCGTAGTTGCATGTAATAGCTCCCGCGCCGATATTCACACGGGCACCGACCGACGAATCACCGACATAGGCGAGATGATTCGCCTTGCTGTGCGCGGCAATCTGGCTGTTCTTGATTTCCACGAAATTGCCGATATGCACTTCTTCACCCAGCTCGGCACCGGGTCTCAAACGAGCGTAAGGTCCGATCAGCGAAGCGGAACCGACATTCGCACCATCAAGATGACAGAACGGGCGAACTTCTGCATTCTTTCCGATATTGCAATCCCTGACGATACAGTTCGCCCCAATGGAAACGCCATCTGCCAAAACGACATGGCCTTCGAAAATGCAATTAACATCAATAAACACATCACGTCCGCATAGCAAGGATCCACGTATGTCGATACGGTCGGGATCGGCCAGGCCGACGCCTTTGTCGAGCAGGGCTTCTGCCATATTCTTCTGGTAAATACGCTCCAGTTCGGCCAATTGTCTCTTGCTGTTGACCCCAAGCGTTTCCCAGATCGCATCCGGCTGGGCAGATGTCACGTCAATCTGGTCCGCAACTGCCTTGCGGACAATATCCGTCAGGTAATATTCTCCCTGCGAATTGTCATTTGAAAGAGCAGACAGCCAGCTTTTCAGTGGAACAGTCGGAATCACCATGATTCCCGTATTGATTTCATTGACAGCGAGTTCATCAGGATTACCATCCTTTTGTTCGACAATCCGGTTTATCTGTCCTTTTTCACGGATGATCCTGCCATATCCTGTCGGATCGTCCAGTTTGGCAGTGAGAATACCGAGCTTGTCCTTGCCTGCCGCTTCAACCAGTCGGTCCAACGAACTTTTTCCTATCAAAGGAACATCCCCATACAAAACCAGTGTCGGCACGGAATCCACCAGCAAACTTATCGACTGCATGACAGCATGACCGGTGCCAAGTTGTGGTTCCTGCCTGACGTACACCAGATCTTCGCCGACAATTTTTTTCTTCACCTGCTCGCCACCATGACCGTAAACCACAATCAGCCTCTCAGGATTCAAAGAACGTGCGGTATCCAGTACATGCGCCAGCAGGGGCCTTCCGGCAAGAGAATGAAGTACTTTCGGCAAATCCGAATTCATGCGTTTGCCCATACCGGCAGCCAGAATAACGATATTCATGAGATCAATAGATAAAAGTTGAGAAATGAATGGAATAGCCGGACAGACCGGCACAAGTACTATGATACCGCTTCAAATACACCGGCACGACGGTTTTTGGTCACTTTATCCCATTCGAAAATTTGCCCGTTCATCAGGATATACACACCAATGGGCAAGAGCTGGACAGCACTGACGGCAAATCCGAGATTGAAAAAGGCATCGGAATGGTCGAATTCATACGGAATCATGGCTCCTGTCAGGACAATCGTTTTTTTCAGCGCTGCTTTTCCCAGCACCGCTGCCGTGTCCTGCATCGTATCCGTACCATGTACGATGACAACCCGGTCAGCCGGTGTTTCGTGACAGGATTTCAGTATATTTTCACGATCATCTTCCTGCATGTCCAGCGAATCCAGCATTGACAACTCTTCGAATGAATACGATCGAGATACCCGCGCGCGTTCCATCATGGCTGGAATGTGGCTCGATATAAAAACGAGCTCACCCGTGATTTCGTCATAATGTTTTTCAAAGGTTCCGCCTGTAGCGATAATATGCAAGTTCATATATTCCATCAGAAATAACAGAAATGGCGCGGGATTGGATTGACATAATGAAGCTTGCTCCACCCGGGCGGGCATGGCAATGACGGCCCGTCGTAATCGGGAACACCTTGTCTGACCGGATAAACCGGCAATACATTGGAAACGGAACCATCCGGATTCAACCTCTTTTCAAGACTGTACATGTAATCGGGAAGCAAAGCCTCGCAAATCCGCCTGAACCAGACGGCATGTTCCTCATCTTCGCCCAACGCATTCGCCAGCCCTTCCGGATCGAATCTGGCCAGTGCATCGATCAGTTCTTCTGCCGTTGCCCCCGGCAAATCACCCCATCCCATCACAGGATTGAAAATATAGTCGGCGCCTGAACCGTACCAGCCTTCCCTCCATGGCCTTTGCAACCAGGTTCTGCATCCGGTAAACAGATGCCATCTCCAGTGCATACCGGCATCTTTTGGCCATGAGTAGAGATAAAGGCGCTGATAACCGGCGGCGTGCAACTTCAGAACCATTTCCATCAAACGGGCGTGAGGCATCCGGTCGGGAGGCGAAAGCCGGAACAGAATCGGTTCGCCATCAGCGTGCTGGACTTCATCCGTCGACAAATTCAGATCGAGACAACGTTGTTCATTACCGAAACGTGCAGAGACCCACCCTGTCAGCAAATTGACAGCAGTGAGTACACCGTAACCACGGTAACGATGAAAAATAACAGTTCCAGGAGCAATCGGTTTCATTCAAATATTATAAACATTATCCATATTCAGTCTGTCACAACAACGTGACGGGACTTATTCTTTCTCGGGTTCTGACTCAGAGGCCACTGACGACTCCATCATTTCCTTGCGGCTTTCCGGGGTTTCCAGACTGATGCGCCCTATCGCTCCGGTGCGATAATCCTGAAGAAAAGAATGGGCACCCTTTTCGACATCCAGCTCACCACCGCGAATTTTGAATCCACGCTTCATCGCCACTCCTTCGACAACACCATAACCATCCAGTTCATCGACATTCAGGCCATACCGTGCCTTGAGCAAATGCGGATAACGTTTTAACAAAACGTCACCCAGAAAAGCGGCGACCTCATCCTCGATCAGGGCATTTACCCCCACTGCATGGCTTGCAGCCAGCATATATCCGTCACTGGGATACATGATCTTCGGCCAGAGCAAACCCGGTGTATCTGTCAAAACCGTATTTTTGTTCAGATAAAGCCGCTGTTGTGTTTTCGTAACGGCAGGTTCATCACCGACAGCTGCAACACGCCGTTTCAGCAGCATATTCATCAGTGTTGACTTGCCCACATTGGGAATTCCCATAATCATTATTCTGGCCGTTTTTCCGGGGCCGGTTCGATGAGGAATGATTCTCTGACAAATACCCGGAATTTTCGCCACTTCCGCAGGATTTTTACAGGACAGGGCAATAGCGTTGACACCCGGCTGACTGTTGTAAAAGTCAATCCACGCTTTGGTCACCACTGGATCGGCCAGATCGCTCTTGTTCAGAATTTTAAGACAGGGGCGCTGGCGGTGAAGCCGAAGCTCTTCCACCATAGGATTGCTGCTGGCGCCGGGAAGCCGTCCATCCAGAACCTCGATCACCAGATCGGTCGTCTCCATTGTTTCCGCCGCTTTTTTTCGTGCGGCATTCATATGCCCCGGAAACCATTGAATTGCCATTTCTTATTTCCTTAATCGACTCGCGCCAATGTTTTCACGTGTGCGACGGCACTGTTTGCCAACGCTTTCAGGTTATAGCCGCCCTCCGAGAAACTGACGATACGATTCTGGCTATATTGCGCCGCGATATCCATTACCTGTTTCGTTATCCAGGCATAATCTTCCTCGACCAGATTCATATCGCCCAGAGGATCGTCCCTGTGCGCATCGAAACCGGCAGAAATGAAAATCATCTCCGGCTTGTGTTGATGCAGGGCTGGAAGCCATTTTTCGGTCACCACATTGCGAATGACATCACCGCCTGTTCCCTTTGGAACAGGCACATTCACCATATTCACCCGCTGTTTTTCATTGCCGGAAAAGGGGTATAAATACTCCTGATAGTAACTGACCATCAGAACACTGGGCTCATAAGCAAAAATATACTCGGTTCCATTCCCGTGATGAACGTCGATATCGACGATAGCGACGCTTTTCAGACCATGGATCTTGATCGCCCTCATGGCAGCGACAGCGATATTGTTGAACACACAAAAACCCATCGCCTCACCAATCGTCGAGTGGTGGCCAATGGGACGTTCGATACAAAACGCATTTTCAACTTCACCTGCCAAAACGGCGTCCGTTGCAGCAACCGCCGCACCAGTCGTCCTCAACGCTGCCTGCCAGCTATATTCATTTAAAGGCGTTTCATCCACAAAAGAATATTCACCCGGTACCGGAATATCGTTTTTCACTTTCAAAATCATATCCTGCGTATGAACACGCCGGATATCTTCTTCTGTCGCTTCAGGAGACAACCGATATTCCAGAACACGGTCCAGTCCCGTTTCCCTGAAAGCATCCATGATCGCCTGCATACGTGCGGGACATTCTGGATGATTTTCGCCCATTTCATGCAATTGACAGACGGGGTGATAATAAAGGGCAGTAGTCATATATTCTTAAATCCTGAGATCGGTCAAACACAACAGATACTTTCCTGGAGTCTGCGCATATTGCAAAGGCAAACCATCAATACAATTATGTTTAGAATTGTTTCACTGATTTTTAGTGTTGCGCAACCCATTCCAATCGTTATACTTCGTTTTCCAATGGTTTGTTCCAGTTTTTCATCCAATGATGATATTTAATTCCGGCAGAAAAATTGCCTCCGTTTTCTTGATTTCGATCCTGTTTCCACTTGTTTGTTTCGGACAGGTATCCGGAAAAGAGGCCAATCGGCCCGAATCGACATGTTTTTCGACACCCATGCCCGATGCTGCCGGAATCGGTGAAACGGATATCCTGCTTACGATAGAACCACCACTGGCCAATTTCATCGACCGTTTTTCATCAACATACCATGTCGATAAAAACCGCTTAAATTGTCTTTTCAAACGAATAAACATCAATCATACCGCAATCAGGCTGATGAAACCGTCGACTTCCGTCAAATCAAAAAACTGGCAGGCTTATCGACAAAAAATGATTGAACCGGTCCGGGTCAGCGCCGGTATCCGCTTCTGGAACACGTATGAAAAATATCTCGACAAGGCCGAAAAAAAATATGGCGTTCCTGCCTACATTATTGTCGGTATCCTCGGCATTGAAACCATTTACGGAAAAGACACTGGTCGTTTCCGGACACTCGACGCTCTGACCACACTGGCCTTTTACTATCCCGATACGCCCAACAAGACCATCCGGCAGGAATTTTTCCGAAAGGAACTGGAACAATTTCTCCTGCTGGCCTCACAAAACCATATAGACCCGTCGAGTATTTACGGATCGTACGCCGGCGCCATCGGCTGGCCCCAATTCATGCCAGGGAGCATTCGTGCCTATGCAGTCGATTTCGATGAAGACGGAAAAATCGATCTTGAAAATTCCCCTGTCGATGCCATTGGCAGTGTCGCCAATTTTCTGAAACAGCATGGCTGGAAGCCCGGCAAACCGGTCATTTTCCCGGCTACAGCAGACATGGATTGCCTCCTTCCCGAGACGCTTTTCAATCAGGGACTCAAGGCAACATATTCTTTTAATGAATTGAACACACAATGCATTTCAACAAGTCCGGACACACCAGACAATCTTCTTTACGGCCTTGTTGACCTCCCAAACGGAACATCCCCGACCGAATACCGGATCGGTACGGATAACTTCTTCGCCATCACCCAGTATAACCGCAGCTATTTTTACGCCATGTCTGTTATCGAACTCGGCAAAAAAGTTTTTCTTGAAAAAACAGGACATTACCCAGAGTAACTTGCAAGCTCTTATCTTTTTGTCATCTTTTACTTTATTTATAATTGTTAAAGTTATAAAATTATAAATATATTGAACTGATGCAAGATTTCTTTTTTAAATCCTGGACGAATTCGAAATTGAAAAAAGTCTTGATCAGTTAAAGAAAATAGACGATATTGACGTTAGGCAACTAAACGTGCCGGGAACACTTTTGCCGGTTTCCTCACGATATTCACATCAAATACACTTTGTCAGAGACAGTTTTATTTATGCAAAGATAAGTGAATTAAACAAAACAGGATTTTTTAACATGACGAACAAAGCCAAAAATCCAATAACAGAAGCAGAAGAAGAGCGCCTGGAAGATCGTATATATGATCCCAACCGTCTGCTGGATACCTTGATTGTCCACCTGAATCTTAAAAATGATGCGGCATTGTCGCGTGCGCTGGAAGTCGCTCCTCCCGTCATCAGCAAAATCAGACACAACCGGTTGCCCGTAGGTGCATCACTGCTGATTCGCATGCATGAAGTCAGTGACCTGAGTATCAGGGAATTGCGCAGATTGATGGGCGATCGCCGTTCGAAATTCCGCATCAGCGACAAACAGTTCAAACCCAAAAGGTCAACAGACGTCTGAAATCAAACGGATTTTGAAACTGCGGTTTTTACATCTATCGGGCTCAAAATGCATATTTTGAGCCCCTGTCATTTCAGGCAGAAGCCTTCAGCCATGCATCCAGTGACAGGCGCAACAGTTTTTCGCCCTGCATGATATGTTCATCCTTGATAACCAGTGCAGGGACATAGCGAATGACGTCATAACCGGCCAGTAACAAGAGCAGGCCCTGTTGTGCAGCGGAAGCGGTTATTTCAGCCGCCTTGCCATGATATTTGTCCGACATGACAAGGCCCAGCATCAGGCCCTTCCCGCGAACGCCGGCAAATACATCCGGATAATCAGCTACAACTCTTTCGAGACTGGCTTTCAGTTTGTTGCCTGCATCGGTAATGCGGGACAAAAATTCCGGCGTATTGATGATTTCAAGAGCCTTGCATGCAACAGCCGCGGCCAAAGGGTTGCCGCCGTACGTCGTTCCATGGGAACCGACTGAAAATGCGCTCGCAATCTCAGTCGTCGTCAGCATCGCTGCAATAGGAAAACCGTTTCCAAGCGCTTTGGCAGATGTCATGATATCCGGAGTGACGCCATATCCCATATAGGCGAAAAGATCCCCGGTCCTCCCCATGCCGCACTGGATTTCGTCGAAAATCAGCAATGCATTTTTTTCATTGCATATCTCGCGCAATGCCTTCAGATACTCGGCACTGGCAGGCAGAATCCCTCCTTCTCCCTGAACCGGTTCGACCACAACGGCACAGACATCGTCACCTATCGCAGCCCGGGCGGCTTCGATATCATTGAATGGAATGTGATCGATTTGTTGCGGCAAAGGCTCGAAACCTTCCGTATACTTCGGCTGTCCACCCACCGTGACGGTAAACAGGGTTCTTCCATGAAAGGAATGCAAACAGGAAACGATGCGACTCTTCTTTGCGCCAAAATGTTTATGAGCCCATTTACGCGCCAGTTTGAAAGCCGCTTCATTCGCTTCGCCGCCGGAATTGCAGAAAAATACTTTCTCGGCAAAAGTAGCTTCCGTCAGGGCTTTCGCCAACTTCAGGACAGGTTCGTTGGTAAAGTAATTGCTGACATGCCACAATTTTTTTGCCTGATTGGTCAATACTTCAACCAGCTCGGCAGGCGCATGTCCCAAACCGGAAACAGCGATTCCGCCAGTCAGGTCGAGATAATGCTTGCCATCCTGATCCCAGAGATCAAGGCCCGATCCTCGAACAGGAATGAACGCGCTTGGTGCAAACACAGGCACCATCACATCGTCAAAAGTCTGGCGATTCACTGTCTTTTCATTATTGTCGACCGAAGTATTTGCCGGGGCATTCATTCCATGACTCCACTGTAAAAATTCAAATCAGAAAACAGGACTGTCATTCCCTGTTTCAGGCAAAGCGGCACAGGCCTGATTATTTGCATGGGAATACAGCTTAAAGGGGAATTTTATACTCATCTTGCCTTCCTGACAGACAAATTCACCATTTTTGCATCAATACAAATTTGTCGTCAGGCAACATTAGCCTGAACATCCCGGATCTTTGTAAAAAATAACACGTTCACACCGAACAATTCACTCTAAGACTTTCCATTTTCCGTCACAGCAAGGATAATGCATGAGAAAAATAACCATCAGTTATGACAACCTGTTTTGATAGATAATCTACAATGAAAACTGATTCTTCTCCTATTGTTGCAATAGCCACACCACCTGGACGCGGAGGTGTCGGTATTGTTCGCATTTCAGGCAAAAATCTGGAACCACTCATTAACGAGCTATTCAAGGACACAATGGCCGATTTGCCATTAACCCCGCGTTACGCTCATTTCCTGCCTTTCCTGGATGCCGATAAATCCATCATTGATGAGGGCCTTGCCATTTATTTCAAGGCACCGAATTCATTTACCGGAGAAGATGTTCTCGAGCTGCAGGGACATGGAGGCACCACGGTACTGCAGATGGTTCTGAAAAGATGTCTCGAAGCAGGCGAGAAATTCGATCTCAGGATGGCAGAGCCCGGCGAATTCACACGCCGTGCCTTTTTGAACGACCGGATCGACCTTGCACAGGCCGAAGCCATCGCTGACCTGATCGATGCGACGACAGAAGAAGCGGTTCGTTCAGCGTCCCGTTCCCTGTCGGGTGTTTTTTCAAAAGAAATTCACGAGCTGGTTGCCAATATCATTCAATTGCGCATGATGGTTGAATCATCACTCGACTTCCCGGAGGAAGACATCGAATTCCTGAAAAAGGAAAATGTGGAAGGAAAAATCGCCAAAATTCAGGAAGCGCTTGCAGCTATCATTGCCCAGTCCGCCCAGGGTGCATTGTTAAGAGAAGGCATCCACGTCGTACTGGCAGGCCAGACCAACGTCGGCAAATCGTCTTTATTGAATACACTGGCTGGTTCCAATGTCGCCATCGTTACCCCGATAGCCGGGACAACACGCGATAAAATTACCGAAACCATCCAGATTGAAGGCGTTCCCGTCACCATTATCGATACAGCAGGCATTCGGGCAAACAGCGCGGAAGATGAAGTCGAACGCATCGGTATTGAACGGACATGGGCGGAAATCGGCAAGGCAGACGTCATCCTGCATTTGCTTGACGCGAGCCTGGGACCAACCCGTGCAGATGAAAAAATCGCAGCGGACTTTCCAGACAACATTCCAGTCATCCAGATCTGGAACAAAATCGACATTTCCGGACACAGACCTTCTGTCGATTCCATGTTCGGTATCACTCAAGTCTATCTGTCGACCCAGACAGAACAGGGCATCGACCTCTTGAGGGATGAGCTGCTGAAAATCGCAGGCTGGACACAAACGGGAGAATCCACCTACCTCGCCCGCGAACGTCACCTGACAGCCATGAAAGTAGCTGAACAACATCTGGCAATCGCCTCGGAACATGCAACAGCGGCAAATCCGTCCATCGACCTGTTGGCTGAAGAATTACGGCTGGCACAGGACGCCTTGAACAGCATTACCGGCGAATTCACGTCTGACGACCTGCTCGGCCTGATATTCTCCCGTTTCTGCATCGGAAAATAATTTTCCTGCCTCGAACGCTCCATGAAATTCGCCCGGATTTCATGGAGTTTGTTTTCTGTGCCATTCTTTTCTGTCCCTGACACGACCGCAGCCTCCTCCTGCAAAAAACTGGTTCATTTCATTCAAACAAGTAAATATGTCTGTTTGGAAGATATTCATTTAAAATAGAGGGTTCCAAAGGAACTACATATGTCTATTTCCCCTACACAAGAAATTATCGACGAGCTGCGCGCCGGTCGTATGGTTATTCTGGTTGACGATGAAGATCGTGAAAACGAGGGTGACCTGATGATTGCCGCTGATTTCATCACACCGGAAGCCATCAACTTCATGGCTAAATATGCCCGTGGCCTCGTTTGTCTGACCCTGACAAGGGAACGATGCGATCAGCTCGGGCTCGTCCCAATGGCACGTGATAACCGCAGCTCATACAACACGGCATTCACAACCTCGATAGAAGCCGCTGAAGGAGTAACTACAGGTATTTCGGCTTATGACCGTGCCCGCACGGTTGCTGTTGCCGTTGCCAAAAACGCAAAACCGCAAGACATCGTCCAGCCCGGACACATCTTTCCGATCACCGCAAAAGAAGGCGGTGTCTTGATGAGAGCGGGCCATACCGAAGCCGGCTGTGATCTGACGGCATTGGCGGGCCTGACCCCGGCAAGCGTCATTTGCGAAATCATGAATGAAGACGGTTCGATGGCGCGTCTGCCGGAACTGCTTGAATTTGCCGATAAACACCATCTCAAAATCGGTACCATTGCCGACCTGATCAGCTATCGCAACCAGCATGAAAGCATCATCGAACGTATTGCCGAAAACGAACTGAATACAGTGGCCGGAGCATTTCGTGGCCTCGTTTATCGCGACAAACCCAGCCAGTCCGTCCATCTGGCTCTTGTCAAAGGCAACATCACACCTGATGAAGAAACACTCGTCAGAGTCCACCAGCCTCTCTCTCTGGTCGATCTTATCGAAACCCGTTACACGTCACATTCATGGAACCTGGCCGACTCCATGAAAAAAATACATGCATCCGAGCGCGGAATACTTGTATTATTGAACTGTAGCGAAGAATCGACAGAATCATTTGTCGACAATTTCAACGCCCTGGGCAAACAAAAAACGAACGATTCGGCGTCAGCAAAAAGTGAAATCATTCGAAATCACGGAATCGGCGCACAAATTCTGCGGGATATCGGTGTCGGCAAAATGAAACTGTTGGCCAATCCCAAAAAAATGCCGTCCATGACAACCGGCTTCAACCTTGATATAACCGGTTATCTGGACAGCAAAGATATTTAAACATTCATCCACGACCAAGGAGAACGATGATGACAGTCAACACTTTTGAAATTGATCTTCAAGGCCAGGATCTGAGAATCGGTATTGTTCAGTCCCGCTTTAACGAAGAAATCTGCCGCGGACTTTTAAGTGCCTGCCTCACCGAACTCAAACGGCTCGGCGTTGCCGATGAAGACATTCTTGTAGCCACCGTTCCGGGAGCACTGGAAATCCCTACTGCACTGCAGAAAATGGCCGAATCGCAGCAATTCGACGCCCTGATCGCCGTAGGTGGAATCATCAAGGGAGAAACCTATCATTTCGAGCTGGTTTCCAATGAGTCCGCTGCCGGCATTTCACGAGTCGCCCTCGACTTCGATATGCCGATTGCCAATGCCATTTTAACGACTTATACGGATGAACAGGCTGAAGCACGTATGGTTGAGAAAGGAACAGAAGCCGCCCGCGTCGCTGTCGAGATGGCCAATCTTGTCATGTCGATCGATGAACTGGAACCACCGGAAGAGAACGAATAACACTTTCACAAAACATTTTTCTTTGTGATATTTCCTGCATTATTAAAATGAAAACTACATCAGTTCATGCCAATCCATCCAAAAACCGTTCGCCCCGGCATCGTTCGAGGGAATTCGCCCTCCAAGGCTTATACGAATGGTTATTGAACCGTGATGACGCCCCCGTCATCATTGAACACATCCGGCAGGCACACGGATTCGACAAGGCCGATACGGGTCATTTCGTGACGCTTTTGTCCGGCAGCATTCATCAGGCGGACAAATTACGCGAAGAACTTGCACCTCACATCGATCGCCCGCTTGAAGAATTGTCGCCTGTCGAACATGCCATTCTGATTCTGGGTGCATTCGAACTGGCCAATCACATTGAAATCCCCTATCGTGTCGTCATCAACGAAGCGGTTGAACTGACCAAATCCTTTGGCGGTATTGACGGGCATAAATTCGTGAATGGCGTTCTTGACAAGCTGGCAGCGAAATTACGGCCTGTCGAAGTGGAAGCGGATCGCAAGGCATAAAAAATGACGCCGTTCAGCAAACTGACCGGCGCCACATTCTCAGACCTGTACGGCTTCGGCTTTCTTGTCGGAGCCGATTTCTTTTCTTTCATCCAGCTTCAGGCGATGCCAGATTTCCCGCGTCGTTGCGGCCTTGTTCAGGCTGTAAAAGTGAAGGCCCGGGGCTCCTCCAGCCAGTAACTGTTCACATAGTTCAGTCACGACATCCAGACCGAATGCACGAATGGAAACCAGATCGTCCCCATAACTTTCCAGTCTCAGACGAACCCAGCGTGGAATTTCCGCTCCACACATATCGGAAAATTGTGCCAGTTGCTTGAAATTGGTGATCGGCATAATACCGGCAATCACCGGAATATCAACTCCGGCTTTTTGCACATTTTCCATGAAACGAAAATACGCGGACGCATTGTAGAAATACTGTGTAATAGCCGCATCCGCACCCGCCTGAACCTTTCGGACAAAATTGTCCACGTCATCCTGCAGGGACTTTGCCTGAGGATGCATTTCCGGATAGGCAGCGACATCGACACGGAACCAGTCGCCCGTTTCGGCACGGATAAATTCAACCAGCTCATTGGCATAACGGAATTCTCCCAGAATGCCATAAGAACTCGGCAAATCGCCACGAAGTGCCACAATATGCCTGATACCGTTTGCACGACATTCATTCAGGCGTTCCCGGACAGATTCCCGTGTCGTCCCGATACAGGTGACATGAGGAGCCGCCTCAAATCCTTCCTTCTGGATCTCCAGAGCGATATTATGCGTTCCCTGTTGTGTCGATCCACCCGCGCCGTAAGTGATCGAAAAGTATTTTGGCGATAATTCGGCCAGCTCTGCACGTGTCTTGCGCAGTGTATCGATCCCTTCCGGCGTCTTTGGAGGAAAAACTTCAATACTGAAACTTTTTTGTGATGGCATTTAATTCTTCAATAACAAAGTGGACAGTGCCCACGAAATGATACTGTACAGCAGTGCTCCCCCTATCGCAGCCCAGAAGCTGCTGACATAAAAACCATCTACCATTCTGGAAACCAGCCAGAACAGCAAACCATTGATGACAAAAATGAAAAGACCCAGTGTCACCAGCGTTACAGGCAATGTCAAAACAACGAGAATCGGCCGGATCAGCGCATTGACCAGTCCCAGCACCAACGCCGCTATCAGCGCAGTCCAGAAACCGGAAATCCTGATTGACGTCATCAGATAAGGCAAAACGAGCAAAGCAACCGTATTAATCAGCCAGACGATGAGAATACGCATGATTCCCCTCCTAAAAAATAGTGGAACACTTGTTCAGACATCAGACAATACTGATACCGTATGAGCATCATATCCAAAATTCGTCTGGCTAAAGTGACGGAAAATGAATTCCGTGCACTTCTTGATATCGATTAATATCTGTAGTGGTTCGGTTTATACGGACCTTCTTTTTTGACACCGATATAGGCAGCCTGTTCATCCGACAGTTCAGTGAGCACCGCATTCAATTTCTTCAATTGCAGACGGGCGACTTTTTCATCAAGATGTTTCGGCAGTGTATAAACACCTACAGGATATGCTTGGGTATTGGTAAACAGTTCAATCTGCGCAATCGTCTGATTGGCAAAAGACGAACTCATGACATAAGAAGGATGGCCTGTGCCACAACCCAGATTGACCAGACGGCCTTCTGCCAGAAGAATGATTCTGTTACCGTTCGGGAGAATGATGTGATCGACCTGCGGCTTGATATTATCCCAGGTATATTGTTTCATCGAAGCGACATCGATTTCATTATCGAAGTGGCCGATATTGCAAACGATAGCCTGATCCTTCATCTTCACCATATGGTCATGGGTAATGACATGGTAATTGCCGGTACAGGTCACGAAGATGTCAGCCATTTCCGCTGCATAGTCCATCGTAACGACACGATAGCCTTCCATCGCTGCCTGAAGCGCACAAATCGGGTCCACTTCTGTTACCCAGACCTGAGCCGAAAGTGCCCTTAATGCCTGCGCACACCCCTTGCCGACGTCACCATAACCGCAAACGACAGCCACCTTGCCCGCAATCATCACGTCTGTAGCCCGTTTGATGCCGTCAACCAGCGATTCACGGCAACCATACAGATTGTCGAACTTGGACTTGGTAACGGAGTCGTTCACATTGATGGCAGGAAACCTCAGCTTGCCTTCTTCATGCATCTGGTAGAGACGATGAACACCTGTCGTGGTTTCTTCGGTAACACCCTTGATTTCCTTGATGCGTTTGGAATACCAGTTCGGATCCGTTTTCAAATGACGCTTGATGGCGTTGAACAGGCAAACTTCTTCTTCCGAACCCGGATGATCCAGAACGGACAGATCCTGTTCGGCACGGCTTCCCAAATGAAGCAGAAGGGTTGCATCACCACCATCGTCCAGAATCATGTTTGAATAACCGCCGTCAGGCCATTCAAAAATGCGGTGAGTGAATTCCCAGTAGTCATCCAGCGATTCGCCCTTGAATGCGAACACAGGGGTACCATTGGATGCGATCGCTGCGGCAGCGTGATCCTGAGTAGAATAAATATTGCACGACGCCCAACGGACTTTCGCGCCAAGCGCTTCCAGAGTCTGGATCAATACAGCGGTTTGAATCGTCATATGCAGCGAACCGCTGATACGTGCCCCCGCCAATGGTTTGGATGCAGCGTATTCTTCCCGGATAGCCATCAACCCCGGCATTTCGGTTTCTGCAATCTTGATTTCCTTGTTACCCCATGCAGTCAGTTTGGGGTCGGCAATGTAAAAATCCTGTTCGGTTTTGGATACAGCGCTCATCACGCTCTCCTTTCTAAAATAATGAGAAAAAAGTAACGTGAGCGCCGTTTTGAAGAATCCGAGCCTGGCTAAAATATTTTCGTATCTTTCAACTGTAAAACAGGAATGACGGAAATATTTTGTTGCAACGCTCCTCGGACGTGCGGCAATATTACATGAAAAAAGGCAACTTGTTAAATTTTCGCTGCCGTCTCCACCATTATCAATGGTAAAACAGCGTCAGTTGCCCAGAATGGCACCAGTCTGCAATCCGATCCGTTGGGCAAAATCCGGCGCAGACAGCTTTTCTCCGGTTTCAAGCCGTATCCGGAAAACCCTGATTTCCCCACCTTGGCCACCGACATGGAAACTATGGTCATCCATGTCAACTATCGAACCCGGCCTGCCACGGACATCATCAGCTGCTGCGTGAAGATGCTTGTTTGCATCAAGAACCGTAAATTTCTGGCCATCAAACGTGCTCCATGCGCCCGGTTTCGGATTGCACCCTCTGATCAGGTTATAAACCTGATTGACATGATTGTTCCAGTTTATCCTGGCGTCTATCGTCCTGAACCATCCTTCATAACTGGCCAGGGCATTATCCTGTGCCCTTTCTTCATAGTCACCCGAAGCGATTCGATCCGCTGTTTCCAGCAAAGCTTCAATACCCAGCGGGAATAAACGATCATGATACAAAGCTCCCAGCGTCTCATCCGGATAAATGGGAATTCTTTTTTGCAGCAGAATCGGCCCTTCATCCATTCCATCTGTGGGACGAAAAACCGTAATGCCCGTTTCCTCTTCACCGCACACAATCGCCCAGTTAATAGCACTGGGGCCGCGATATTTCGGTAACAATGAAGGATGAAACTGAATCGTGCCGTATTTTGGAATTTTGGCAAATTCTTCCGGCACAAACTGGAGCACATACGCCATGATAGCCAAATCGGGCTTCAACCCGGCAATAGCTGACAGAGCCTCGGGACTTCTCAGATCGTCAAACTGGAATAATGGAATCCCTTTATCCAATGCATAAAGTTTCAGGGTATCCGGTTCAATCCCCTTTTTATCAGGAGCAACGAATACTCCGACAATCTCATGCGCACGAGACCGAAAAGCCTCGAGAACCGCTTTTCCGAATCTACGTTGCCCGACAATGACAATTCGCATGGAAAACCCCTTATGCATAAAAAAAGATGGGTGGACAAGCCACCCATCCTGCAGAAAGTTTAATGAATCACTTCATTAAAGCAATACCACCAA
>CAJKQK010000029.1 GCA_905202055.1 uncultured Oxalobacter sp.
CTGTCGTTTTCAAGCTCGATGATTCGTTTCGCCATATCTTTCAGGACAGATTCCAGATTGTCAATCTTGACCTGTTGCTGATAAACCAGCTTGTTCAATTCATCGATCATGTCTTCCTGATGGCTGATTCTGATCTCGAAATCAATGAAACGTTCTTCCATTTTTGCAGTTTCCATAAAGTTTTGGAATAAAAACCGGATAATGTTCCAGTTTATGCCGCTTTTGGTTTTTGTAACAGGGCTTTCAAATTGGCCAGCCGTGCTTTAGGTGTGATCACTTCGGATTCTTTCGGCGGTGCATCGCCTTCATCCAGTTTCATTTCTTCAATAAACCGGGAGGGTTCACATTGCACGATTTCCCGACCTCTCTTCCGTTTTTTGCACCATGAAATGTGAAGCGTCCGTTGCGCACGGGTAATACCGACGTACATCAGGCGGCGTTCTTCCTGAATCCGTGTCGCCAGCTGCTCGGCTGGTGTATCCGGATCACCCAGATGAGGCAATATGCCTTCTTCCACTCCGACCAGAAAAACGTGTGGAAATTCAAGACCCTTTGCAGCATGCAAGGTGGAAAGATGAACAGCATCCGGCTCCTGATCCCTGCCTTCCAGCATCGTCATCAAGGCGACCATCTGGGTCAGCTCGAGCAGATTTTTTTCCGGTCCGTCTTCATGCTTGCCGCCTTTGCTTTTATCCTTCAGCCAGTTGGTGAATTCCAGTACATTCTGCCATTTCGTCTTGGCAGTACGCTCATCGAAATTATCGTACAGATAAACTTCATAACCGATCTCATGCATCAGCTCGTCGAGAAGGGCAGCGGCATTCTCTCCTTTTCCCGACGTTCCCGGACGGCTCGCCCGTTCCTCGATCCGGTTAATGAAATCGCAAAATTCCCTTAAAGGCGTCAGCTGCCTTGGCGCAAGCCTGGCTTCAATGCCGCCCTTGAAAACAGCCTCGAAGAGGGAACATTGCCATTGCCCGGCAAACGCGCCCAGCGTTTCCAGCGTCGATTGCCCGACACCCCGTCTGGGTGTTGTTACTGCGCGTATAAAGGCCGGATCGTCGTCCAGATTGGCAATCAGGCGCAGATAGCTGATGATGTCCCGGATTTCAGCCCTTGCGAAAAAACTCTGGCCGCCGGAAATCGTATAGGGAATATTATCCCGTCTCAAAGCCGTTTCGAAAATACGGGCCTGATAATTGCCCCGGTAAAGAATGGCATAATCGGAAAATTTGGCACGCCGTTCAAACTTGTGTGCCGACAGCTGCATGACGATCTGTTCCGCTTCCTGTTCGTCATCCGGCATAGCGGATACTTCAACGGGTTCCCCAAGTCCATGCTCCGACCACAAGGTTTTTTCGAACAGTTTCGGATTGTTTTTAATGACGGCATTGGCTGCCTGCAAAATGCGCGTTGATGAACGGTAATTTTGCTCCAGCCGGATGATTTTCAAATCGCTGAAGTCATCCTGCAAAGTTTTAAGGTTTTCAATCGTGGCGCCTCGCCATGCATAAATCGCCTGATCGTCATCACCCACAGCGGTAAACATCGGTTTCTTGCCGACACCCGTCACCAGCAATTTCACGAGTTCGTACTGACAGGTGTTGGTATCCTGATATTCATCGACAAGGAGATAACGCAATCTTCGCTGCCATTTTTCGCGCACCTTCTCATTCGAGCGGAACAACTCGACTGGCAAGCGAATCAGGTCGTCGAAATCGACCGCCTGATAAGCGGACAGTGTCGCCATGTAATTCTGGTAAATCCGGGCGGCTTGTGCCTCTTCATCATCGATAGCGTTTTTCAGGGCGGCAACCGGATCGACCAGCCCGTTTTTCCAGAGCGATATAACCCCCTGAATTCTCCGGATAGTCTGTTTGTCAGTTGTCACCGCCAAATCCTGAACCAGAGAAAAACAGTCGTCACTGTCGAGAATGGAAAAACGGTCTTTCAGGTTCAGCTCTGCCGCTTCCTGGCGTAATATTTTCACGCCAAGGGAATGGAAAGTCGAAATCGTCAGTTGCGACGCCTGTTTCGGTTCGGTCAGCAATTTTGAAATACGTTCCTGCATTTCAGCCGCGGCCTTGTTGGTGAAAGTCAGGGCAGCGATATTTTTCGCTTCATACACGCCACTGTCGATCAGATGGGCGATTTTCTGGGTAATGACACGTGTTTTTCCCGAACCGGCTCCTGCCAGAACGAGACATGGGCCATCCATATAAGTCACCGCATCGTACTGCTGGGCATTCAACCTGGCTGGCACATTCATTGATTCATCCAAACATTTCATAAACAATAGAGGGATGCCATTATAGCAGCGGAGGAGGAAGCCATCTCCCCCGGTTCGGGTTAAACTGTAAACTTATGCGATTTGATAACACTTGCAAATGGGAAAATGAGCCCCATATTCTGCAAAATGAACGCTAACGAAATTATTCAGCTATCCGATTAATCATCACAGGAATCCAAATGGAACAATTTCACGGGACAACCATCGTGTCGGTCCGGCGCGGCAGTACCGTCGCTCTGGGAGGGGATGGTCAGGTCACACTCGGCAATATCGTTATCAAGGGAACAGCAAGAAAAGTCCGCAAACTGTATAACGGCCGTGTCCTGGCCGGTTTTGCAGGAGGTACCGCCGATGCGTTTACCCTGATCGAACGGTTTGAAGCCAAACTTGAAAAACATCAGGGCAACCTGCTCCGTTCGTCCGTCGAACTGGCAAAAGACTGGAGAACAGACCGCATGCTGCGCCGTCTGGAGGCCATGTTGCTGGTTGCCGACAGGGAATCCACGCTCGTCATTACCGGCAATGGCGACGTGCTGGAACCGGAAGAAGGTGTGGGAGCCATCGGTTCAGGTGGAGCCTATGCCCAATCCGCTGCGCTGGCGCTCGTTCGCAATACCGATTTGGTACCGGCTGTTATTGTCGGCAAAGCTCTTGAGATCGCAGGTGACCTGTGCATCTATACCAACAAGTCACATATTATCGAAACACTGGATTAATCCCGCTTTTCAGAAATTCTTTTTTCTGCAGAAAACAAATCATGAATTTAACCCCAAACCAGATTGTCACTGAACTCGACAAACACGTCGTCGGTCAGTCGAAAGCAAAACGTGCCGTTGCCATCGCCCTGCGCAACCGCTGGCGCCGTCAACAGGTCGCCGAACCTTTAAGACATGAAATCACGCCCAAAAACATCCTGATGATCGGGCCTACGGGCGTCGGCAAAACCGAAATTGCCAGACGGCTCGCCCGTCTGGCCGAAGCCCCGTTCATCAAGATCGAAGCGACCAAATTCACCGAAGTCGGCTACGTCGGACGGGACGTCGATACCATCATTCGTGACCTCGTCGATATCAGCATCAAACAGACCCGTGAAGCGGAAATGAAAAAAGTCCGTACCAAAGCCATCGATGCTGCGGAAGACCGGGTGCTGAACATTCTGGTTCCGCCTCCACGTGATTTCGGTTTCAATTCGAACGAATCGCATAGTTCGTCAGGTGAGAACACACGGCAGGTTTTCCGGAAAAAAATCCGGGAAGGCAGCCTTGACGACAAGGAAATCGAAATTGAGGTGGATGAATCGGGCCCTCATATGGAAATCATGGCTCCTCCTGGCATGGAAGAAATGACGGAGCAGATCAAAGCCATGTTTTCCGGTATGGGTGGCGGCAGGAAGAAAAGCAAGAAGGTCAAAGTACGCGACGCCATCAAACTGCTTACTGAGGAAGAAGCAGCCAAACTGGTCAATGAAGACGAATTGCGCCAGAAAGCCATCACGAATGCCGAACAGAACGGCATTGTCTTTCTGGATGAAATCGACAAGATCGCCTCGCGTTCGGAAATAGGCGGGGCCGACGTATCACGCGCCGGCGTTCAACGCGACCTGCTTCCCCTGATTGAAGGAACGACCGTCAATACAAAATATGGCATGATCAAGACCGACCATATCCTGTTTATTGCTTCCGGAGCCTTCCAGTTGTCAAAACCGTCCGACCTGATTCCGGAATTGCAGGGACGCCTTCCGATTCGTGTCGAGCTGGAATCCCTGTCGATCGAGGATTTTGAGCAGATATTGACCAGCACGGAAGCCAGCCTGATTTCACAATACAAGGCATTGCTGGCAACGGAAGGGATGCAGCTTGAATTCGACAGGGAAGCTATCAGGCGGCTTGCCGAGATTTCCCATACTGTCAACGAACGTACCGAAAACATCGGCGCACGCAGGCTTTATACAGTCATGGAAAGACTGCTTGAAGAAATTTCCTTTACTGCCGCCGATTACAATGGAACCCTCACGATAGACAGGGCTTACGTCAACGAACGACTGGAAGCCCTGTCCACTGACGAGGATCTTTCGCGCTACGTGCTTTAAGGCTGTCCTGGCAACAGAAAAGGCGGTGCTTTCACAGGTGAAACACCGCCCGTTTTTTTATTTGACCCAGACGATCACATCTTCAGGCGCCTGCCGTGTTTTTTCAGCAGGGTCTTTCAGGCGGTACCCGAACGCCACCATGACGCCCAGGCCGAACTGGCCGTTATCGGTCAGGCCATTTTTATCCAGTACTGCTTCAATCGCCGCCATATTGCCGCCCTCAATGGCGCATGAGTCGATTTTCAACAGGGCGGCGGTCGTCATCATATTGCCGAGTGCGATATAAGCCTGCTTGACGGCCCAGTCGAACAAGGCTCTGGACGTGGCACTGATACCGTTTTCTTCCAGAAACTGGCGAAAACGTTCCCGTTTCATTTCTGCCGTTTCGGCAGAAAGATGCTGCACGTCTTTCATCATGTGTGTGATGAAAGGGGAATCGTGACGCATGCCATCCTTGCGGCATAAAATGGCAACATAATGGCTGGCCGTTGGCAATTGTCCTTGAGCACCCCATGTTACCGGCTTCAGTTCTTCCCTTAATTCCTTATTCTGGATCACGACAAAACGCCAGGGCTCAAAACCGAAAGAACTCGGTGAAAGCCTGCCGGATTCAAGAATGACATTGAAATCCCCTTCATTGATTTTTTTCGACTCGTCGAATTTCTTCGTTGCATGGCGGAATTTGAACGCATCGAGAATAGCTTCACGGGTAACCATAGCACCTCCGTATTATTTGTATTGACTCACACCGCAAAGACGGCCCCCCGTCTTTACGTGACTTTTCTGAAACAAAAAAAGCGCATCGGCAAAAGATGCGCTTTTAATCAGGACTGAACGGTTCGAATCCTTATCTGGCGTTCCACAACGCCTGGGCGGTATCCAGCATGCGGCAGGAAAAGCCCCATTCATTGTCATACCATGACAGAACCTTGACCAGTGAACCGCCGATGACACGGGTCTGGGTCGAGTCGAAAATGCTGGAAGCCGGATTGTGATTGAAGTCCGTTGAAACGAGTGGCTCGGTATTGTATTCGAGAATACCTTTGAGCTTGCCTTCGGAAGCGGCCTTCATGACCTTGTTCACTTCTTCAACGCTGGTGTTACGCGACGCATTGAAGGTCAGGTCGACCACGGAAACGTTGATGGTGGGAACGCGAACGGCAAAACCGTCCAGTTTGCCGTTCAGCTCAGGCAAAACAAGACCGACAGCGGCAGCGGCACCAGTCCTGGTCGGGATGATGTTCAAAGCGGCGGCACGGGCGCGTCTTGGATCGTTGTGATAAACGTCTGTCAGCACCTGATCGTTTGTGTAGGAGTGAATGGTCGTCATCAGGCCGTCGACGATGCCAAGGCCTTCATTCAAGGCCATTGCAAGCGGCGCCAGACAGTTCGTTGTGCAGGAGGCATTCGAAATGACCGTATCGCTGGCTTTCAGAACGTTCTGGTTGACACCGAAAACGACGGTTGCATCGACATCCTTGCCGCCCGGAGCGGAAATGATGACTTTTTTCGCACCGGCACGGAGGTGTGCGGAAGCGGCTTCCTTGGTCGTGAAAAAACCGGTGCATTCCATGACGATATCAACATTCAGTTCTTTCCACGGCAAATTTTCAGGATTACGGTCACCAACCACACGGATCCTGTCACCATTGACGATCAGATAGTCGCCGTCAACGGATACTTCAGCCGGAAATTTGCCATGAGCGGTATCGTACTTGGTCAGGAGGGCAATAGTGTCGATATTGCCCGGATTGTTGATGGCAACAATTTCAATATCGTGATGCTTGCCGTATTCATAATGAGCGCGAAGAACATTTCTGCCGATACGGCCATAACCATTGATTGCCACACGGATAGTCATAAATTAGCTCCTGAAATAGTGTTAAACCGGTTAATCCGCATGCGAGTGTACCACTCGCATGCCGTAAAATTCAGCTTATTTGCTCAAAACGGATTCGACTTTGGAAACGACGTTTTCCACGGTGAAACCGAAATGTTTGAAGAGTGTTCCTGCCGGTGCGGATTCACCGAATGTCGTCATGCCGACAACGCCGCCATCGAATCCGACATATTTGCGCCAGAAATCCGAAGCGGCGGCTTCAATGGCGACTCTCGGCAACTCCCTTGGCAAAACGCTGTTTCTGTAAAGAGCGTCCTGTTTGTCGAATATATCGGAAGACGGCATCGAAACGACCCGTGCCGGAATATTTTTCTTCGCCAGTTCATCCGCCGATTTCATCGCCAGCTCGACTTCCGAACCGGTTGCAATCAGAATCACTTTGGCATCCGGCGTGTCTCTCAACACATAACCGCCCTTGCTGATGTTGCCGATCTGCTCTTCGGTTCTTTCAAAATAAGGCAATCCCTGACGCGACAGAATCAGAACGCTTGGAGTCTTGCGTTTTTTGACGGCATTGGCCCATGCCACAGCCGTTTCGACGGTATCGCAGGGACGCCAGTTTTCCAGACCTGGAATCAGTCGCAGGCTGGCAATCTGCTCAACAGGTTGATGGGTCGGCCCGTCTTCACCGACACCGATGGAATCATGTGTGAAAATGTAGATCGTACCGATCTGCATCAGGGAAGACATTCTGATCGCGTTGCGGCAATAATCGGAGAAAGTCAGGAAGGTGCCGCCGAACGGGATGAAACCGCCATGAAGAACGATACCGTTCATAATGGCCGACATCCCGAATTCACGGACACCGTAATTGATGTAGTTGCCTTCTTTTCCTTCACGGACAGGAACGCATCCTTTCCAGTTCGTCAGATTGGAACCGGTCAGGTCAGCTGAACCGCCCAGGAATTCCGGCAGCGCCGGAGCCAATGCGTCAATGGCATGCTGGCTTGCGGCGCGCGTTGCCAGTTTTTCTTTTCTGGCGTTACAGTCGGCAATGTAATTGCGAACAACCTCATCGAAATCGGCCGGCAACTGGCCGGAAATACGGCGAACCAGTTCGCTGGCTTCTTTCGGATATTTTTCACTGTATTTGGCAAAAAGATCATTCCATGCCGATTCCAGCGCATTGCCGGACTTGCGTGCATCCCATGCAGCATAGACGTCTTCCGGAATTTCAAATGGAGGATAATCCCAGCCAATTGCCTTGCGGGTGGCTGCAATTTCCTCGTCTCCCAGAGGTGCGCCATGCGCCTTGCTAAGGCCTGCCTTGTTGGGAGAACCCTTGCCGATCACGGTTTTGCAACAGATCAGGGTCGGTTTGTCGGATTTCTGCGCTGCAACGATGGCAGCATCAACCGCCGCGACGTTATGTCCGTCGACATCGCGGATCACGTTCCAGCCATAAGCTTCGAAACGTTCCGGCGTATTGTCGGTAAACCATCCCTTGACATCACCGTCGATGGAAATGCTGTTGTCATCGTAAAGCGCGATCAGCTTGTTCAGTTTCCATGTACCTGCCAGAGAACAGGATTCATGGGATACACCTTCCATCAGACAGCCGTCACCGAGGAACACATAGGTATAGTGATCGACGATGTCGAAACCGGGCTTGTTGAATTCTTCAGCAAGCAGCTTTTCAGCCAGCGCCATGCCGACACCATTGGAAATACCCTGTCCAAGGGGACCTGTTGTGGTATCAATACCCGGAGTCAGGTGAACTTCCGGATGGCCCGGTGTTTTCGAACCGAACTGGCGGAAGTTTTTGATATCTTCCATCGTGAGGTCATATCCTGTCAGATGCAGCAAGGCGTACTGGAGCATCGAACCGTGACCGTTGGACAAGATGAAACGATCGCGATTGAACCAGTCCGGATTGGCCGGATTGTGTCGGTAATGTCCGGCCCACAACGCAACGGCAATATCCGCCATGCCCATCGGCATACCGGGATGTCCTGAATTCGCTTTTTGAACTGCATCCATCGCCAATGCGCGGATAGCGCTGGCCATTTTGGTAACAGGTAATGTAGTGTTCATAGCTGCCAAATAAATAAAAGATTAAAGGCATAATTGATGATTCATTATGCCAACCGGGCTTTTCCTTGTATTCTATCAGAGACTAAACCCCAGATTAAAATCAATCTATCGTCTTTACTTTGACATGACCCGTCTTTTTTGCGACTTTCCGCTTGTTGTCGGCACAAATATTGATCTCCCCAAAGAGACATCCAGACACATCCAGGTCCTGCGCCTGTCCGAAGGAAACGAAATCGTTCTTTTCAATGGAAAAGGAGGAGAATATACGGCACGAATTACCTCACTTGAGCGGACGAAAACAGGCGTTGAAATCCTTTTCCGTCATGAGCGTGAAGTGGAACTGCCTTATGAAATCACCCTGGCACAAGCCCTTCCTGAAGCGGGGAAAATGGACTGGATTATCGAAAAAGCCGTTGAACTGGGCGCATCCCGTATCCAGCCGCTTGCCGCGCAACGTTCAGTCGTTCGCCTGAATGCCGATCGCGCTGAAAAGAGACTGGCCAGATGGCAAGGGATCGTCACTGCAGCTTCCGAACAGTGCGGCAGAAACACGCTTATGGAAATAATCGAACCAGCCGCTTTCAATACTTTTATTGAACATTCAAAAGAACGTCTGCGTGTCATGTTCACGCCACGCGCCAGTGAAACCCTTTCAGGCTGGGCAAAGAAGCGGACACCTCAAGCCATCACCGTCATGATCGGTCCTGAAGGAGGATTCTCTCCCGAAGAAGAGGAACTTGCCATTCAAAACGGAGTCATTCCTCTGTCTATGGGTTCCAGAATACTGCGTACGGAAACAGCAGGAATGGCGGCCATTTCAGCCATCAACGCAATCTGGGACAAAGAAAACTGATTCCCCGAAAAGGAAAACCATGTCGGTGAAAACTGAAAAAGAGAAAATGCTGGCGGGAGAACCATACTATTCCAACGACCCCGTTCTGGTCAGTGAGCGCGACCATGCCTTCACCCGGTCCCGGCTTTACAATTCTTTGGGAACCAGCCAGAAAAAAGAAAAACTCGACATTCTGAAAGAGCTTTTCGGAAGCTGTCCTGACGATCTGGAGCTTGTACCGGCGTTTCATTGCGACTACGGCTACAACATCCATCTCGGACATCATTTTTACGCCAACACCAATTGCGTGTTTCTCGATTGCGCCGAAATCAGGATCGGCCATTACGTGTTTCTGGGCCCGAACGTCCAGCTTTACGCGGCAACCCATCCTCTCGACCCGGAATGTCGCCGTCAGGGAATCGAATCGGCCCGCCCCATTATCATAGGGGACGATGTCTGGATAGGCGGCAATACTGTCATCAATGCCGGTGTGACGATCGGTACCGGCACGACCATCGGTTCGGGCAGTGTCGTGACAAAAGACATTCCGCCCCACGTTCTGGCTGCCGGCAACCCGTGCAGGGTCATACGGCAGCTGAAGTGAATCGGGTCATTCCCCTAACCGGCGTCGTTCAATGAAGCCGAATGTTCGCGGGTTGCATGGAATCTGATCTTGGGCCAGCGTTCCTCCGTCAGTCTCAGATTTACGCCCGACGTCGCCAGATACGTCATATTCCCTGCGGCATCGTAGGCAACGTTATGCGCCAGCGAACGTTCGAAATCGGACAGCATCTTTTTGTCTTCGCAGGAAACCCAGCGGGCGCTGGTCGTACTCGTGCTTTCGAAAACCGCATCCACGCCATATTCATTCATCAGGCGGCTGGCGACGACTTCGAACTGCAGGACACCGACAGCTCCCAGAATCAGGTCACTGCCCATGACGGGTTTGAAAACCTGAACGGCACCTTCCTCACCCAGTTGCTGCAAACCCTTGTGCAATTGCTTGACCTTCAAGGGGTTGCGAATACGGACACTACGGAAAATTTCAGGGGCGAAGAAAGGAATGCCCGTAAATTGAAGGATTTCTCCTTCTGAAAAACTGTCGCCGATCTGCATATTGCCGTGATTCGGCAAGCCGATGATATCACCTGCATACGCTTCTTCCACCTGTTCACGCGAAGAGGCCATGAACGTCACCACGCTGGACACCTTGATGTCCCGATTCAGTCTCAGATGTTTCAGGCGCATTCCGCGTTCAAAACGTCCCGATGTTACACGCAAGAAGGCGATACGATCCCGGTGGGCAGGGTCCATGTTGGCCTGGATCTTGAAAACAAAACCGGAAAAAGGCGTTTCCGTCGGTTCGACTTTACGCTGGATGGCTTCCCGTCCAAGCGGTGGGCGCGCCCAGTCAAGCAGGGCGTTCAATACTTCACGGACACCGAAATTATTGATGGCGGAACCGAAAAATACCGGCGTCAATGTACCGGCAAGGAATTCTTCCAGAACGAACGGGTTGGACGCGCCCTTGACCAGCTCGACTTCCATCTGCAACTGTTCCATTTCCATCGGGAACATTTCCATCAGACGGGGATTGTCGATCCCCTTGATGATCTCGAAAGTCTGGTCCGCCTTTTCATTGCCGGGCGCAAACAACATGATTTCATCATTCAGGAGATGATAAACACCCCGGAAATTCTTGCCCATCCCGATAGGCCATGTCACTGGCGTGGAACGAATTTTCAGTACCGTTTCCAGTTCGTCGAGCAATTCAAGCGGGTCGCGTGCCTCACGATCGAGCTTGTTCATAAACGTGATGATCGGCGTATTGCGCATCCGGCACACTTCCAGCAATTTTATCGTCTGCGCTTCCACACCTCGTCCGGCATCGATCACCATCAATGCGGTATCAACCGCGGTCAGAACGCGATACGTATCTTCTGAAAAGTCCTGATGGCCCGGAGTGTCCAACAGATTGACGATATGGTCGCGATATTCGAACTGCATGACCGAACTGGCGACCGAAATGCCACGTTGCTTTTCGATTTCCATCCAGTCAGACGTCGCATGCCGTGCGCTTTTGCGCGCCTTGACAGTACCCGCCATCTGGATCGCGCCTGAAAACAGCAACAGTTTTTCTGTCAGCGTCGTCTTGCCTGCGTCAGGGTGGGAAATAATACCGAAGGTGCGACGACGGGCGACTTCGCGCGCGATTTTTCTGGATAAATTGTCTTTGGATTCAGGAGTTGAAACGACTTCGCCGACAACTCCCGGATTTTCCGGATCGGAAGGAACAGTCATGGTGCCTTAAAGAATTACGTGAGCTAAATTTGACAAGTTTAGCGTTTCTTCAAAAGAAAGTGAATTCAATCAGTTAAAACACCCGATAAAATGTATAATAATGAATTGCTTCATACTTTTCTGTAACGAAAAGCCAATACTCTTCTTCATCAGGACATGGGGGCGACTTGGATTCGACAGGGGTTGCAAAGCAGAACAGGGCATATCGAGGGCTGGTGACCTCGTAAATCCATCCAGAAAAAAAGTAAACGCTAACGATAATAGTTACGCAGTAGCCGCTTAATACCGGCTATCCCTACACTGTTTCTTTCCTGGGGCAGGCTGCAAGGCACGTAGGGTCATATACAGGAAATCGCCTCGGGTCGGGTTACCTGGCCAGAGGTTAAATAATAGGTAACTCGTCTGGTTGAAGCGTGCGTGTCCGCGTCAGTCAGATCAAATCAAATGGCAACGCTAAATATGTAGAACTGTCTGTAGAGGACTTCTGGACGCGGGTTCGAAACCCGCCGCCTCCACCATTTACCAGCACAAAACCGTGCGATAAAATGCAATAACCCTTGTGAAACACTGTGTTTACGCGGGTTTTTTGCTTTATGCGATGCAATACTGCCGAGGCTAATGTTTTTGGATAGATTGATGGGTAGATGCTTCATCTACCCATCAATCTATCCATTTTCATCTGCCTAATGGCAAAATGAATTACCCCGCTTGCAGCAAAACAAATCGATAACGCGAACCCGACAGGAAACAGCGCAGTTGATTTTCTCTTCGCTCTTCTGTCCACTGTTCCAGCTCTGACAATTTGTGATCAATTATTTTCTGAATACGTTTATAGTACGATTCAAAATAGACGGTACGGTATTCCTCTTCTATATAGTTTTTATGCGGAATCAATCCATTTACCATTAAACGTCTATCTCTTTCGACGCACATATTCTGATTGAACTATAAATTATTCCATTCTTCTTTTGCTTTTTCCTAAACCAGGATACGTGGAAATTCTGCCACCTTGTTTTCTATACGATAGGCTCTTGTATGCCGGCCCAACGATGTTGCCATATTCATGACAGGCTAAACCGATATCGATTCCCCCTCTTATAAGATAACCTTCATTAATGAACAAATGGGTTAACTGTATGCTTCTCATGATGATACTGATAAGGCCATAGTATCGATATCCTTGATGATCAAGCAATTCGGGCGCTGACAGATAATGGAATCTGAAATATAGATATGACGTGGAATAACTTCTTGTGGAACCGACTCGGAAACCATACTGTCCAGGGTGGGGATACTACGTTCCAAGATATGAATTAACTTGTTCAGTTTATTCAATGCATCTTTTTGCTCTTCATTATTCCAAGCAGATTAATTGACCAATCGACCAAATCCGAGAACATCAAAAAAGGCAACTACCCGTTCGGTATAATCTGTTTTTCTTGGGGAGTCTGAAATCATTTTTTGATAATGTATCGTGAAAAGACATATTTAATACAAATTATTGACCCGAAGAAATATTGTTAAATGCCAATATTACTTGTTCAATAAAAATTTTTTCAATACCGAAATTTATTGATTTACATTTTTATAAATTTCTTCCAGGAATTTCTGTTTATTATGATTTACGTACTTTTCTGGAAAAAACAATCTCTCCATGCTATTCTTTCAAAAAAATTAAGAGAGAAAAAGTAAACGCACGTGCGTTAGATTACCATACCCTTCAAGTCATTAAGTTGAGTATAGTAAAAACTGAAAAGGATAAATAGCCCGTGCAGCTTTTAATCTGCAGGTTGACTGGATTTACGGATTGCGCTTGGAAAAGCGCCAGACAATACCTTTTCTGATTATTACTTGATACGGGTAGGAAGCGATATGAACCAGCGCACCAATGAAGTAACTCCCATTTTCCCTTTGCATAGCGATGAAAAAGCACCCACGTCTCTCCACAGGGTATTTGTAGAGGATGAAGATATTGATAATACGCCAGAGGCGATAGAGCAAAAGGAAATTGCCAAAGCCATTGAAACTTCCAGAGAAGCACAAATGGCTGTTTTGCGCGATCTGGCCAGGCGCGAGCCACCGGAGAGCAAATCCGATTCCGCTTCGGCGGCACTCAGGGCTGTCATTGGTGAATTGTCCCAGGATGAAATCAATACCTTGAGCAGCACGCTCCTGGAATTGCGTTCCACCGCTTCCAGCGATCGCGATCGTCATCCTGACGAGGTGTTATCTACAGGTTGGCGTGAGGGAAAATACCCCTATCGTAATCGTATGGCACGTGCTACCTACGAAAAACAAAAGTACAAGTTACAGGTCGAATTACTCAGATTACAAAACTGGGTCAAGGAAACAGGCCAGCGTGTCATCATCATTTTTGAAGGGCGAGATGCTGCCGGTAAAGGCGGGACCATCAAACGCATAATGGAACATCTCAATCCGCGGGGTGCCCGTGTGGTCGCGCTGGAAAAACCTTCGAGTACCGAACGCGGACAGTGGTATTTTCAGCGCTATGTGCAGCATTTACCTACCAATGGCGAAATCGTGCTGTTTGACCGCTCCTGGTATAACCGCACGGGGGTTGAGCATGTCATGGGTTTTTGTAACCAGGAAGAATACATGGAATCCCTGAACCAGGTACCCCAGTTTGAACGGCAACTGGTCAATAGTGGTATCCATCTTATCAAGTTCTGGTTTTCAGTCAGTCGCCGGGAACAACACCGTCGCTTTGAGGCACGTAAAGAACATCCGCTGAAGCAGTGGAAACTCAGCCCGGTTGATTTGGCCTCACTGGATAAATGGGATGAATATACCCGCGCCAAAGAAGCCATGTTTACGCATACGGATATGGCTGATGCGCCCTGGACTGTCGTCAAGTCTGACTGCAAGAAGCGTGCTCGCCTGAATGCGATGCGCTACATACTGCACAAACTGCCTTATCCCGACCGCGATCTGGAAAAAATCGGTGCAGTGGATCCACTGATTGTTGGACGTGCATTGTAATGAAGATGCGCGTGTCAGAGGAGCAGCTTTTTGTCTTTGACAGGCGCGTCGTTTCTCGAAATGATGAGCTTTTCGAAGTGACTTGAATTTTCATCTTTCTTTCCCCCGTGCAATCTGGAACGCCTGATCAAAAACCCGGATAATGCCATCGACATCTTCAATACCGACCGAATCCCGAATCATGTCGTCCGGAATTCCGACAGAGAGCCGTCCGGCAAAGGAAATTCGGGAATAAGTGCTTGAGAACCATTGTTTGTACATCGCAGGCAGGATGGCCTGTTCGGGTATATTCCCCCCGTTTTCCTGAAGTGCAAACAGACACTCAACCTGATCTACATCCTCGTATTTGCAGGAAGCAGCAGGTAGATGGCAGGCGGCGAGGTCCGCCCGCAACAGCTTTCAATCATGCCTGAATAGATTGTGTACCGTTTCCTCATGTGCTCGGGTGTCAATGGAAGGCCGAGCGTTTTTTCAATATTCTGCATCCTGTTATCCCTTTGAAAATTTTCACCTCAATGGAAATTATTGGCGGGCGGAAATTTCTGTTTTTCATTTTTTTCAGAGACTTGCCATCCGTCCTCAAGCACACTTGTTCCAAAATCTGCCCTTATTTCAACCATACCACTGGCGACTTTTTTCACAGACGCCCGAGACTGCCTTTTTTCAGTTATTTCCTGAATGCTTATAACTTGAGTTCGTCTTTGAAACGGGAATAAAACGTATTGGCCGTATAGAGGGCAGCGACCGGGTTATGGCCCAATACACGATCCTTGACGATCATGACGGTGGTCGGTGCCGCTGAATATTTGAGAAACATGGTGTCGTGACCGACACACAGTCCGATAACGATGTTGAAATCCGTGCCTTCCTTTTCCAGCGCTTTTGCCTGCATGATCGGGTTGCACATGGATTCATGGCCACATCCGCCGTTGAGTTTTTTATCATCGGGCACACCGACTGCCGTTTTGTCTATCGCACCGATTTTGCAGCCGACCGTATAACTTTTGATATCCAGGGCTTTGAGAATTTTTGAAAAAATCCGTGTCTCGTTCATCAATCCGACGCATGACGCGATACCGATGTATTGGTAACCCATGCGCTGGATGAATTTGATTGTTTCTTCCACCCGTGTCAGACGTCCGTAAAATTCACCTTCTATACCAGCCGATATTCTTGAAATGTCGCCCATTTCCTTATCGTCTTCGTAAATTTTCATGACTTTCGCCAATTGATCGTTATCCACATGTTCTGTCAGACAGAAAGCAGGATATCTCGATTCATTTTTTGCCCGGCAAGCCAGTGCGGCACAATCCGAGCAGCTGAGAGCAATATTTTTCTTGGTCATAGCAATTCTTTATTCCGATGGCCTTGCAAAAAACTCCTTTGAATGCAAGGCCATCTTATTCAGGTTGAAGTTCGGAAAAGTCTGTTTATTTCACATGGGAAACATCGGCTGCGGTATAGCTGTCCGGCACGTCTTTCTGGAAAAGATAGACACGATCGGCAAAAGCCTTGGCGTCAGTTCCCTTTTTGAGAATGCCGATTTCCGCAAATTGCCGGGCATTCAGCCTGACGGCGTCATAACCACCCTGGACAGAAGGCCTGTAGTTGTAACTTTTCAATATTTGTGTATTGAACTCCAGATCGCCTGACACGTATTTCTTGTCGATCTGGATTTTGGCAGTTTCTTCAGGATGCTCCTGAACCCAGGCAGACGCCCTCAAAATAGCGCGTGTCACGGCAGCGGCAATTTCAGGATGTTCCCTGGCCAGCTTTGATGTAATGAAAATGACGCAGCAGTATTCCTTGTCGTAAGGATGTGTTTTTGATGTATCGAGAATGACAGCCAGATCCTGTTCTTTTTCTGCTATCGATGCAACAGGATCACCAAGAGCGATCACGTCGACAGCCCCTTTTTGCAATGCCTGCGGCAAATCGTTTCTGGAAAACACGACAAATTCAACTTCAGGATTCTTGTCATCCACACTGATACCTGCGGAAGAGAGTCCCCGTTTCAAAATAAGCGTAGCCGCATCAGACAGCGCAGGAACCCCGACACGTTTTCCTTTCAGATCAGCCAAAGTGCCAATGCCGGATTTTTTAAGCGTCAGAACCTTGATACACCCGTTATGGATACCCGCAATGAAATTGACCGGAAGACCGTTTTCAACTGGTTGCAGGAACTTGCTGACCAGACCGAAGCCCACATCGACCTGATTGGTGCCGATTGCTTCCTGAACATGTGCTGCATCGAACTGGACATTTTCAGGCTTGATCCCTTCGGCCTCAAAAAAACCCTTTTCAACTGCAATATGCAAGGGCGCCTGACACAAGGCGGGTGAGTAGGCAATGCGCAAATGATAGGGGTCGTTTTTAGTACTGCACGCCGCTACAACGAGTGCAGCAATGCCTAAAAACAGATAAAAAATCGTTTTTTTCATTAGTTGTTTCCTTGTTGTTGACAAAAATGGATGGCAAGCCGGAAAAGATGTTCAGAGATAAAATTCCGGTTCCATGACGGTTCCACCAAAATCCAGCAAACGGAGTATTTCACCCCGACATCGGAGAAACTCGTTGCTGCTTCGCATTCGCGGACGGCTGAACGATACATTGATGATTTTGGTGATTCTTCCGGGGCGAGGCGACATAACGACGATCCGGTCGGAGAGATAGATCGCCTCATCAACGTCATGGGTGACCATGATCATGGTCATGTTGCATTCTTTCCAGATGGCAAGGAGCTCTTCCTGCATGCTCATGCGGGTGAAGGCATCCAGCGCACCGAATGGTTCGTCAAGCAACAGGACTTTGGGATGGCTGACGATGGCACGGGCCAGACTCGCTCTCTGGCACATGCCACCGGAAAGCTGGTAGGGGTAATAATTTTCAAAACCTTTCAGGCCGACTAATTCAATGAATGCATCCACCCGGGAAGAGACTTCCTTGTAAATTCCCTGTGCATGCAGGCAAAAGGCGATGTTCCGGGAAATGGTGAGCCAGGGGAAAAGAGTATGTTCCTGAAACATGAAACCCCGGTCGCTTCCCGGTTTCACGATCGGCTCACCACCCTGTATCAACATGCCGCTATCCGGCCTGATGAGCCCTGCGACCAGACGCAAAAGAGTGGATTTTCCGCAACCGGATGGGCCGATCAGGGTAGTGAATGATCCGGCCGCGATGTCCAGATCGATGTTCGACAGTGCCGTGATCGTTTCATTCCGGGTATTGGTGAACAGCTTGCTGACCCCGGAAATGGCAATACCGTTTACCATTTGATCACTCCTTTCTGCCAGACGAGAATCTTGTCTCGCAGCTGGAAAAGCAAGGTAATCATGCAGTAGCAAACCAGGGACATGACAATCAGCCCGGCGTAGACATTGGCATAGGCCATCATGTCTTTCTGCCAGTTGATATACCACCCGAGCCCGAATTTGGCGCCCAGCATTTCGGCTGTGACGAGGATAATGAAGGATGCACAGGTCCCATTGAACAGGCCAATGAACATATGAGGCATGGCTGCCGGTATTCCGACGTGAAACACCGTATAGCGTGGAGTGGCTCCCATCGTGGCAGCTGCTTCGAAATAGGCATTCGGAATATTGGCGATGCCGTTCATGGTCAGAACGGTCGTCGGAAACCAGACAGCAAGAGCGATCAGAAAAGCACTGGCCGAAATGGCGCTGGGAAAAATGACCAGTACCAGCGGAATCCACGCTGTGGATGGTATCGGCCCGAGCACCCGCACCAGAGGATGAACCCAATACCGGATGCGATGGTTAAAACCGATTGCGATACCGGTTCCTATACCTGCCAGAGCACCGCAAAACCAGCCGATCAATTGCAGGCGCAAGGAATAAAGAAGGCACTTTCCGATGAAAATCGAATCTTCCGCCAGTGCCCCGAAAATCCGGTCAGGCGTCGGGAAATACAGTACAGGCAGCGTTGCCGTTTTTGCGGTCAACAGGTTAATCAGGCAAAGGAAGAAAATGACACCGGTATAAAAAGAAGATTTTGCCTGATAAGTTTCCCTGAAACGGGGGATGAACAGGCTGGCGAGGAAAAGAAGTGTCGTTACGACAAACAGAAAAATCAGAACTGAAGCAAAATAGGGAAATCCCGTTGCAGGATGTTCCGTTGAATTGGGCAAAATTGAATCAATTGCAAATGTAACTGTTATTGCAAGTATTGGAGTCAGTACTTTAAGTAATTGGTATCTCATTTTCTTTTATGACATGGCGTAGCGTGTATCGAGACAAAACGGATCGTTTTGTCCTGCTGTTTATATTTGCCATGCGACAACAACATTCAGAAGATGAAAGTCCGAATTGAGTCAGGGTGTACATTGAAGTCTCCATTATTTTCATATAATTTCTATCTGAATTATAGGAATTCAATTTCGTAAAGTCAAACATATTGTTCAGTCCCAGGAAAACAATCCTGTCAGGGAAAAAAGAGTTGATGGACACGCCGCAAAGGTTCATCCAGACCTTTTCAAGACCGGGTGAAAAGCAGGAAAGCCAAAAGCGCAGACCGAATTTTTGGCTACTATCTGTCGCTTTTTGAAGGCTCTGTTTTTCCACGTCCCTCCCGTTTGTGCGGAAAGGGCGTGAATCATCTGCGCAGTTTAAGGATGCATCATATTCTGATGTATCCCGTTCCCATTTGCCTCGTGCGTCATTTGCCGTGTCTTTTTCGCTTGCCCTTCAATCTGATGGTTCAGTGGCATCGAATGTGACTGATCCGACATCAGATGAGTGCTTATTTTGTCTTGATAACCCAATAAAGCAGGGTCAGTCATGCCTGCAATCATGGCAATATGCGCAAAAACGAGAAAAACGGCGACGTAGACGGCGTGATAGCCCAGTTTTCTTTCTGCCGAAACATTTTTGTGAATGAGGTTCATGTCCTGCAGGGCAATCAATACCATTGGGATACCTCCAATCAGATACGCCCCTACCGCGATGACATCGATAACCGTTCTCCATTCATTCGCCCTGGTAAGCGGTACGACAGCAGTCGCCACAAGGTAAATGATGATACCGGTGAAATACACTCCAACGACAACACCTGCAATCCTGTTCACACTTCTGACCCATGTATCCAGTTTTCGGGTATAGAGAATGTACAGTTCCGTAATAGCGACAGTTTCGGCCAGGATAACCGGGATGGCCATGAATATAATCAGGTTCCACGGCTGGTTGTCAGCCAGCAGCTCCATATAATGAGTCATGTTCATTATTCACTCCTAAAAATCAGAAACATGCAGTCAACTGTACTGCATGAAAAAACTACGATTCTGTATCAGGAGTACCGCCGGGGAGGCTTGTAAGGACTTTCAGACCTGTCCGTCAATAACAGGTCTGACTCAAGCGCGCTGGCGTGTTCCGGCTGAAGAGGCGTCTGCCAGTGGAATGACACGGGCAACAGACAGGGCGAAAAAGCCATGCAACAATCATGCAACACCTTGGCGGAAATATCCGACATATGCATTGACCCTGACGTTGATGAGTCTTGCTGTTTCATTGTCTGGCTATCGCCATGACACGAAACCGGATTTTCCACAGCCTGTTCCACCTGTTGATTGTCGGCAATCAAAATGATTTCCGCGCTGTTTGCCGTCGAAGCAAACAGCATGCAGGACATCAATAACAGGGAAATGAATTTTCGGAACATGAGAACATAATAGCCTGAATTCGTCAGATGCGGCTATTTTCCAAAACGGTATGAGGGTAGCGATTTTACAAGCGCAACCGGACAATCAGGCGCACACGACAACAATAAAGGTCGCATCAGTTCAGGATTTGCTCTCATGTGTCGTGCGCCAATACAGTCATTGATGAAAAAACATCGATGAAGCGAAAAATTCGATGCAGGTGTAACATGGCTTACCGCCTTGCTCATAACCTGTTCTGTCCGACAATGCCTGAAATCCCGGGCGGGATAGTGCGAGCATTTCGCACAGTATATTAAGAGTTGAGCTCCCTTTACAATTTTTTATTCACGAGGTGTAATGATGACGAATGCCTTGATTGCTGCTATTGAGAAACGCCGAACCCAATACGCACTGGGCAAAGATTTGCCCCTGAGCAGGGACGACATAACCAGACTGATTGAAACAGCTGTCAAACTGTCTCCGTCCGCTTTCAATTCACAAAGTTCACGTGTCGTGATTTTGTTTGGTCAGCAAAGCGACAGATTCTGGCAAATCGTAAAAGACGAATTACGCCAAAAAGTGCCGGCTGACGCTTTCGCTTCTACCGATGCAAAGATCGACGGTTTTGCGGCGGGAGCCGGTACGATTTTGTTTTACGAAGATCAGGATACCGTGAAATCACTGCAACAGCAGTTTGCCTCCTATGCCGACAATTTTCCGATCTGGTCAGAACAGGCCAGCGGAATGGCGCAATACGCCGTATGGACAGCACTTGCCAACGCCAATATCGGCGCGAGCCTGCAACACTACAATCCCTTGCCGGATGCTGCGACGGCCAAAGAATGGGACATCCCGACCACATGGAAACTGCGCGCACAAATGCCGTTCGGTTCCAATCAGGCTCCATTTGGCGACAAGACTTTTATCGACGACGCCACACGTTTCAGGGTATTTGCATAAATTCAACCGTCGGAAATGACAGCCCTCACAGGCTGCCAATCCTGTTTATGAAGTTCGGATTCACTGATGATTAAAAAGGGGCGTCGATGTCCACTACATCAATCAGTTTATGATTGACAAATTCTTTCAGGCCGAGCCCCAGTAATTCACGGCCATAACCTGAGCGGCGTATGCCACCGAATATCAAATCGGCTTTAACCATAGTCGGATGATTAACATAAACCATACCAGTCGAAATCTGCTCCGCCACCTTATAACCGCGTTCTTCATCCCGGGTAAACACAGATCCACCCAGACCAAATGGCGAATCATTGGCAATGGCAATCGCATCGGTTTCGTCTCTGGCCTTTATTATCATGGAAACCGGACCGAAAAATTCCTGGTAATAAGCGGGATTATCCGGAGTCACATTGGTGAGTATGGTCGGCTGAACGAAAGCCCCCTGTTTCGGCACTTCGGGCCCCACTTCAGTTGCCGTCGCCCCGTGAGCCACAGCCTCCGCAATCTGCTTGCGCACATCATCGGCAGCCGTCCGGGAAGATAATGGCGCCAAGGTGGTTTTCGGGTCCATTGGATCACCCGCTACCAATTCCTCGACTCCTTTGGTGTATTTGGTCAGGAATTCATCGTAAACAGCGGCATCAATAATCATGCGTTTGGATGAAACGCAAACCTGACCGGCATTCCAGTGACGACCGAACACGGCCCATTTGACGGTTTTGTCCATGTCCGCGTCTTTCAATACGACGAACGCGTCGGCTCCACCCAATTCCATCGTGGATTTTTTCAGATATTTTCCTGCCAGCTGGGCAACGGACGAGCCTGCGGCTTCGGAACCGGTCAGAGCCACGTCTACTACGCGGCTGTCTTTCAGGATATCTTCAATTTTCTTGTGGGACACAAACAGATTGATGAAACAGCCGTCAGGCAGACCGGCATCCTTCATCAATTTTTCAAAGGCCTGGGCACATTGTGGCACATTGGAGGCATGTTTCAGAATCAGGGTATTGCCGGCAGCAAGTTGCGGAGCCAGAATACGTGCAATTTGATAATAAGGGAAATTCCAGGGTTCTATGGCCAGCAAAACGCCCAGCGGCTCATGGAGCAGAACGGCTTTCCCCTCAGCCGGATCGAGAACAGGCAATGATTCAGGCTGAAGCAATTTCTCGGCATTTCGCACATAGTATTCAAAGATTTGCGCGGACAGTTCCACTTCAGCCCTGGCTTCAGAAAACAATTTGCCCATTTCCAAGGTCAAGAGCCTGGCATAATCATCAGCATTGGCACGCAGCAAATCAGCCGCTTTTTGCAAAATAACGCGGCGTACGGCATGGCTCGTTTTTTTCCAGGACCCGAAAGCGCGATCAGCGGCTGCGATAGTCTTTGCCACCTCTGCATCGGTAGCCTCCGGAAAAGATTTAACCAACTCATTGTTATACGGATTGACAGTAGCGAAAGCCATTTTATTACCTCCTGTTTATTGGGACGTTATCCCGAAAATACCCGGCAAGGCCAAACATCGAGTTAATCCCCTATTTTCAGGAAGCTGGAAATAGAGGCTAATTATCCCCATGTGGCTATTCCCCGGACAACGCCCGATAGCGACAGGGGGGATGTTTTTAATTTTAAAACCACATTCATTTTCTCGCAGACCCGAACATCCGGAGGGGATCAACCATCATGTGGTCAACAGCGCAAGCTCTGCTGAAATCTCCGGCTTTTGATGACAGTGAACATGGCTGCGTCATATATCCGTGTGTCGGAGGGAGGAAGCACGTGCTTTTTCATACATCACGAATAATTCCTGTCCGGAATCTTTA
>CAJKQK010000030.1 GCA_905202055.1 uncultured Oxalobacter sp.
TCGACACCGCCACTAGAATCCTGGTGGCGATTCACTATCCGATTCATGTCGGAAGCCGACCCTGTGATCAAGGAAGAAATCCTGTATGGATTTCTTCCTTTTTTATTGTGCCACTGTCTTTTTTGTGGCTAAAATTAATGTTTTGCTTTAATAAAAGCAAATAATGTATTGATTTACAATATTATTCAATATCAGGCTTTTTTACATCAAGAACTTTAAGCAGCAGTTTTTGCCTGCCCGGGACTTGCCAGGGTATCGATTGGCCGACGGACAGTCCCAGCAAGGCACTGCCGACAGGCGCCAGGACGGAAATTTTTGTCGCTCCGTCAGCCTTGTCCGGATAAACCAGGGTGATTTCGAATTGTTCGTTCGAGGTTTCGTCGATAAAACGGGCGGTGGAATTGACGGTGATGACGTCGTTCGGCAATTCCCCGGGTTCAACGACGTTGGCCCGGTCAAGCTCATCCTGCAATTCATCGATTCCCTGCAGATTGCGATATTTGTTTGACATGAGCATCTGGGTCAGCCGTTCGTAATCGCTACTGCTCAGGGTAATGGGCGGTCTGTCGTTCATGGGGTCAATCCTTCCAAATGGTAAAAACGTTGTGTCAGCTTTTACAAGCTTTTCCGGAAACCGGATTTTCCCCGGCAGCCTTCAATAAGTTATTGGAGGAACTGATTGTTCAGGGAGAATCAGCCTTGTAATGAAAAAGGCCGGATTGTATTTTCCAATCCGGCCGGAAAATCGTGGTTGAGTTTAATCAGGGAGTGATGGCAATTTTCAGTACTCCATCGCGCTGATTGGCGAAAAGATCATATGCCGCTTCAATATCGTCCAGCTTGAAGCGGTGTGTGACGAGCGGTTTGAGGTCGACACGGCCGCTTGCGACAACGTTCAGCAGTCGCCGCATGCGTTCCTTTCCACCCGGACAAAGGGTGGTAATGATGGTCTGGTCTGCCAGTCCCGCCGCAATGGTATCGGCGGGAAGCGTCAGCTTGCCGGAATACACACCGAGACTTGACAGGACACCGCCCGGCTTCAAGACACGCAGGCAGCTTTCGAAAGTCTGCTGGGTTCCCAGCGCCTCGATAGCGACATCGACTCCTTTGCCATCGGTTATTTTCATGATTTCTTCGATGGGGTCTTTTTCCCGGAAATTGATTGTCACATCAGCCCCCATGCGTTTCGAAATGGCCAGCCGTTCGTTGATGCCGTCCACGGCGATGATGCGCGTTGCACCACGCAGTTTCGCTCCTGCCGTCGCGCACAGGCCAATCGGGCCCTGTGCGAAAATGACGACGGTATCGCCGATTTTGACCTTGCCGTTTTCGGCGCCGGAAAACCCCGTGCTCATGATGTCCGGACACATCAGTACCTGTTCGTCGGTCAGGTCATCGGGAATCGGTTCCAGGTTGGCGACCGCGTCGGGTACCAGCACGTATTCGGCCTGTGTCCCGTCGATGGTATTGCCAAATTTCCAGCCGCCGATGGCTTTCCAGCCACCCGTCCCATGACCGCCGCATTGCGATGAATGATTGTCCAGACAGGCGTAACACTGTCCGCAAGGGGTAATGGCGCCGACCACGACCCGCTGCCCTACCTGATAACCGGTGACGCCGACGCCAAGTTCGGCTATGACGCCGACAGGTTCATGGCCGACGGTCAAACCCGGCTTGACAGGATATTCGCCCTTGAGAATGTGTACGTCCGTACCGCATATCGTCGTCGTCGTGATTTTGACCAGCGCCTGACCCGGGCCGACTTCTGGAACCGGTTTTTCGTCGAGGACGATTTGACCCGGTTTGACGAAAACCGCCGCTTTCATGGTTCGCATGGAAAACTCCTTCCGTATAGGTGTTCTTTCGGGCAGGGCGAAGATATTCATGTTCGTCCCGCAGGCAAGGCATTACTTGAAATGGCCGGGCGACGGTTATCGTAAAATTCCGGTGGCCAAGCCTTTGGAGACAACCCGTCAACCGATATTCCTCTATTGACTTAAGATTAACCGGTGAGGGCTTTACTGTCCAGATGAAAAACAATTAAATATAAAATTCCGAAACAGTTGAAAAGAATTTCCTGTCCTCTTTTTGCATGTGTTCAATGACGACGTCATTGGCGAGAAAGCTGAAGATTTCGGCAAAATCCAGCTTGTTTTCTTCAAAAAGCCCGGCCAGATGAACCGCCTTATGGACGAGTTGCCGGTGAATGACGGCATGTTCACCCCTTTGCGGATATCCGATAGACGCCATGATTTTTTCCTCATTATCGAAATGCATTTGAATGTGCACCAGCAATTGATGGATCAACGGGGAAATCTGTTTTTTCGGCTTATTGTCGTAGATGGCATGCAAGAGCTGGTTGGAATAGAAAAACAGCTGGCGGTGTTCTTCGTCAATGGTCTGGTTTCCACATTCATATTCCCGCTTCCAGACGAGTTTCATAAAGTGGCGCGCTTTCAGTTCAACCCGTTTTTTTCCGCTTGTCTTGGCCGCGAAAACGGCAGCGTCGACACGATTAATGAAGTCTTCAAGGGTTTCTCCCTGGCGGTATGTCGCCACGCCAATGCTGGCCGTTATTTGCCCAACCCGGCTGAACTGTTTGTGCTCGATGGCACTTCCGATCCTTTTGGCAATCTGTTTGCCTGTCGTGAGATTGGTATCTGGCAAAAGCAAAATGAATTCCCTTTCGCTCCATTTCCCGAACAAATCGGATGAGCGAAGGTGTTTCAGGATCAGCTCGCAAAATTCCGCCCGGACAACGTCGCTCGAAAACTGTCCCCATTCTTCATTTATTTTTGCAAAATTATCGATGTTCATCAAAACGACAGTCGTGTCGCCGCTGCTTTCATCAAGTTCGAAAATTTCTTTTTGCAGGTTTGCCAGCATGGCTGGGGAATTCCATATCCCGGTTCCGGTGTCCGGAATACCTTTGTCTTTCATGGATAAGTATTTTTGTCCGTTTTCCAGATGCACAGGGCTGTCGACCGGGATGGCTATCATTCCGATTCCCGTGATGTCGTCATCAGTTTTCACAGGAAAATAAATGGTCAGGCAGGTCGTGATCGTATCGTCAATACAGATTTTTTCAATGCAAACAGCCCGTTTTCCTGTATTTTGCACAGTGTTTTCCTGTTCGGGATCAAACGGTTTTTCGATTCCGGTATTGGCATAAACTGTCTTTCCGAATCGGTTACGTATGATGACGACTGTTTTGGTGTCATGCAAACCTATCGCGGTTAGCAAGGCTGATTCAATGACGGCATTGCCGATTCGTTGTGTCTGATTGTTCATATGCAGACCATTTGAAAAAATGTGTGTGATTTGACGGTCCCGGCGATACTGGAAATCAGGAAATACAGGCACGTTTGCACAGTGCAATGTTCATTGCGTGAGTCACTGCCATTTTTCATCATCTTTGCTGGTATCCGAAAAAATGAAAAACGGCCAAATGGCTCATTCCTCTTGCCCTGACGGCACATGGGTTTTCAGGTACCTGACAAATATTTACGTGTAGTGAAAGTTTCCATTTCGATGCGGCATCGGAAATCACCGGTTTTCATGACAGGACAAAAGGAATGATTTTTCATCCAGTCCGGACAGGGCATTGATTAAATCGTTTGCTGGCAATGGGTTAATTAACGGGAGTTGATGTTTCTGTATGTATATTTTTATGCGGCTAACAATTACACATAATCCTTATAACCCCTAGGTTAACCGGAGAAAGGCTATCTGTCCAGATGAAAATCGGTCAATGCTGTGCTTGCGGAAGAAACGGAAAGTATTTCTTGTCGGTTTTTATCATGTGTTCGATGACGATGTCGTTTGCCAGAAAACTGAAGATTTCGCCGAAATCAAGTTTGTTTTCTTCAAAACGAACCGAGAGCCGTACGGCTTTGGCGATGAGTTGCCGGTGAATCATGGCGTGTTCTGCCGTTTCCCGGTAACCCATTTTTTCGAGAATGCTTTCCTCTTCGTCAAAATGCTGCTGGATATGTGCAAGCAGTTTGTTGATCAGGGGCGTGATCTGTTTTTTGGGTTTGTTCTCCAGCATGGCGGCCAGCAAATGGTTGGCATCGGATACCATAAGACGATGCTGGTAATCGATAATCGTGTTGCCGCATTCGTATTCGCGTTTCCAGACCAGCCGCAGGAAGTTGCTGGCTTTCAGGTCGGGCAGACCCAGCTCGTTCATTCCTGCCCTGTCGACCTCGACGCGGTTTTTTCCGTTCGTTTTGGCGACGAAAACGGCGGCTTCGGCACGGCTGACACAATCCTCTACGCTTTCTCCCCTCTCATGAAGGGCAACACCGAAACAGGCTGTCAGGGACGACACGTTCCTGAACTGGTAATTTTCGATGGCGTGACGGATACGTTCGGCGATCTGCCCTGCCGCCACGACATTCGTATCGGGAAGTGCAAGGATGAATTCAGTGGCTTCCCATCTTCCGAACAGGTCGGATGAACGCAAATGGTTTTTGACCAGCTCGCAGAATTCGACCAGAACGATGTCACCGGCCATTCTTCCCGATTCTTCATTGATCCTGGCAAGGTTATCGATATTGATCAGGACGATGGATAACGGTTTGCCATGTTTGTCTGACTGGATGATTTCATGTTCGATGGCACCGGCCGTTGCCTGATGGGTCGGTATTTCAGTTACGGGATCGATGTCGGCATTATGGTTTTGCGTGTCTGCTTTTCCATTGGCTGTATGGGCCATACCGGTTTTCGCCGGAATGCCGACAAGGCCTGTCCCGATAACTTCTCCAACCGCATTTTTAAGCGGAAAATAAACTGTTGAATAAGATGCTTCAGCGTTTTGAAACATCAGTTTTTCATTAAAAACGACCGGTTTCCCGTCTGATCGTACTGATTTTTCCCGTTCGCTGAAGTGTCGGTGAAGGAAGGCAGGTAATGTCGAACCGCTTGCGGAGCCTGTCGGTTTTTCAGGTTCCGGATTGATGAGTCTGGCAAACTCATTGTTGATATACAGGATGGTATGGCTGGTATCGCGCACAAGCGCTATCGTACCGCTTTCCTGCCAATATGATTCCATTTGCCTGACTGCATTCACAAGGGCTGTTTGTACTTCCTGTTTCTGGTCACTCATGGCGTTGGTATGTAATTGGCGGTCAAATATGGACAATGATGGGATTCGGCTACATCTTGTTGACAGACGAATGACAAAGAGAGGATATCCGTTCCAGCATGTCGGAAAAATCGCGTTTGTGCCAGCTTCCGATTGAATGGCCGGCGCCATGATAGATAATGGCTGTCGCCTGGCCACCGGCTGATTTCCATGCGTCGGCCATGTTTTGGGCCGTATCGGCAGGCAATCGCGGATCGGCTTCGCCCTGGAAGAAGAGCGCATCGGGCAATGCGGTTTTTTCGCCGCGCTTCAGTATTGACAGGGGACTGGATTCTTCCATCGTTTTTTCATCGCCGAAATAGGCGCGATGACACAGCAAAATGGCCATGTTGCCGGATTTTTCCGCCATCCTGTAGCGGCCCAGAGGATCGAGAACGCCCGAACAGGTAATGACAAACGCCATTTTTGCGTCAGGCGGCGTGCCGGACGTTTCCAGTTCAAGGACGTTGTATCCCGGATCGTCAAAACGCATGGCGGAAAGAGCCACCAACTGGCCACTTGAAATGCCCAGTCCCCCTATCCTGTCAGGATCGATGTTGTACCGGCCACTGTGGAGTTTGATCCAGCGTGTCGCATAGTTGACGTCGGCAACTGAAGCGGGATAAGGGAATGCAGGCGCCAGACGGGTATCGATTGCCATGACGACAATGCCTTTTTCTGCCACCAGTTCAGCAAATCCGGCCGTGGCAAAACGGTCCCCGGAAACCCATGCTCCCCCGTGAACACAGACAAGGGCTGGAAACGGCCCTTCTCCCCCTGGACGGTAAATCAATGCACGGGCTGACTGCCCATCCGTTTCAAGGTAAGTGACTTCGGTGACGGTAATGGTATCGAGAGCTTTGGAATCAGGCATTAATGTGAGATATCCCGGCGGTTGCTGGATCGGTTAAAGTTCTTTTTCTATTATATCGGATGAATGGTTTTTTGTTGCCACAACGTAATTTGCATTAATTCTGTTCAGCTTTTACAGCCTATCTGTTACAATTCCTGTCCTTGCCCGGGTGGTGAAATTGGTAGACACAAGAGACTTAAAATCTCTCGCCAGAAATGGTGTACCGGTTCGATTCCGGTCCCGGGCACCAGTTTGGCGGATCCTGCATGAATTCGTATTAAGGGCCCTGTTCTGACAGGGCCTTTTTTTGTTTTCTCTCCGAACCTGCTTTTTCTCGCGCCAGTACAAAAAAATTCCCGGTTTCAAAAAATGGCTGGATGCCGCATGATACGGTTCATCCAGCTTTATCATATTGTATTAATTCCTGTCCGGTTCGCTTGCCCGGTAAATATATTGTTTTATAAACTACTGGTTTGGTTGTCAAATATCCGAAAATCATGCTTGTCTGTTATGAAGATGGATTTCATTATTCACAAGCTTCAGACAGGTGAAATAACGTTTGCCAAAATGGAATGCGTGTATTTTTGGCGATCACGATCATGACATCGCGGGTTATGCCTGTGTATCCATTGTGTTTAAACGTTTTGTTGATGAGGTGGTCAAACATTACGTGTAACACTTCACTTGAAAAATCGAGACAATGTTTTGTATGCATGAACAAATGAAACGTCTATACGAAGCAGCGAAGGTTTTAAAGCGCATATATGGCCAGTCTGAACTGGCCAGGGCGATCAACGCGTCTCCGCAAACGATTCATAACTGGCAGGAAAGAGGCATTTCAAAACAGGGAATGTTGAAAGCTCAGGAAGTGATCGGATGTTCCGCTTTGTGGCTGGAAACCGGCAACGGTCCCATGTCCCTGAATGTGCTTTGCGATTCGTCACCGCTGTTTTCCAAAACCAGCCAGATTCCGCTGATCCGGCCCGATCAGGCACTGAAGATCAGTTCGAAGGCTGCCGCTCCCGTGCCGGGTGACCCTCTGGGCTGGCTCTTCACCCATACGAACCTGTCTTCGCGTGCCTTTGCGCTGGAGGTATCGGGCAATTCCATGCAACCTGTCTTTCAGGATGGCGACTGGATCATCCTTGATCCGGTGGCAGTGCCTGAGCCTGGTGATTTCGTTGTGGCGAAATGCGGGGCCAAAAAGGAACTGGTCTTGAGAAAATATCGTCCGAAAGGTCTGGACACATCCGGCAATATGACGTTCGAACTGGTACCTTTGAATGAGGATTATCCTTCCCTGCGATCCGATATCGTGCCTATTGAAGTCATCGGGACATTGATCGAGCATCGAATTTTTACAAGGAAACCCGTGATAGCCTCATGAAAATGAGGCTTTTTTTTAGCCTTCATTTCTTCCGCCAAACTTCGTATTCCGTCATTTCCGCAACTTTCGGGAGTTATGCCTGTCTCTCTGGAATAAACTTCAAAGGAGACGCTTATGAATCGCTTTACGGACAAGGTGGTCGTGATTACGGGGGCCGGTAACGGTATCGGTGCCGCTGCGGCAAGACGTTTTTCTTCAGAAGGAGCCACTGTTGTTGCTGTCGATTATGTCAGGGAGGATGTGGAAAAAATGGCGGCTTCCCTTCCCTCTGATCGTACATTTGTCGTACCCGTCGATGTTTCCGACCCGAAAGCGGTTGAAAACATGATTGCCGAAACGGTCGAAAGCGCTGGCAGGCTCGATGTCATGATCAACAATGCCGGTGTTCACGTTATCGGCTCGATACTGGAAACGTCGCTGGATGACTGGAGGCGGATTTCGGGCATCAATATTGACGGGGTCATTTTCGGCGCAAAATTTTCCCTTCCCCATCTTGTCAAGTCAAAGGGCTGCATGATCAATACCGCTTCGGTTTCCGGACTGGGGGGTGATTGGGGGGCCGCTTTTTATTGTGCTTCCAAGGGAGCCGTTGCCAATCTGACACGTGCGATGGCGCTGGATCACGGTTTGTCGGGGGTTCGCATCAATGCCGTTTGTCCGAGTCTGGTCAAAACGAACATGACAAAGGGGTTCGATGCGGCCGTGCAGGAAAAATTCAATGAGCGGATTCCGCTGGGACATGCCGCCCAGCCTGAAGAAGTCGCTTCGGTGATGGCTTTTCTGGCCAGTGACGACGCCAGTTTCATTAACGGGGCCTGCATTCCGGTCGATGGTGGTGCCACGGCTTCGGACGGACAGCCGAAAATCGCCTGATTTTCGTCTTGTCGATGAAACCGGGCAGCTTGTGCTGTCCGGTTCTTTTTTTATGGAAAAATCATGTTCTTTTGCTGATTTTCTTCTTTTCTGGCCATTTTGTGGACGCTTTCTGATATGCGTCACTTCCTGACTTTCCGTGTAGGTTAGCCTTTGTGTGGTTTTGATTCTTCCTGAATTTTTCAACCCAGAACTTCCCAGGAGACAGTTATGAAGCGATTTTCCCTTTTTGTGGTTTCATTATTCATGTTGGCTGCGCTTGCCGCCTGTAGCAAGGCGCCCAAAAACGATACCCCTCCACAAGGTATGTATACGGGTACCATTCCCTGTGCCGACTGTGCCGGGATCAAATATGCCGTTACGTTCAATCCTGACGGAACGGTAGTCGATACTTCCCTGTATGAAAATACGGATGGCGCATCCCTTTCCGAAGCCGGTACATGGAAGATGGAGAAAGGCATTGTCACGGTGACCTTCCCGTTCGATACGAAATACTTCATTGTCAAATCGCCTGACGCGATTGAAATGACGAACAAGGAAGGCAAGCGTTCCGAATCGATGTCGGAACAATATACCCTCAAGAAAGTTCAGCCTAAAGTCGCGTCCGACTTTTCAGGACGCTACAAATTGTCCGGCGAACCCATGTTGAATGGCAATATGCAGACATTGACTATTCTCGGGAATGCCGAAAATGGCGTAACCGTTTCCTTTGCTGCGGATGGCATGGAAGAAGGCTGTACCTTCAACGCTAACGGCAAGATCGTCAATGACCAGATCGAAGTCCCTCTGCAAACCGCCAATCCTGATCTGAAGAGCACGATGGTTATCCGTTCGACAGGTGCCGAAGGGATGAACGTTTTCACGTCCAGGGCGGCTGACAAAAACGATCTGGGACTCTTCTGCTCTGACGGAAAAACGCTTGCAGGTGACTACGTCAAGGCAAAATAATCCGTTTTTTTCCGAAATGATGCGCAGTCTCCTTGTGGAGCTGCGCATTTTCATTTGCGGCAAACAAGGAATTCACTTTCCGGAAACAGGGGCTTTCGGAAAATATTGGCATATCTGACACAATAAATTATGGTTGGACGGAAACTTTTTCAGCCGTTTTGAACCAGTAAGCTAAACGCTATGTTTATAAACTTTTTCCTTCTTTTCATTTTGAATGATTTTCCGTCTTTTTTTAGAGAGTTTAAAAACAATTTGAAAGAACGGAAAAATAATCTTTTAGCCGATATCTTCGGCGATCCGGCAGAAATTATGCAAAAGCTTTAAAGGCCAGTTTGTGTCTTGTCTGCTCAAGGCGGAAAGGCTTTCCGGTTTTTCACCGATGGCATTGCATGCCGATTCAATGATTTCAGATGTGAATTCAGGATGAAACTGGACGGAAAAGGCACTGGTTCCATAACGGAGCATCTGGCATCCGTCTTTTTCGGATACGGCCAGAATGTCGCAGTCTTGCGGCGGTTCCAGCACGCTTTGGCGATGAAAAACGCATGCGGGAAAACGTTCCGGAAAATTGTCCAGCAACAGATTGCGCTTGCCCATTGGCGTCAGCTCGATATCGGCAACTCCGGTCTCGCCTCCCTCCGGATTGTCTCCGACGGTTCCACCCAGGGCATGCGCCATGAGCTGGTGGCCGTAACAGACCCCGAAAAGCGGGATGTCGAAAGGCATCGCCTTGCGAATCCAATCGGCGGTTTTTTCGCTCCATGCTTCCCTGTCGGTCACCATGCTCCAGGAACCGGTAATGATGGCGGCGGTGACAGACGTGGGTTCGGGCAGTTTTTCACCAAGATAAGGCCGGACGACGTCGGCTTTTTTGCCGATTTTGGCAAGCGCGGTCAGAAACCATCCGGCCGTTTGTCCGCAGCGGGCGGTAATGGTATCAGGGGGTGTTCCCGTTTCGATGATCAAGATCGCCATTTTTGCTTCCTGAAGAGATGTTCTGTTATTGTAGTGCCTAATGGGTTTGAAATGGACACTGTGCCATGCCGAATCGCCTGGCTGATTCATTTTTTTATCATGATAGATAGCGAACTGACGATCAGAAAGCTTGAAATATTTCTGGCTTTCATGGAAAAGAAAAATATTGCACGTACGGCGGAAAGCCTCGGGATCAGCAGCGTTTCCGTTCACAGGGCACTGCATTCGCTTGAGGAAGTGCTTCGCTGTCCCCTGTATGCCCCGGAAGGACGGAACCTGCGTCCTCTTCCTGCTGCGCAGACGCTGGCGCACTACGCAGGAGAAGTGCTGATGGTGACTCGACAGGCTATCGTGGCGACACGTCAGGCTGCCGGATATGGCAGCGGACGCATGAAGCTCGGCTGCCTGTATTCGCTGACGCTCGAAATCGTGCCGAAGCTGATCATGGGACTCAAACGCCGCTGTCCTGAAATGGAAATTGATCTGACGATGAATTCCAACCAGAACCTGCTGGCGGGACTGGAAGAAGGTCAGCTCGACGCGGCACTTATTTCTGTTTCCGATAAAAAAGCGGAACTGTCCGGTCTCGAAGTCTTGCCACTGTTTGAAGACGATATTTATTTTGCCATGCCGGTTTCGGCTGTCAGGCCGCTTGCCGATACGGTCGATCTGGCGGATTTCGCACATGAAAAATTCGTGACCTTGAATGAAGGTTTTGCGACCGCAGAGAGTTTCAGGCAGGCATTCGACGTGGCCGGTTTCGAACCGGAAGTCGTGACAAGGCTGAACGATGTCTTTTCCCTGATGAATCTGGTGCAGGCCGGAGTCGGTTGTTCGCTGGTGCCCAAACGGGTTAAAAAGGTATTTGAAAATTCCGTCAGGTTGCTTCCACTGGCTGAAAAATACCAGAAAAGTCAGACGGTTGCGCTGGTTTTCCCGAAAACACGTGAACGTGACCCGGATATGCTGGCGCTGGTCGCCGAAGCAAGGATGATTGTGCGGCAGGTTGAAAACTGATCCCGAATCCCTGTTTTCCGGGATACGACCGATTGACTGACTGGATAGACGAGTTGTTTATGGAAAACAGGCTACGATTCATCGCGATTGCACGGCACGGAAGTGAATTTCCGGACCCTGTCACCTTCACAAAAGGAACTCCGCTTGTTATTGGGGAGAAATATGAAGGTGATGAGGATTGGGACAACTGGCATTTCGGTACAGTACCGGATCATTCTGATGGACGGGTTCCGGAACAGCTTTTGGAACGAGGTATCGAACCGGGTCATGGTGTGGCGAAAGATGACTATACCGCCAAAGAGCTTGGTGTCAATGAGGGTAACAGGTTCCAGGCGACAAAATTCCTGAATGGCTGGTTGTGGTGCCGAAGGCTTTCGGATAATGACATGGGTTGGGTGCGGATGGACGTTCTTCAGTGTATGGGATAAGTTTTCCAGTTTGTTTCAGGGGGTCAAAACGAGCGGATTCCGCACGCATGAATTCATGTTACGGAAATGCTGGCGCTTGCTGCCATACCTCTTTTACCCTTTTTATATTTTTTGTTTCAGGCGCTGGCCGAGCCTTAAAACCGTATTCAGGCCTTCCTGCTGAACCGATACCGCATTCCCATCGCTCATGACCCGTTTCGCCAGTCCGGTCAGAACCGATCCGGGGGGCATTTCGACGGCCAGTCGCACTCCTCTTTCATACGCTGCCGTCATGGCATTGGCCCAGTAAAGCGGACGCGCCATATTGAAGGCCAGATCGTCGGCGATTCTGTCGGGTTGCCAGAGGACACGGCCGGTACTGCCGGAAAGATAGGCAATTGCAGGCCGTTTGAATGCAAGCTGTTTGATGGCGTCGGACAGTTTTTCTGCCGCCCCGGCCAGTAAAGGGCAATGCGACGGAACGGCGACGGCCAGACGGTCGGTTTTGGTTGCACCCTTTTCTCTCGCTTTTTCAAGCACTTCCCGCATGGCCGATTCCGTTCCGGCAATGACGAACTGGTCTGTGGCGTTATAGTTGGCAAGGAAAACCGGATTGTCGGGAGTATTGACGGCATTGATCAGTATCCGGACGTCTTTTTCGATCAGGCCACTGATGGCGGAGAGGCCGTAACCATCGGGATAAGCGCTTTCCATCAGTTCGCCGCGAAGGGAAACGACTTTCAGTGCATCCGTAAAATCCAGTGCACCGGACGTCACGGCAGCCGGAAAGGCGCCGATGGAAAGGCCTCCGACGAAATCGGGCACCATTTTTTCCTGTATCAGACGGTCGGCCATGACAACGCCTGCAATCAGGATGCAGAGCTGGACGGCACGGGTTCGTTTCAGGGAACCTTCCGTATCCAGAGCCATGACGTCTTCGCCCAGCGCGTCGCTGGCTTTATCGAGCCATGTCTGGCATGGAAACGTTTGGGACAGACTGTGCAGCATGCCCGGTATTTGCGCCCCCTGTCCGGGGAAAGTAAAGAGTATCCGGTTCATGGTATATTTCCGTTTTCATTCCAGGGATCGGCCGTCAGGACAGGGCCAAAGTCGGTTTTCAGCAGCACCCTTCTGTCCTTTTCCCGTATCCACTCTTTCAGGGCAAACGCACCGAACGGGGTTTCGATCTGGATATCGGTCTTGCATGGCAACGTGTCCCATTTTTCTGCCAGAGGAGCGAATGCTTCCGGCAAAACGGGTTCGGGGCAACGGATCAGCATGTCAAGGTCGCTGTCTGCGTGCATGACGGCGCGGCCGCTCGCCAGTGCATAGGCGCAGCTCCCGGTTGGCCCCCAGCCATAGGGCAGCCCCAGTTCGAGGATGTCGACAATGGCCTTCACAGGTTTTGCATCGGCAAAGGGGGAAGCCAGCAGTTTTTCCCTGTCTTTTACCAGCGATTCCGGCGAGATCCGTTTCGACACGTTTTCAGGGGCAATCCATGTCGGCGCCCTCTGGTGTTTTTCCTTGCCGCGAATGCCGACCGGGATCAGGCCTTTAGCGGAATGGTCGCGGCGAACGATAACCGGGAGAGACGCATTCCACTGTTCGTTTACCCATGAAGGCAATGGATCGTCCGATATCAGGGAGGAAAAACCGTCTGTCCACAGCATGTCATGTGGCCGGTAAGGCCGCAGCGGGATGACCGATACAGGGACTGTTTCAGACGGTTTCATCACTTTTTCTCCTTACGGTTCAGCCTGCTTCCCATTCGGCTTTCATGCGCTCGCGTACCAGTGACGTGCTGGCGCGGTTGGGCGAACCGAGACGGTTGGTCAACATCACGCCTTCCCGGCGGGCGGTTTCAATAGCCTTGTTGACGGCAGTCTTGACCGTTTGCACTTCCGCTTGTGTCGGCTGTTTCGGATCGGCGACGTCGATCAGCTCTTCCAGCAGGCCAAGTGTCTTGTAGCTGGCGATATCATAAGCCATCGGCGGGATAGCCGAGGCGAGTTTTTCGAGCGCCTCGACCGTACGCAAGGTAATGCGGGCAGCGGAGGCTTTGCCCATCGCGTGGATCATCACGTCCCTGTCGTTTAAGGCGATCAGGCGGTTGGCCTGATAACCGTGTGCCAGAAACGCGCCGGACATGGCTTTGCCGACGATCAGGCCGATGACGGGATGGCCTGCCAGACGGGCGCTGGCGTAGGCTCCGGCAGCGGCTGCCAGCGCCAGATGGATACCGAAGGCTTCTTCCCGGCGCCCATAAGCCTGTGAGGGAACATCGATAACGGCGACGATGGCGCGTTTGACGGGTTTGTCCCGGTCTTCCTCAATGACTTCATTCACCATCTGGCCGAGCGTCCAGCCTTCCAGCAGGCCGACTTCGCCTTTGACGGCGCGGGGATAGTGGTTGCCCGGATCGGGAACGACAGCAATGATGCGGGCAGCCTGTCCGCCCAACATGCCGTCGGCGACCCTGACGGAAGCGCACTGCCCTTCCCGTTGTTTGAACTGTCCGGCGAAGAGGTCGAACCAGATATCGCCATTGCCCTTTGTTCTGTTTCCGGTGTTCATGAACGGTTTCCTTTCGCAAAAAGTTCGGCGGTCAGTTCCGCATCGGCCTGCTGGCGGGTATCGAACGCATTCAGACGGGCCAGAAATTCATCGTAACGTTCGTTGCGCAGGCTGGCCGGTTTGCCTTTTTCCATGCATTCGATGGTCGCCGCTTTCACGGCGGCTAGCGAGTCGTCCACGAGCTTGTCCACGAATCCGTTTCGCGTCCGTGCCTCGCCACCGGTCAGGCTCCAGATGAACGGACGGTTGTGGGAATCGTATTCGTCGATACCGGCTTCCTGTTCGATGACTTGGGGACCGTTCAGGCCAAGACGCGCTTCACGGGTGACGATCAGGTAGCTGCACAGGGCGGCGGCTATCGACATGCCACCGAAACAGCCGACCGTTCCGGCAACGACACCGATGACGGGAACGGTGCGGCGCAGGTCGACGATGGCCGCGTGAATGTCGGCAATCGCGGCCAGCCCCAGATTGGCCTCCTGAAGGCGGACGCCACCGGTTTCGAGCAACAGGACGGCCTGTGTCGGAATGCCCTTGCGATTGTCTTCGGCTGCCAGTTCAAGTGCAGCGGCCATTTTCGCGCCAGAGACTTCGCCCATGCTGCCGCCCTGAAAAGTGCCTTCGATGGCGACCACGACGGATGGTTTTCCTCCGATAGTGCCTTTTGCGACGATCATGCCGTCATCGGCTGCCGGGACGATATTCTGCGGTTCCAGCCAGGGAGACATGATGTATTCGAATGGCCCGAGCAGTTCACGAAACGTGCCTGCGTCCAGAAGTCCCTTTGCCCGGTCGCGGGCGGAAAGTTCGATAAAGCGGGAATCAGTCATGGCAGGCCTCCTCGAAAACCTGTTCAATTCTCAAACGGGCGACGCCGGGTGTGGCACCGAAGTCGTGGATGACCAGTTTTCCCGATGGCAAGCTGCCGGTCGTGGAAATCCGGTCGAAAAGCCGTTGCCAGCGCGAGGTGCTGCCATCGACCGAAGTTTTGATCGAAACAGTCAGTCTGTTGCCGTTGTCCGGTTCGAAAAGGGCTTCCATGTCGCCTGATCCGACAACGCCGGAAAGCGCCCTGTTTCTGGCAGTCTTGCTGCCGGTGTATTGCAATTCTATGCGTTCCATTTCATTTTCCTCCTTGCCGGATGGCGGCACGATGCATGCCATCCAGAAACAATGCCGCTGCCAGCAGGTCGGCCGCTCCACCCGGGGAGACGAATGCCTTTTGCATGCCTGCTTCCAGAATCTCGTATGTTTTGCGCCCGTCCTGACTGCCGATGCCGCCCTGATCAAGAACGGCACGGGCACCGTTTCTCACGTCAGTCAGGGCCTTGATGCCGCCCCGTGACAGGACGCACGTGTCCGGCAGAGACGTCATGATGGCCAGAAGCGCGTCGATGCGTGCCGCGTCTTCACCTACGCCCTGCTGCCTGCTATGGACAAGCTGTGGAAGGGCCAGATTCATGACATGCGGGAATCCCTGTTGGGCTTCTTCCCTCGCACCGGGGACTTTATAGCGGCGGCTGGCGTACCGGCCTTTGGAAAAGACGGGCGGACAGGCTGTATCGGGCAGGCTTGCAAGACGGGCGGCCGACGATACTGTTTGGACGATCCCGGACTGGCCTTCATGCATGGCACAAGCCGTCACCAGCAGACCGAGCGACCAGATGGCGCCGCGGTGGGTATTGACGCCGCCGGTGGTTGCCATCATGGTTTTTTCCCCTTCCCGTCCGATGGCGCCGATTCTCCGGCGCAAGGCCATGTCAGGCACCCTTCCCCATCCGGCGAGTGCCATCGCGGCAAAGGTGGGCGTCAGGCATTCGGCAGAGGCTTCGAGCATTGCCAGATTCATGTCTTGATGCGCGCCCGACCCGCGACGATCCACCAGCCCGGGCTTGGGGGTCAGTCGCGCTTCGTCCAGCAGGGCCTCTTTGGCCCGATTGGCCAGATGGGCCGCGAGTTCTTCCGCCCTGTCGTGGCTGATTTTGATGGATGGGTTCATTACCAGCTCCTGAAGCGGGCTGGCGGGTTGTACAGGCCACCAGACCAGTCGACCAGTTCGGCGATGCTGCCAGCCGCCAGCAGGGAACGTTTCGCGTCCGTGCGGGCAATGCCGAGGTCTTCAGGGAAGACGACTTTGCCTTCTTCGCGCAGGTGTCTGACGGTTTTCGGGTCAGCGCCCATGCCGACGTCGGAAATACCGGCTACCGCCGCGACCATCGCCTTGCGTTCTTCGAGCGATTTGGCGCGGTACAGATAGGCGATCCCTTCTTCCGTCAGGACGTGTGTTACGTCGTCGCCGTAAATCATGACCGGAGCCAGCGGCATGCCGGATTCCCTGGCAACGTCGACCGCGTCCAGATTCCCGACGAAGGTCGGCGCAGCACCGGACTGGTATGTTTCGACCATCTGGACGACGAGTTTCCTGCCGCGTTCAAGCAAATCGTTTCCCTCGATCATGTCCAGCCATGCCGGGGTGGCGTGACGACGGCCATGTGGATCGTGCCCCATGTTCGGTGCGCCCCCGAAACCGGAAACACGGCCTTTGGTGACGGTCGAGGAATTGGCGGCAGGATCGACCTGAAGCGTCGAGCCGATGAACATATCGACGGCGTATTGCCCTGCCATCTGGCAGAATGCGCGGTTCGAGCGCATGGAACCGTCGGAGCCGGTAAAGAAAACGTCGGGACGCGCGGCGATATAGTCTTCCATACCCAGTTCACCCCCGAAACAGTGAACGGTTTCAACCCAGCCGGATTCGATGGCCGGGATCAGGGTCGGGTGAGGGTTCAATGTCCAGTTTTTGCAGATTTTGCCTTTCAGGCCAAGCTTTTCGCCATAGGTCGGCAAGAGCAGCTCGATGGCGGCGGTATTGAAACCGATACCGTGGTTCAAAGACTGTACCTGATGTTTGGCGTAGATGCCCTTGATCGCCATCATCGCCATCAGGATATGGACAGGCTTGATCAGACGCGGGTCGCGGGTGAAGAGCGGTTCGATGAAGAATGGCCTGTCGGCCACGACGACGAAATCGACCCAGGAACCGGGAATGTCGACACGCGGCAGATCGGTGACGTCATCGACAAGCTCATTGACCTGTGCAATGACGATGCCGTTTTTGAAGGCAGCCGCTTCGACCATCGCCGGGGTATCTTCCGTGCTCGGTCCGGTGTAGAGATTGCCGTTTTTGTCGGCCTTGTAAGCCGCGACCAGTGCGATGTCCGGGATCAGGTCGACATACAGGCGGGAATACAGCTCGATATAGGTATGGATCGCACCGACTTCGAGCAGTCCGTCTTCCAGGAGCTGCGACATGCGCAGGCTTTGTGCACCGGAATAGGAAAAGTCGATCTTGCGGGCAATGCCTTTTTCGAACAGGTCAAGATGTTCCGGCAGGCTCACGCTCGGCATGATCATGTGCAGATCGTGCAATTTGTCGGGACTGGCCTGTGCCAGCATGCGGGAAAGAAAATCGGCCTGTTTCTGGTTATTGCCTTCCAGCACCACCTTCTCGCCCGGAGCGATCAGTTTTTCAAGTATGGCCGGCAAATCGTCTGTCGGCAGTACTTTCCCATTCAGGCCAAGACGCCCGATACGCGTCTGTTTTTCCTGTCGCCGGGTATCCCATCTTTTCGGCGAACGTGTTTGCTGCAACATGGAAAGTCTCCTTTCGGTAACGGTTCGATGTTGCCAGCATAGGGAAAAAAACCCGTTCAATCAATTAGGCAGCTCGTTTGATTATTAGCTTTATAGTAATGATTGATGCGTCATCAAAAATATCCGAAATGAATTTTATATTTATTAAACCACTTTAAAATACAAAAACAAGATTATGAATTATTTATATAATTTATGGAATTATATAAATTGAGCCTTATTTTTGTATGGCACTATCGTTTTTCAGAAAAGAGAAGAATTGTGCTCGCGTGAATAATGGTCTTCCAGTTCCAGCAATTGCTGTTTAATGGGAAGCCCTCCACCGTAACCGACGAGTGATCCGTTTGCCCCGATGACACGATGGCACGGGACGACGATGGAAACCGGATTATTGTGGTTCGCCATGCCAACGGCCCGGCTGGCTTTTGGATGGCCGATCTGCTTCGCTATTTCACCGTATGAACATGTTTTGCCATAGGGAATGGTTTGAAGGGCCGCCCATGTTTTCAGCTGAAAAGGTGTTCCCTGAAGTTTCAGGGGAATATCGAATGTTTTCACGTCGCCGTCGAAATAATCGGTCAGCTGGCGAAAAGTTTCCCGCAAGACGGTCGTTTCCTTCCTGACGGCATCGTGCACGTCAGTCCCGAATCCGATATAAACGATTTTACTGCCCTCTTCCACGACGGTTATGGGGCCAACGGGAAACGGGAGAGTCTGGTAACAGCGCATATTCATTCCTCATCAAATCAAAAACAGACCTGTAACATGTGAAGGTTCTTTCGGCAGTCCTTATGATAACCCGGATTGAAAATAGATGAATTCTGCCATAACAAGCTGATTTCTTAAGGATTTTATTGAAATACCGTTGTTGATCCAGCCCGGGAATACAAGTGTTGTTTTCCTGAAACATAACTGATCGGGAAGAAAACTAATTTTAGAACCTGTCTGTTGCCTCATATCCTCTCAAACCATCTAAGCTTATACGTAAATGTTATCAACTCAGTGATTTTTATGCTTCTAAATAAAATTGGTGATGTGTAACATTTAAAAATAATAATAAAAAAGTTACTTGCAGAAAACATTCATTATCCATTTATTCAGGAAGGAGTTTAATGAGAAACATAATTATCATCGATACAAAGACCGGAACGACAACCTGTTCGTTCCCTTTCATCTTTTGCCCCGCCCTTATGGCCGGTTACAGACTGAATCCGTTGCGAAACCGGGTTAACTGAATTAGCCGGAATTATCCGTTAACGGTCCACCTTTATTTTCAATTATCTTTCCGAAGAGTTTATGCAGGAGATGTATGTCTCCGGCAGAAAGCGTTGTTGCTTTCAGGTTTGTGGACGAGACATCCGCAAATGAGAATGGTCAACGGATCGACCGGAATTTGTTGATTGTAAAGAACATTTGCTTTTGGACAATAAATCTTTTGGCATCACCGTTAAGTTCTGAATCATACGCGGCTGTTGAAGCAAGACAACCGTTTATTTATCAATCAATACAAAACAGGATGAATCAACATGTTATTCCATCAATCAAAGAGAAAAACTGGTCAATCCAGTACCGGCAGACTGCAATCCGGGCGCATCACTCCCATTGCTGCCGCCTGCGCATTGTTCTGCGCACTGTCCGTCGCCCCTGCGCTTGCGGATACCATCAATTACACTGGAAATAGCGCCGATCTGCAAACCATACCGGCGGATTTCGGTAGTGTGAGTTCGGTAACGAATGGGCTTTTCCCATCCACTTCTTCTTTTACCAGCAATTCCGTAACGATCAATATGGCTCCGGGAGGTGCATTGCCTTCTTTCGTTTTCGGTGGGTTGGTGAATGGGCTGAATGCGTCAACTGGCAACAATGAAGTGCAGTTCATGCAAGGGACCGTTGCCAATGACGTACATGGTGGATATGCCTATTCGTCAAGCACAACGAACCCCCTGAATGCCATTTACGCCGAAACGGTAGGAAATACCGTCGTTCTGGGCAATGGCACGGCAGCGAGAGCTGTTTATGGTGGCTATAGCACGGCAATTCACCAGTCAGGCAATACCGGCAGCGTCAATGCTTTTTCCGACAGCAATCAGGTTACTGTCGATGGTGCAACCATCAGTGAGGAAATTTTCGGCGGCAGAAGCGTGGGGACAGGTGTGGGATCCGGTCTGGTCAATCTCTCTGCGGAGAATAATAAAGTATTTGTCACCGGCAACACCTCGGTTAATGCCGGCGTCTATGGCGGCTCGGCCGAAGGAAACGAGAGCGGGACCGGCAATATGGTCATCGAAACCACGGGTAACCAGGTGACGATAGCCAGTGGTGCCACCGTTAACGGGGGCGTTTTCGGCGGTTACGCGACCGGCAATACTTTGGGGCCCGGCACGATTGCCGTGACAGCCAGTAACAATACGGTAACCATTTCGGATGCAACGGTGAACGGAGACGTTTATGGTGGTTTTGTCATGGGCGATACCCAGCTTGTTACCAGTACGGCTGCAAAAGCGACGGGCAATACGATCAATATTTCGGGCAATTCCTCTTTCAGTTCCAATTCATCCATTTACGGGGGATTTGTCGATACCGGCACGACCGGTACCATTCCTCCCGGATCCGATGCCATCACCGGAAATACCCTGAATGTATCGACTTCCGGTATCAACATCAAAAAGGTCGGCAATTTCGAGACGTACAATTTCTATCTGCCCTCTTCCACAAGCAATAATACGGTCATGATCCAGACATCCGATGGCGCCGACCTGACGGGTTCGACCGTGGCGGTGAAAGCAATCGATCCGGGCGTCGCACTCCAGTCGGGCGACAGGATTTATCTGCTGAAAACCGGCGGCCTGACCGGCAACGCGTCTTTAGTCAATTCGGCAAACGTTTCCCAGGGCTTTTCACTCCAGTACGATCTGGCGATGGTGCAGGATGCCAATGATATTTATGCCACGGTTTCAGGCAGCAGTGTCAATCCGAAAACCAAATCCTTCCTTGAGGGCCGTCTTGCCGGTCTGGCACTCGTTACACAGGGCGCCGATATCGTCGCAGGACAAGGGATGTCTTCCGCCATTGCCGCGGCTGAACAGCAGGAAGGCAGGCTGACTGTATTCGGTACGGTTTCCGGCGGCACCAGCCGGTACGATACCGGTTCGCACATCGATCTGGACGGTTTCGGTCTGATGGCGGGCGTATCGCAGAAACAGGACAATCTGGCCGGAGCGGTCTTTGTCGAAGGGGGCTGGGGCAGCTACGACAGCCATAACAATTTTGCGAACGGCTCCGTTAAAGGAGATGGCGATACGCATTATTATGGTGTCGGTCTGCTCGGTCGTGCGACGCTGAAAAATGGCATGTATCTGGACGGATCGTTCCGGATTGGCAAAACCAGCACGGACTATACTGGCAAGGATTATCTGGACGTCGCGGGCAATCAGGCGCATTACAAGAGCAAGGTCACGTACGTCAGTGCCCATGCCGGTGTCGGTTACATGACGCCGGTCAATTCGGTCACTGATCTGGATGTATCGGCCAAATACCTGTGGAGCCGCCAGGGTAGCGATTCGGTAAGCGTCGGCAGCGATCCGGTTCATTTCGATGCCGAAAATTCCCAGCGTCTGCGTGGTATGGCGAAAGTCTTGCGCAAAATGTCGCCAGAACTGACTTTGACGGGTGGCCTCGGTTACGAATACGAGTTCGACGGCAAGGCGAAGGGAACGCTGTATCACATGTACAGCATCGACTCACCGAGCCTGAAAGGCGGCAGCGGTATCGGTGAAATCGGTCTGGAATACAAGCCACAGAACAATCAGCGTCTGAGTCTGGAAGCGAAACTGGCGGGGTATGTCGGCCAGCGCGAGGGGGTCAGCGGGCTTGTCCGTCTCAACTATGCGTTTTAACTGAAAAGGAGACAGTAAAGGGCAACCGCAGGGTTGCCCTTTATTTTATGATGTCGACTGACAGGACAAACAGGAAGGATAACCATCATGATCATCCGGCAGGAAAAACCGGGCGATATCGACGCGGTTTATGAGGTCGTCAAACAGGCGTTTGAAAAAGCTTTGCACACGAATCACGACGAGCAGAATCTGGTCAACCGCCTGCGCAAAAGCGAGGCCTTCATACCGGAACTGTCGCTTGTTGCGGCAGAAAACGGCAAAATCGTCGGCCATATCCTTTTCACACGGCTAAAAGTCGGCAATACCGTCCAGCTCGGACTCGCACCACTGGCTGTGCTGCCACAATGGCAAGGCAAAGGCATCGGTGCAAAACTGATCGAAGCCGGTCATGCGAGAGCGAAAGAACTCGGCTATGACTGGTCCATTCTGGTCGGGCATGAAACGTATTACCCCCGTTTCGGCTACTTCCCTGCCAGCCGCGTCGGAGTGACAGCACCCTTTGACGTGCCGGACGTAAACCTGATGGCGTTCAGTTTGCAGGGAAAAGCCACGCCGCTGGACGGGATGCTGGAAGCGGAAATTTTCCGGGATAAAGACTTGAAACGCTGTGCGGTCTGCGGCGGCGTGTTCGTCCCCAAAT